>JBOGIF010000234.1:0-2477 GCA_050742415.1 Acidimicrobiales bacterium | reverse complement strand
CGGGAAGAGCCTCCTCCAGAGGCGTCCCGCCCCACCCGCCCGGCTCGCGGCCCAGGATGGCGACGGACGTGTTCTCGCCGGTGGTGCCTACCGCCTCGTACCGCCAAGGGGCGGACACGCGTAGCGGAGAGTCGGGGCGGCGGGTGTGGCCGTCGCTGTAGAGCACGACCGAGCCACCCGGTCGCCCGGCCAGCACGGCGTTGGCCAGCGACACTCCCTCGGCCAGGTCGGCCGCCTCGCCGGAAGGGCGGGCGCGGTCCAGCGCCGACCGGAGGACGGCCGGGTCGGCAGTGGGGGAGGCCAGAAGCTGGGCGTGGGGGCCGAGCAGTACGACGGCCATCTGCTGCCCTGCGCTGAGCCGGTCGGCGGTGGCCCGCGCTCGGGCCACTGCAACCCCGAAGCGGCTCGGGGATACGTCGGTGGCCTGCATGGTGGCCGAGCCGTCGAGCAGCACGACCGTGGTGCCGGCCGCTCCGGCCGCGCCCACCAGGACGGGGCGCATGAGGGCGAGGGCGACCGCCGAAGCAACCAGTAGCTGCACCAGGAGGAGCCAGCTTGTCCTCAGGCGCTTCCACGGCGCGTCCGGTCGGCGAGGTGGCCGGGCCACAGGGCGAGAGCCCCCACCGGCGCCCGTGAACCCCGAACCTTGAGTACGTAGAGGGCGAGGATGGCGGGTACGGCCACGAAGGCGGCTGCCGCCGCCGGCGAGAGAACCTCCACGGAGCCCTCAGAACCGGCGAACGGCCCCGGCCCTGATGGCAGCGGCCAGAGCTGCCTCGAGGCTGTCGTCGCTGCGGGTATGGAGGAACAAGCCCCCGGCGCTCGTAGCCGACTGGCGAAGGCCGTCGCGCAGGGCCGCCAGGTTCTTCAGGTACTCCTTCAGCACCCGTGGGGTTATCGTCATCTCACGTTGACGACCGGATTCCGCCTCGACCAGGGTGACGTCGCCGGCCAGCTTGGGGCTCTCCTCGTCCGGCCCGAGAACCTGCCACAGGAGCGGCTCCTGGCTGCGCCGGCGCAGCCCCGCCAGAGGCGGCCCCCAGTCGGCCTCGAACATGAAGTCCGACACCACCACCGTCACGCCGGGCCGCAGCCACGCCAGCTCGGCCAGGTCATCCGCGCCCGCGCCGCCTCCCGGCTCCAAGCCGCCGAGGAAGCCCAGCAGGCGGGCAGCCCCCCCGCCGCCGGGACGGACGTGGGTGGCCCTGGGGCCCGTCCGGTCGAGCGCCCCGACGGCCACACGGTCTCCGGCCGCCAGGCCCAGCATGGCGACGGCGGCCGCCAGCCGGCGAGCCGCCGGCCACTTTGCCGGGTTCCCCAGGGCCATGGACTCGCTGGCGTCGAGCACCACGTTGAGGGCCGACTCCTGCTCGGCCACATAGAGGCGCACGACCAGGCGTTCGAGCCGGCCGTAGGCCCGCCAGTCGATCTGGCGGATGTCGTCGCCCGGGGCGTAGGGCCGGAAGTCGGCGAGCTCGGGGGACCGGGCGGTACGGGTCGAGCGACGGTGCCCGGGTAGCAGGCCCTGTGCCGGCCGGCGGTGGGCGAGGGAGAGCCTCCGCAGGAGGGTGAGGTCCTCGGGGGCGAGCACGGTCGGCGGCGCCGAGGAGGTGCTCACGGCCACGGGCTCATCCCTTGGCGGTGGCGGTCAGCACTGCGGCCACCACCTCGTCGGCGTCCACACCGGCGGCATCGGCCTCGAAGTTCAAGAAGATGCGATGGCGCAGAGCGGGCGGCGCCATCACTTCGAGGTCCTCGAACGCGACGTTGTAGCGACCCTCGAGCAAGGCGCGGACACGGGACGCGACGACGAGCGCCTGCATGCCACGCGGGCTCGACCCGAAGCGCACGTAGCGCTGGACCTCGTCGGGGGCGTCGGGCCGGTCGGGATGGGTGGCGATCACGATGCGGGCGGCGCGCTCGATGACGTGGCTGGCGATCGGCACCTCCCGGGCCAGCCGGGCCATCTGCGCCAAGTCATCGCCGGTGGCCACCGGAGCGATGGCGACGTCGGTGGCGCCAGTCGTTCGCTGCGCGATCTCGACCAGTCCGGCCACGTCGGGGAGCCGTACCAGGAGCTTGAAGAAGAAGCGGTCGAGCTGCGCCTCCGGCAACGGGTAGGTGCCCTCGTGCTCGATCGGGTTCTGGGTAGCGAGCACGAAGAACGGCGACGGCAGGGGCCGGGTGGCGTCGCCGGTGGTGACCTGGTGCTCGGCCATGGCCTCCAGCAGGGCGGACTGGGTCTTGGGGGTGGCCCGGTTGATCTCGTCGGCCAGCAGGAGGTTGGTGAACAGGGGACCGGGCTGGAACTCGAAGCGGCGATGGCCGGCGTCGTCCTCGGTGACGATGTGGCTGCCGGTGATGTCGCCAGGCATCAGGTCGGGAGTGAACTGGACCCGGGCGAACTCGAGGTGCAGGGCGGAGGCAAGGGAGCGCACCAGCACCGTCTTGCCGATCCCGGGCACGCCCTCCAGCAG
>JBOGIF010000233.1:0-2524 GCA_050742415.1 Acidimicrobiales bacterium | reverse complement strand
AGCAACCCATGGCGATCGACCCCAACCGCTGGACCCTGAAGACCCAGGAGGCCCTGGAGAGCGCCGTCGCCCTGGCCCGCCAGCGCAGCCACCCGGAGGTCACGCCCGAGCATCTGCTCGCCGCCCTGGGGGGCCAGGAGGACGGAGTCGTGCTTCCCACCCTGCAGCGAGCCGGTGTGACCCCGGCGGCGTTGCGCCAACGCACCGACGCGGCCCTCGCCAAGCTGGCCCAGGCCTACGGGGCATCCGAACCGCAGCTGTCCCGCGAGACCCGAGCTCTGCTCGAGGCCGCGGACCGAGAACGGGCCGAGCTCCGCGACGACTACCTGTCGACTGAGCACCTGCTGCTCGCCCTCGCCCGTACGGCCGGCACCGAGCTGCTGGGCGTCAGTCACGACGATCTTCTCGCCGTCCTACGCGACATCCGGGGCAGCCATCGGGTCACAACCCAGACCCCGGAGAACAGCTACCAGGCGCTGGAGCGGTTCGGCCGCGACCTCACCACCGCGGCGAGCGCCGGCAAGCTCGACCCTGTCATCGGGCGCGACGAGGAGATCCGTCGCGTCATCCAAGTGCTCTCACGCCGCACCAAGAACAACCCGGTCCTGATCGGCGAACCCGGCGTCGGAAAGACGGCGATCGTCGAGGGCCTGGCCCGGCGTATTGCCGAAGGCGACGTGCCCGAGGGCCTTCGCGACCGGAAGGTCATCGCCCTCGACCTCGGGTCGATGGTGGCGGGCGCCAAGTACCGCGGCGAGTTCGAGGAGCGGCTGAAGGCGGTGCTGAAAGAGATCGCCGACTCGGCCGGCCAGGTCATCACCTTCATCGACGAGATGCACACGGTGATCGGCGCTGGCGCAGCCGAAGGGTCGATGGACGCCTCCAACATGCTCAAGCCCATGCTCGCCCGAGGCGAGCTGCGCATGGTGGGCGCTACCACGCTCGACGAGTACCGCCGCCACGTGGAAAAGGACGCGGCCCTGGAGCGTCGCTTCCAACCGGTCTACGTCGACGAGCCGTCAGTGGAGTCCACCATCGCCATCCTCCGAGGCCTCAAGGAGCGCTACGAGGTCCACCACGGCGTGCGCATCCAGGACTCGGCGTTGGTCGCCGCCGCCGTCCTGTCCGACCGCTACCTGACGGGACGGTTCATGCCCGACAAGGCCATCGACCTGATCGACGAGGCCGGCAGCCGGTTGCGCATCGAGATCGACTCCATGCCGACCGAGATCGACGTGGTGGAGCGCCGCATCCGCCAGCTCGAGATCGAGCGGCTGGCGCTGGAGAAGGAGACCGACGCCGCCAGCCGTGAGCGCCTTGGCGCGCTCGACGCCGAGCTGGCCGACCTGGGCGAGCGCTCGGACGCCATGAAGGCCCATTGGACGGCCGAGAAGGAAGCCATCGCCCGCATCCGCACACTGAAGGAGGAGCTGGAGGCGGCCCGGGCCGAGGCCGAGCGCCATGAACGGGCGGGTGAGTACGAGCAGGCCGCCGCCATCCGCTACGGCCGCGTGCCCGAGCTGGAGGGCCAGGTGGCCGAGGCATCGGCCGCCCTCGACGAGCTGCAGGCGGGCCAGCGCATGCTGAAGGAGGAGGTCGACGCCGAGGACATCGCCGAGGTGGTCAGCCGCTGGACCGGCGTCCCGGTCTCCCGGCTGATGGAGGGCGAGGTAGAGAAGCTGGTCCGCATGGAGCAGGTGCTGCACGAGCGGGTCGTGGGCCAGGACGAGGCCGTCTCTGCCGTGGCCAACGCCATCCGGCGCTCCCGCGCCGGGCTGTCCGATCCCCATCGGCCCATCGGGTCGTTCCTCTTCCTCGGCCCCACGGGCGTGGGCAAGACCGAGCTGGCCCGGGCATTGGCGGACTTCCTGTTCGACGACCAGCGGGCGATGGTCCGCATCGACATGAGCGAGTACCAGGAGAAGCACACCGTGAGCCGCCTGATCGGGGCTCCTCCCGGCTACGTGGGCTACGACGAGGGCGGCCAGCTCACGGAGGCCGTGCGGCGCCGGCCCTACGCGGTGATCCTGCTGGACGAGATCGAGAAGGCCCACCCGGAGGTCTTCAACGTGCTGCTCCAGCTGCTCGACGACGGCCGCCTCACCGACGGCCAGGGCCGCACCGTCGACTTCACCAACACCGTCCTGATCATGACGTCCAACCTGGCCGGCGACCCGGCTGGCTTTTTCCGGCCCGAGTTCCTCAACCGGATCGACGAGATCGTGCGCTTCCGGTCTCTCACCGAGGCCGACATCGAGCGCATCGTCGTCATCCAGCTCGAGCTACTCCGAGACCGTCTGGCGGCCCGACGGTTGAGCCTCGACGTCTCGGAGAAGGCCGTGTTGTGGCTCGCCCGGGCCGGCTTCGATCCCACCTACGGCGCCCGGCCACTCAAGAGAGTGATCCAACGCCGGATCAGCGACCCACTGGCGCTCGCCCTGCTGGAAGGCCGGTTCACCGAGGGCGGCACCGTCCACGTCGACGTGGCGGACGACGACCTCGTGCTCGAGTAGCGGTCAGACCG
>JBOGIF010000232.1:0-4889 GCA_050742415.1 Acidimicrobiales bacterium | reverse complement strand
TCTTCGCCCTCGCCGTGTCGTCCCTGTCGGTGCTCGGCATCCTCATGGCCGGCTGGTCGTCGGCCAACAAGTACTCGCTCATCGGCGCCCTGCGGGCGGCCGGCCAGCTCATCGCCTATGAGCTGCCGCTCGTGCTGGCCGTCGTCGGCGTGGTGGTGCAGGCGGGCACCATGAGCCTGCAGGGGATCGTGCACGCCCAGGCGGACGGGGAGATCTTCGGCGTCGGCCTCATCGGCAACCCCTACCTCCTCACGCAGTTCATCGGCTTCGTCCTGTTCATCGCCGCCGCCCAGGCCGAGCTCACCCAGACGCCCTTCGACATGCCGGTGGCCGAGTCGGAGCTGGTGGCCGGGTACATGACCGAGTACTCGGGGTTCCGTTTCCTGTTCTTCTTCATGGCCGAGTTCGGCACCGCCTTCGCCCTCTCCGCCATCGCCGCCACCCTCTACCTGGGCGGCTGGTACCAGCCCTTCTTCACCTCCGGCCTGCTGGCCAACGTGGTCGGTCCGCTCGTGCTCGTAGCCAAGATCATGCTGGTGGCCTTCCTCATCTTCTGGGTGCGGTTCACGTTCCCGCGCTTTCGGGAGGACCAGCTTCAGACCTTCGCCTGGAAGTACCTCATCCCGCTCTCTCTACTCAACATCCTCGCAACGGGGATCCTGAAGGTGGTGTTCTAGGTATGCCCGAGCTACCCGGCCTGGCCAAGGGGATGGGTGTCACCCTCAAGACCATGATCGAGACGTGGCGGCACGGCGCCGTCACGGTGCAGTACCCCCACGAGAAGGAGGCCCCGCCCACCCGGGCCCGGGGCGTCATCGCCCTCAAGGAGGAGAACTGCACCTCGTGCATGCTGTGCGCCCGGGAGTGCCCCGACTGGTGCATCTACATCGAGGGCCACAAGGAGAAGCGTCCGCCCCGCCGCGAGGGTGGGAAGCCGCGGACGGTGAACGCCCTCGACCGGTTCGACATCGACTACGCCCTCTGCATGTACTGCGGCATCTGTGTGGAGGTCTGCCCGTTCGACGCCCTCTTCTGGAGCCCGGAGTACGAGTACTCCGAGGTCCGCATCGCCGACCTGCTGCACGACAAGGAGAAGCTCGGCGAGTGGATGGCCGGGGTGCCCGAGCCTCCGGCCCTCGAAGCTGGGGCCGTGAAGAAGAAGTGAAGTAGGTTCCGCCCGCCCATGACCCGAAGCGCTGGCACCGCCGAGAACGTTGTCTTCGCGGTGCTGGCCCTGGTGATGGTCGTGGCCGCCTTCCGGCTGGTCACGACCCAGAACGTCGTGCGGGCGGCGCTGTTCCTCGCCATGGTGCTCGCTGGCGCGGCCGGGCTGTTCATCCTGCTCGCTGCCGAGTTCCTGGCGTGGGTGCAGGTGCTCGTCTACATCGGGGCCATCGTGGTCCTGCTGCTCTTCGGCGTCATGCTCACCCGGGCGCCGATCGGCCGCGACGCCGGCCTCGACAACGACCAGCGGGGCTTGGCCGCCCTCGTGGCGCTCTTCCTCTTCGGGGCCCTAGGGGCGGTCCTGGTGGACGCCTTCGGCGACCAGAGGCTCGTGATCGACACCGTCCAACGGACGGCGGCGGTCAGCGACTCGATCTTCGGGCCCTACGTGGTGCCTTTCGAGGTCTCGTCGGTGATGCTGCTGGCCGCGCTCGTCGGCGCCGTCGCCCTGGCCCGGCGCGACTGATGTACCTCAACCAGTTCCTGCTGCTGTCGGCCGTGCTCTTCTGCCTGGGCGTCTACGGCGTCCTGGCCCGCAAGAACGCGGTGCTGGTGCTCATGTCGATCGAGCTGATGCTCAACGCCGTCAACATCAACCTCGTGGCCTTCGGCGCCCTCCACAGCACCGTCGCCGGCCAGGTCTTCGCGCTGTTCGTCATCACCATCGCCGCCGCCGAGGTCGGCGTCGGTCTGGCCATCGTCCTGCTCATATTCCGCAACCGGGCCAGCATCGACCTCGACCAGGTCGACCTGATGAAGGGCTAGGCCGCGCCGATGCTGGAGAAGGCCTGGCTGATACCGCTCATACCGGCGATCTCGTTCTGGGTGATCCTGGCTGTGGGCAAGAAGCTGCCCGGCAAGGGGGCCGAGGTTGGGATTGGCGCGCTGGGCATCTCGTTCCTCCTGTCGCTCGCCGCCGCCGCCGAGTGGATCGGCATGCACGAGCCCCGGGAGGCGGTCGGGCGCCACATCGAATGGTGGAGGATGGGCGGGGTGGAGGTCGGCGTCGGCATCCACATCGACGGCCTCGCCGTGATGATGCTGGTGGTCGTCACCTTCATCTCGCTGATGGTGCACGTGTACTCGACCGGTTACATGCACGGGGACCGGCGCTACACCTTCTTCTTCGCCGCCCTGTCGCTGTTCACCGCCTCGATGCTGATGCTCGTCGTGGCCGACAACACCCTGCAGCTACTGATCGGCTGGGAGCTGGTCGGCCTCTGTTCGTTCATGCTCATCGGCCACTGGTGGGAGGAGGAGGCCAACTCCGGCGCCGCCATAAAGGCCTTCCTCACGACCAGGACGGGCGACATCGGCCTGATGCTGGGTGTCATCACCCTCTTCTTCGCTGCCGGGCGGAACTTCGAGATCGAGAACCTGAACCACCTGGCGCTCACCGGCGGGATCGGGCACGGAGTGCTCCTGGCCGGAGCCGTCCTGCTATTCCTCGGCGTCATGGGCAAGAGCGCCCAGTTCCCATTGCACGTGTGGCTGCCCGACGCCATGGCCGGGCCCACGCCGGTGTCGGCGCTCATCCACGCCGCGACCATGGTGGTGGCCGGGGTCTACCTGGTGGCTCGCTTCTACGGGGTCTTCTTCACCGGCTTCTCCATCGACGCCGGCGGCATCAACTTCGTCGCCCTCATCGGCGCCATCACCGTGCTCATCGCCGCCGCCCTGGCGTTCGTGCAGGACGACGTCAAACGGGTGCTCGCCTACTCCACGGTCAGCCAGCTCGGGTACATGGTCATGGCCCTTGGCGTGGGTGCGTGGGGGGCGGGCGTCTTCCACCTCTTCACGCACGCCTTCTTCAAGGCGCTCCTGTTCCTCGGGTCAGGTTCGCTCATCCATGCCGTCCACTCCAACAACATGAGCGACATGGGCGGGTTGCGGAAGCACATGCCCACGACGTTCTGGACGTTCATCCTCGGCTCGCTGGCTCTGGCCGGGATCTTCCCGCTGGCCGGCTTCTGGTCCAAGGACGAGATCCTCAACGGCGCCCTGGCGAACGGCTTCCCGCTCATGCTCGCGGTTGGGCTGGCGGGGGCGTTCATGACCGCCGCCTACATGACCCGTGCCTGCTACCTGATCTTCGCCGGGGAGTACCGAGGCCACGGTCACCCCCACGAGTCGCCGCCGTCCATGGCCTGGCCCCTTCGGATCCTGGCCGTCCCGGCTGCCCTGGCCGGCCTGCTCAACGCGCCGGGCATCGCCAAGTTCGGCCACTGGGTGGTGTTCGAGGTGCCGGGAGTGCCCGAGGTGGTCGAGGAGCACGCCTTCAACCCGTCGCTGGCGCTGGTGTCGCTCGCCGTCGCCGTCCTGGGCATCGGGGCGGCGGCCGGCTACTACCTGCGCAACACCTGGCCGCGGGGTGCGATGGCCCGCAGCGGCGTGCTGGCGACCGGCCACCGGGTCCTGGTGAACAAGTACTACCTCGACAACCTCTACATCGACGGGGTGGTGCGCACCATCCAGTACCCCATCGCCAAGGCGGCTTACTGGGTGAACCAGCACGTGATCGACGGGGTGGTGAACGGCGCGGGCGTCGCGGCGCGCGCCACCGGCCAGGTGGTCTACGACGTGATCGACCAGAAGGGCATCGACGGCATCGTCAACGGCGCCGGGCTCGGAGCCGAGGAGGGTGGCAGCATCCTGCGCCGCACCCAGACCGGCCGGGTCCAGCAGTACGCAGCGGTCCTGTTCGCGGCCACCGCCCTGTTCGCGGCCGGCCTGGTGTTCCTCACGTGACGGAGAGCGCATGATCCTTACCGCAGCCATCTTCCTGCCCGTGCTGGGCGCTGTCCTGGTGGGGCTGATCCCGCGCCGGCAGGAGGCCGCCATCAAGGGCACCGCCCTCCTCGCCACCTTGGCCACCGCCGCGGTCGGCGTGAAGCTGCTCGTGGATTTCGACTACAGCGCCAGCGAGAAGCTCCAGTTCGAGGTGGCCCACAACTGGATCGAGGTGATCAACAGCCGCTACCACATCGGCATCGACGGCATCTCTCTGCCGTTGCTCATCCTGTCCATCGTCATCACGGTCCTGTGCGTCGTCTACTCGTGGGACCACTTCCCCGAGCCCCACAACCCGAAGGCCTTCCTGATCCTCATGCTGATCCTGGAGACGGGGATGGTCGGCACCTTCGCGGCGCAGGACCTGATCCTGTTCTTCGTCTTCTTCGAGCTGGTGCTGCTCCCGATGTACTTCATGATCGGCGTGTGGGGCGGCCCCAACCGGCAGTACGCGTCGATCAAGTTCTTCCTCTACACCCTGTTCGGCTCCGCCATCATGATCCTGAGCTTCCTGGCCCTGTACTTCAAGGCCGGCCACACGTTCGACATCCCCGAACTGATCGCCCAGGGCGGCACCATCGGCCGCAGCACCCAGATCCTGATCTTCGGCGGGCTGTTCATGGGCTTCGCCATCAAGGTGCCGATGTTCCCGTTCCACACCTGGCTGCCCGACGCCCACACCGAGGCGCCGACGGTCGGCTCGGTGATCCTGGCCGCCGTGCTCCTCAAGCTGGGCACCTACGGGTTCGTACGGGTCGCGCTGCCGATCCTGCCCGAGGCGGCCAGGGCGTGGGCCCCGGTGATCGGCGCCCTGGCGGTGATCGGCATCATCTACGGCGCGCTCGGGTGCCTGGCCCAGACGGACATGAAGCGCC
>JBOGIF010000231.1:0-3215 GCA_050742415.1 Acidimicrobiales bacterium | reverse complement strand
GTCTTGAGCACTTTGTTCCCTACCGCCTTCTCCAGCATCGTCTGGTTCAGCTTCTCGACCGTGGCCTGGCCGCAGCGGGTCGTGATCTTCATGAGGGTGCTGGGGTGGGGCACCGGCGCGCCCAGGGGGATGTGGCAGAACCGCCGCCAGGAGATCGAGTCGGCCACCTCCCGGCAGAGGACCTCGTAGCTCAGCCGGTAGCGGAACTTGAGGAACATCATCCGCAGGTAGGTCTCGATGGGCGTCGACCGCCGGCCGTGCTCGGGGTCGAAGCGCGCCCGGTAGGGCTCGAAGAACGCAGGGTCGTCCAGCAGGGCGTCCACCCGGGCCAGCTCCGGGGGCAGGTCACGGCAGCACTCGGGCAGGATGGACTCCCACAGGGTCTGGTCGGGGTTCTTGGTAACGAGCACGGTGGCTTCTTTCCCTTGTCCCGCAACGGGTTGAGGTCATCCTGCCTGCATTCGGGCCCGATCGCGAGGACCCCCCGGACCGAAAAGTGCTGGTCAGGGCCTATCTTTCGACGGACTTTTTCAGGGCGAAGTAGCTAGGCCGAGCTGGTGGTCGACCTGGAGTGGCTGGCTGCTCCCGAGCGTCGCTACCCGGTTCGCCTCGACCCCGCGATCAACCTGCCCGAAGGCGGCGCCTCCACGGTGGTCATGCGCCCAGACTCGGTGATCGCCAACGGCACCTGGTCGCCCGCAGGCCCGGCAGGGACCACGCTGGCCTCGGCTGGCTCCGACGACTCCGATGCGACCTGGCTGGCCGCCAGCTCCACCAGCGCAGCGCTGGTGGTCGGCCTGGCCGACCCCTCTGTGCCCGCAGGTTCGACCATCGAGGCCGTGCGCAGCGTGATCCGCTGGGCCGCCGGAACCGGCAGCGAGAGTCTGCGCATCTCCCATCGCCTCGGCACCCTGACGGGCTCACCAGATGTATTCGCCCCACAGGATGCCTACTACTACCGCAACTACTCCGGCCCGCTGCGCACCACCGGTCCCGGTGGTGCGCCCTGGAGCGCCGCTGACCTGGCTGGCCTGGCGATCTCCCTGGAGCCCCAGGACAGCCCCAACGGCAACTGGAAGGTGTTCGAGGTGTGGGTGGAGGTCACCTACCGGCCGCCGGCAGGCCAGTCCAGCCTGGCCACCCACTCCGTCGTGTCCTCGTTTTGCCCCAACACCTGCTATCCCCCCGACACCGTCATGCAGGTCGGAGCCTTCAACGACGGCAAGGCCTTCATGTCCTTCGTCCGCTACGACCTGTCGGCGATGGCCGGCTGGAGCATCACCCGGGCCATCTGGCACGGCCGGATAACCTCGATCCCCCAGGGGGTGGCGGTGGGTCTGACCTTGCGTCCGCTCGAAACCCCGTGGTCGGCCAACACCGTGACGTGGAACACCAGGCCCCGCCCGAACTACTACGACGCCCGCTACATCGCCAACCCCTCCATCGGAGCCGTTACGGCCGACGTCACCCCGTGGGTGGCCAACTGGGCCGGCACGGGGGCGGCGACCTCGGCCAACCACGGCTTGAGTCTCGAGTCGGGGACCATCGCCGGGCTGGTCAAGTTGTCCTCGGCCCCCGCCGACTCCTACCTGGAGGTCACCTACGCCCTGGCCGAGCCCGAACTGCTCTCGCCGACGGATGCAGCGGTGACCAGCGCGACGCCGACTCTTGTGGCCCGAGCCATCGGAGTTCCGACCGGGACCACCGTCTCCTACCAGTTCCGCCTCAGCAGCGATTCCAACGGCAACACTGGGGCGCTGGTCACCTCGCCGTGGAGCATCAGCCCGAGCTGGACGGTCCCGGTGGGGGTGCTGGCCGATGCCAGCTCCTACACCTGGAGGGTGGGGGTCGCGATCTCGCCTACCGAGTCCCGGTGGTCGTCCACCTCTCGACGCATACGGGTGGAGCTGCGCCTGGGCATCCAGCCCACCATGGCCTATGACCGCCACGGTCCGTTCGCCGTCAACCTGACCAACGGCAACCTCCTCACCACGGTGTCGGGGCCCCGCTTCGCCACCCGGGCCGGAGGCCTTGGAGCCAACCTCACCTACAGCTCCCAAGGCCCGCCCATCTATGGACTTCGGGGCCGTTACTGGAGAGCGCCCTGCAACACGGCGAGCGACTTCACCGCCACCGTTCCCACCTTCGTGCGCCATGACCCGGTGGTGTCGTTCTCCTGGAACGACGGCCAGCTCCAGGGCCCGGGCATGGCCCCCCCACCGGGGTCTGCGCCGACGCGTTGCGCGGCCTGGGACGGCCACATCCGCACGCCGGGGCCCGTCACGTTGGCGGTCAACGCCAGCGACGGCGTCCGGGTCTTCATCGACGACAACCCAACCCCCGTCATCGACGCCTGGTCGGACTCGGTCACTCCCCGCACGGTGACCGGCCCGCTGATCAACCCCGGATCCGACGGGGCGGCCATCCGGGTCGAGCACTACGACCGCGACGGCGCTGACGCCATCTCACTGGCGACCATGGACGGCGGCGTCGCGGTGAGCGTCCCCTCCACCTGGCTGTCGCCATCGGCCACCAACCCCCTGCCCCAGGGCTGGACCTTCGACCTCGGCGGTGTCGGCTTGTCCGCCCAGCTGGGATCGGGATCGGTGGGCCTGGGTGGCACGGAAGGGTCCACCCGCCGCCACGACGTAGCCGGATCCCCCGCCAACTCCTGGGACCCGACGGTTAGCTATGTGCTGAAACCGGGAGACGACACCGCCTTGGGCTACGCCATCGACAACGCCACCGGCGACACCCAGATGCTGGCCTCGGGACCGGGCGGGGTCGCGATCTATGACCACAGCGGCCGGCTGGCGTCGGTGCGCACCGCGGCCGACGACGGCGCGGTGGTCTCCCCCATCTACTCCTGGTCGGCTGAGGGCACCCTGGGGTCGGTCACCGATCCCCCCTCTGGTCGGGAGATCGCCCTGGACTACGGGGGTGGCGACTGCCCGTCACCACCGGCGGGCTTCGATGCGCCGTCGCCGGCGCGGATGCTGTGCCGTATCCGCTACTGGGATGGCTCGGCCACCGACGTCTTCTACCAGGCCGGGCGCCTGGCCCTGGTCGTCAACCCGGGAGGAGCCAAGACCTACCTGGGCTACGAGCTCGTCGGCACCAACGTGGTCATGACCACCCTGCGTGATGGGTTGGGCTCCGACGCCGCCGACGCGCTCGGGGGAGCCTTCGCCACCGAGGCCGGGCGCTGGCTGGTC
>JBOGIF010000230.1:0-3674 GCA_050742415.1 Acidimicrobiales bacterium | reverse complement strand
AGCTCGTGCGACACGTTGGCCACCAGGTCCCGGCGCAGACGGTCGGTGGCAGCCAGCTCCGCCGCCATGCGGTTGAAGGCCTCGGCCAGCTGGCCGACCTCGTCACGGGAGGTGGCCTGAACGGGCGACCCGTAGTCGCCCCGAGCCATGGCCGCCGCCTGGCGCGCCATCGTGCGCAGTGGCGACGTCATCCCCCGGGCCAGGAGCTGCACCATCCCTACGCCGATGACGCTGGCGACGATCGGGCGCAGCCACAACGGCCACCCCAGGCGGAAGCCGACGACGCTCACCACCGAGCTCACGCCCACGGCGGCCAGGATGAGCACGCCGAGCTTCAGCTTGATGGACGGGAGCGGGTCGAGAGGCCTCACCGCGCCATATCAGCGGTCCAGGGCATAGCCGACGCCGTGCACGGTACGGATGATCCCGGTACCCAGCTTCCTGCGCAGGGTGCGGACATGGGAGTCGACGGTGCGGGCGCCGGAGGCGTCGCGGTAGCCCCACACCTCGTTCAGCAGCCGTTCGCGCGTATGCACGGCTCCGGGATGGGTGGCCAGGAAGAGCAGCATGTCGAACTCGGTGGGCGTGAGGTGGACGGAGTCGCCGTTGCGCCGCACGTGGCGACCGGCCGGCTCCAGCTCGACGTCGCCGACAGCGATGGTCGGCGCGGGTGTCAGAAGCGTGCGCTCCATGCGCCGCAGCACAGCGTTGACCCGGGCCACCAGCTCCCTGGGGCTGAACGGCTTGGTCAGGTAGTCGTCGGCACCCACCGCCAGGCCCACGAGGATGTCGATCTCGGAGTCCCGGGCCGTCAGCATCACCACCGGCACGGGCCGCTCCTGCTGAACCCGCCGGCAGACCTCCAGGCCGTCCATCCCCGGCAACATCAGGTCGAGGACGACGAGATGCGGGCGCACCCGCGAGCACAGCTCCACGCCTGCCAGTCCGTCGCTGGCCAACTCGACGGTGAACCCCTCGCTGCGGAGCCGGGCGGCGATGGCGTCGGCGATCGGCGCCTCGTCCTCGACAACCACGATCGTTCGGGGGGCCACGACTCCGAAGGATACGGAGCCGATGTCAAGGAGTGGCGGGCGAGATGCGGAGATGTGGAGGAGATCGCCGCTTTGCCACCGCCCTACCCGAGGCCCGGCCTCAGGCCGTTCCGGGGTCGTCACCACATAGTCCCCGCTTGCCTGTGACCCCAGAACGTGCTCTTCGAAGCGTCAGCCGAGGGCTTGGAGGCGCTCGGCAGCGTCGGCCAGGTCGGCCTCGGCGGCCACCACCCGGGCGAAGAGCTGGCGGGCCCGGGGGGTGTCGCCCGCTCGCTCGCACAGGTCGGCCAAGGCGTACCAGAGCCGCAGGTGGTGGTTGGCGGGCGCTTGCTTCGCTGCCACCGGCCCCCGCTCCAACAGCCGGATGGCCGCCTTGACGTCACCGCGATCGGCCAATGCCCCAGCCGCGACTATCCGTCCCTCGGCGACCAGCGCCGGACCGGGAGAGGCCGCCCGCAGCTCGTCCCAGAGCTCGTCGACCTTGGCCGGCCGCCCGATGGCCCGGTAGCAGTCGGCCAGCACCGGGTGCTGCTCCACCGAGCCGCTGAGCTCGCGGAACGCCTCGAGGTGCTTGACGGCCTCGGCCCAACATCCCATCCGGTAGAGCGCCAGGCCGGTGAGCTCGCGCACGGCGGCGCTCTCGGGCGCCATCTGCGCCAGGGGGCGCAGGATCCGCACCGCCTCCGGTAGCCGGTCCCGCTGGTAGGACTCCATGGCCTCGGTCATGCGCTTCCGCACCCGGGCTACCGACGATGAGCTGACCGACTGCGAGATCTCGTGGCCGATCTCGTCGGGCAGCGGCCGGCGTCTCGGCCGCCTCTGAGCCGGCGCGCCCTTGTTGGGCTTCTCGTCGCCCGCCGCCGAATCCTCGGACCACTTCTCCGGCTCCCATGGCGGTCGCCGGCCGGGACGGGGCAGCGTGCTCGGGCGCGTGGCTTCTTGCGCGGGGTCTCGCGCCACCACTCTCGCCCCACGTCGGGCGACGTTGCCCCACGTCGGCGGCAAGCTGCGATCGCCTCGCCCCGCCTCACCCTTGCCCGTCGGACGCCGGTCGCCAGTCGAACGCGCCGGTCGTCGGTCGCCAGTCGAACGCGCCGGACGCCGGACGCCGGTCGGGCGTTGATTGGGTTGCTTGGCAGGCGCGCGGCTCGCTGGGCCCTCGCTCGTGGTCCGCTGGGGCGCGCCTTGCCCTCGGGCCGGCGATACCGGAGGTGTGTTCCCGGCGCGCCCCGGCGGGCGTCCCCGGCCTTCCGGCCGCACAGCTAGCTCGTTCCGGGTCGGCCGCTGCGTGCCTTCAGCTCGCCCCGAAGTTTCCGGCCACCGGTCGGGGTTCTGGCGGGCAGCGCCGACTGCCTTCCGCGGACGCCGATCGTTGCTCGACCGGGCGCCTCCTGGACGATCGCTGCCTGCGGGGGCGGTTCCCGGACGCTGTCCCGCTCGTGGTCCCGGGTTGGCACGGGCCGCTCTCGGGCCGGATGTGGCGCGGGCCGCTCTCGGGCCTAGCGCCGGTGACCTTCCGGGACGTCCGGCGGTCGACGTCTCGTCGTTCGACCGCTGCCGCGGCCGCCCGCTCCTGACGGAACCCGCCCTGCCGGTTCCTGGCCGCCTGGGTGGCGCGTCCGCCGGTCGGTCCCGGGAGCTCGACACCCGACCGTCGCCGCGTGCCCTTCCCGCCGCTGTCGGTCTGGCCGTGTCCCTCCGCGGCTCCTCTCGCCGAGGATCGTTGGCGCTGCCACCGGCCCCGCTCCGCCGCACTGGCCCTCGCCCCGGCCGGGACCCGGCCCCGGTCCCCTTGGCGCCTCGAACCTTGCCCGCGCCGCCGCTAGCACCTGAGCCACTGGGGCGTGCCGGCCGACCCGTCGCCGGCCTACGGCGAGGGGGGCGTTCGGCCATCCGTCCAGCCTACTAAACAAAAGAAGGCCCCCTTTCGGGAGCCTTCTTTAGTAAGAATCCGGCGGCGACCTACTCTCCCAGGGGGAATCCCCCCAAGTACCATCGGCGCGGGCGGGCTTAACTTCCGTGTTCGGGATGGGAACGGGTGTGACTCCGCCGCCATAGCCACCGGAAACTGGTTGTCAAAGGGATCGCTCCCGAGACATTCAGAGTGAGCACAAGCAACAAATTAAACTCCAAGCCCTCGGCCGATTAGTACCGGTCGGCTGAACACCTTACGGTGCTTACACCTCCGGCCTATCAACGTGGTCATCTGGCCACGGGCCTTACCAGGTTAACCCTGTGGGAGATCTCATCTTGGAACGAGCTTCGCACTTAGATGCTTTCAGCGCTTATCCCACCCGCAGGTCGCTAACCAGCCGTGCCCTTGGCAGGACAACTGGCACACGAGAGCTGCGTCCGTCCCGGTCCTCTCGTACTAGGGACAGCCTTCCTCAGATCTCCTACGGCTGCGACGGATAGGGACCGAACTGTCTCACGACGTTCTAAACCCAGCTCGCGTACCGCTTTAATGGGCGAACAGCCCAACCCTTGGGAGATGCTTCACCCCCAGGATGCGACGAGCCGACATCGAGGTGCCAAACCTTCCCGTCGATATGGACTCTTGGGGAAGATGAGCCTGTTATCCCCGGGGTACCTTTTATCCGTTGAGCGACGGCGCTTCCACAC
>JBOGIF010000229.1:0-13687 GCA_050742415.1 Acidimicrobiales bacterium | reverse complement strand
GCCCCCGGCCACGTCCTCCGGGGTGCGACCAGTACAGGCCCCGAGGATGGTGAGCAAGTTCGAGACGCCCGGTTTGGCCCGAACGTCGTAGCGGACCTCGGCCTCGTTATCAGTCACTGCCCGGCGGATCTTGCGCTCCACGTTGGCGGGGGGTTCGAGCAGGTACACCGTGCCCTGAGGCGAGTCGGTGGTCTTGCCCATCTTCGCCGTGGGGTCCTGGAGGTCCATGATCCGCGCCCCCACCGGCGGCACCGCCGCCTCCGGCACCACGAACGTCGGGCCGTAGTGGTGGTTGAACCGGATTGCCAGATCGCGAGCCAGCTCCAGGTGCTGGCGCTGGTCGTCTCCCACCGGCACGCGGTCGGTGTCGTAGAGCAGGATGTCGGCAGCCATGAGCGCCGGGTAGGTCAGCAGCCCCACCCGGACCGACCCCTTGCCGTTGGACTTCTCCTTGAACTGCACCATGCGGGCCATCTCGCCGAACGTGGCGGTGCACTCCATCAGCCACGCCAGCCGTGCGTGCTCGCCGACGTGGCTCTGCACGAACAGCGTGCAGACCTCCGGGTCCAGCCCGACCGCGACGAGCACACCTACGAGCTCGCGCGTCAGCTCAGCCAGGTCCCGCGGGTCGTGCTCGACGGTGAGGGCGTGCAGGTCGACGACGCTGTAGAACGAGTCGGCCTCGTGCTGGTCGGACACCCACTGGCGTAGCGCGCCCAGGTAATTGCCGAGGTGCAGATGGCCGGTGGGCTTCACACCCGAGAAGACCCGCATCGGGCGCCAATGGTATGCACCGTCCGGAAGGGCGCCCCTTGTAATCTCGCGGCGTGGCGTACGAGGTTCGGGCGGCTGGCTTCGAGGGCCCGTTCGACCTCCTCCTGCACCTCATCACCCGCGACGAGATGGACCTCTACGAGATCTCCCTCAGCGGGATCGTTGACGCCTACCTCTCCGAGCTCGACCGGATGGGGCCGCTCGACCTCGATGTAGCAACCGAGTTCCTGGTCATCGCTGCCGTCCTGGTGGATCTCAAGTGCCGCCGGTTGCTGCCCGGGCCGGTTGGGATCGCGGCCGAAGACGATCTCGTGTTGCTGGAGGAGCGCGACCTGTTGGTCGCCCGCCTGGTCGAGTGCATGACCTTCCGGGCCGCGGGAGACTCGCTCGCTCGCATGGCAGCCGGCGCGGCACTGTCGGTGCCGCGCACCGCAGGGTTGGAGCCCCGGTTCCTCGCCTTGGCGCCCGACCCGCTCGCTGGTGTCGTCGCCGCCGACCTGCACTCCGCGTATGTCCGGGCGGTCACCCCCAAGGTTGCCCCCCGCGTCGACCTGGGTCACGTCGCCCCGCTGAGGACGAGCGTCGCCGACGCCGTGGGGCAGTTGTGTGCCCACCTGGCGGACAGCGGTCCGGTGAGCTTCGTCGTCCTCACGTCGGGCATCGAGGAGCGTGTCGAGGTGATAGTCCGGTTCCTGGCCGTCCTCGAGCTGTACAAGCAGGGGCTGGTGGAGCTGGACCAGACGGCCACGTTCGGCGACCTCAAAGTGACATGGACCGCCTCGCCCGGCATCGACGCGAGGGACAACGCGGTCGGGGCGCTGGCCGCGGTCGACGCCTACGATGGCTGACGTCCATGGCTAGCGAAGCAGCCCGCGCCATCGAGGCGATCCTGATGGTGGCCGAGGAGCCGGTCGCGCCGCAGCTCCTGGCCCAGCTCCTGGAGCTGAGCGTTGCCGGGGTGGAGGAGCTGTGCGCCGAGCTGGCGGGCAGCTACTCGGCCGACGACCGCGGCTTCGTGCTGGCCCGGGTGGCCGGCGGCTACCGCTTCCAGAGCCATCCCGACCTGGCGCCCTACGTAGAGCGCTTCGTCCTCGACGGGCAGTCCGCCCGGCTCTCGGCAGCCGCGCTCGAGACCCTCGCCATCGTGGCCTACCGCCAGCCCGTGTCGCGGGCCCAGATCGCTGCCGTGCGCGGAGTGAACTCCGACGCGGTGGTCCGTACGCTCTGCCACCGCGGTTACGTGGCCGAGGTCGGGCGCGACGCCGGCCCGGGGCAGGCCGTGCTCTACGGGACGACTTCGCTGCTGCTGGAGCGCCTCGGTCTCGACTCGCTCGCCGGGCTCCCGCCTCTGGCCGACTTCGTTCCCTCCGCTGCGGTCGTCGACGGCCTCGAGCGAGGTCTCGGAGGCCACACCGTCACCGACGGTTGAGCGCCGACCGACCGGAGGGACCCTCCGCCGAGCGCCTCCAGAAGCTGCTGGCCAGCCTGGGACTCGGCAGCCGCCGGACGTGCGAGATGCTCATCGAGGAGGGCCGGGTCACGGTGAACGGCCGCACCGCGATCCTCGGCAACCGGGTCGACCCCGAAAATGACGTCGTGTGCGTCGACGGTGTCCCGATGTCGGTGCGACCCGGCCTGGTCCACTACCTCCTCAACAAGCCGGCAGGGGTCGTGGCAACCGCGTCGGACCCCCAGGGGCGCCCGACGGTCGTGCAGCTGGTGCCGCCGGACCCACGCGTGTTCCCCGTCGGCCGTCTCGACGCCGACACCGAGGGCCTCTTGCTTCTCACCAACGACGGCGACCTCTCCCACCGCCTGGCCCACCCCTCGTTCGGGGTGGAGAAGGAGTACCTGGTGGAGCTGGAGCACACGCCCACACCCGGCCAGCTCCGCCAGCTCCGGAGGGGTGTGCAGCTCGAGGACGGCATGACCGCCCCGGCCCGGGTGGCGGTCGTGGCTCCCCGGGCGCTGCGGATCGTCATCCACGAGGGCCGCAACCGTCAGGTCCGGCGCATGTGCACGGCCGTGGGCCACCGGGTCGTGCGCCTGGTACGCACCCGGATCGGCGAGCTGGTGGACCGTCGCCTGGCGCCCGGTGAGTGGCGCACCCTGACCCCCGACGAGGTCCGGCGCCTGGAGGAGGCGGCGGCGGCGCAGGGTCGGCCCTCCACCGCCCGCCAGTAGATTCCGTTCCCGTGCCCTCCGCTGTACGAGCCCTTCGGGGCGCGACGACCGTCGATACCGACAGCGCCGCCGAGATAACCGAGGCGGTCGAGGAGCTGATCGGCGAGATGCTGGCGCGCAACGAGGTGGCCAAGGACGACCTGATCAGCATCATCTTCACGGCCACCGAGGACCTCACCTCCATATTCCCCGCCACCCCGGCCCGCCTCATGGGGCTGGGCGACGTGCCGTTGCTGAGCGCCCGGGAGCTGTCGGTGGCCGGTGCCACGGCCCGCTGCATCCGAGTGCTGATGCACGTCAACACCCAGCGGGCGGCGGCCGAGCTGCGCCACGTGTACCTGCGGGAGGCGAAGGGCCTGAACGATGACCTCCCCGTCTGAGCCGGGCTCTCGCCCGGGCCGGGCGGCCATCGTCGGCACCGGCCTGATCGGCGGCTCGATCGGCCTGGCTCTGCGGGCCCGCGGGTGGCACGTCACCGGGCGCGACGTCGACCCCTCCCGAGCGGAGCGTGCCCTCGCTCTGGGCGCCCTGGACTCGGTGGGCACCGACACCGACGCCGACATCACCTTCGTCTGCACGCCCGTATCTGCGGTGGCCCAGGAGGCGAAGGCCGTGCTGGCCGCCCTGGTGGCCGGGGGAGTGGTGACCGACGTGGCCGGCGTGAAGCACCCTGTCGTGTCGGCCGTCGACCACGCCCGCTTCGTCGGCGGCCATCCGATGGCCGGTTCCGAGCAGGAAGGAGTCGACGGGGCGGACGCAACCATCTTCGAAGGCGCCACCTGGGTGCTCACGCCCACCTCGGGCACCGACGACAACGCGCTGGCCGCGGTCCGCTCCGTGGTGTCGTCGCTGGGCGCTGACGTGGTGGCGTTGCCGCCCGAGCGCCACGACGAGCTGGTGGCGCAGGTCTCCCACGTCCCACACCTGACCGCCGCCGCTCTGATGGGCCTGGCCGCCGACGGAGCCCGCGAACAGTCCGCCCTCCTTCGGCTGGCGGCCGGGGGCTTTCGCGACATGACGAGGGTCGCCGCCGGCCACCCGGGCATCTGGCCCGACATCTGCGCCGAGAACCGGGTGGCGATCGGTGACGGGCTCGACCGCCTCATCGGTGCGCTGGGTGACCTCAAGGCGCGGGTCGTGTCCCGGGACCGGGCCGGGTTGCTGGAGATCTTGGAGGACGCCCGGGCCGCCCGGGCCAACCTCCCCGGGCCGCTGGCCCATCCCGACGACCTGGTGGAGATCCGAGTGCCGGTTCCCGATCGGCCTGGAGTGCTGGCCGAGATCACCACAGTGCTGGGCGAGCTCGACGTGAACATCGAGGACCTCGAGATCGCCCACTCGGCCGAGGGCCCCCGCGGCGTGCTCGTGCTGCTCGTCCAGAAGTCCTCGGCCGACCTCGTCCGCCAGGTCCTGGTCGAGCGCGATTACCGCCCGTCGGTACGCCCGGTGGAGGCTCCTCCGGCCGCCCGCGCCGAGCATGGCCCCCCTTCGAGCAGGGATGGTGTGGCCCGGGAGACGTTCCGCTTCGAGGGCCCGAGCCCATCGCTCCGTGGAACCGTGCGCGTACCGGGCGACAAGTCGATATCCCATCGCGCCCTGCTCCTCGCCGCCCTGGCCGAGGGCGAGTCCACCATCCGCGGCCTGTCGACAGGCGCCGATGTGGCGTCCACACGCGAGGCGGTCCGAGCCCTGGGTGCCGAGATCCACGGCGACACGGTGAGCGGCGGCCGCGGCCGGTTGCACGAGGTGGCGGAGGTGATCGACGTCGGGAACTCGGGAACCACCATGCGCCTGCTGGCGGGGCTGTGCGCCGGGTTCGACTGGCTGACGGTGATGCAGGGCGACGAGTCCCTCAGCCGCCGCCCCATGGACCGGGTGGCCGCCCCGCTGCGGCTCATGGGTGCGCGCGTGGAGGGCCGGACCACCAGGGAGCTCCCACCGCTGGCGGTCGTAGGCGGGCAGCTGGGTGGGATCGACTACACCCTTCCCGTGGCCAGCGCCCAGGTGAAGTCCGCGATCCTGCTCGCCGGGCTGTCGGCCGACGGCCCCACCGTGGTGCGGGAGAAGGTGGCCACCCGGAGCCACACCGAGGAGATGTTGGTGGAGTGCGGGGCGGGGTTGACCACCTCCGATGATGGGAGGACGATCCGGCTCGAGCCCGGGCCGCTGCGTCCTTTTGAGCTCGACGTGCCCGGTGACCCGTCGTCGGCCGCCTACTGGGTCGTGGCCGCGTGCATCGTCGCGGGCAGCGACTTGGTCGTCGACGGCGTCTACCTCGGGCCGGCTCGGGCCGGCTTCGTCGACGCGCTGGCCCGGATGGGCGCGCTGGCGGAGCGCACCGGAGAATCCGGTCTGCGGGCCCGCTTCGGCCCGCTGAGGGCAACCGAGGTCGGTGGGCAAGAGGTCCCGTCGCTGATCGACGAGGTTCCCGTGCTGGCCGTGGCGGCGGCATTGGCCGACGGGGTGACCGTGTTCCGCGACGTCGGTGAGCTCCGGGTGAAGGAGAGCGACCGGATCGTGACCATGGCTGAGGGGCTCACCGCTCTGGGAGCGAAGGTCGACGTGACGGCCGACGGCTTCGTGGTCACCGGCACCGGGGGCGCCAGGCTCAAGGGCGCCGAGGTCCACGCCCACGGTGACCACCGGGTGGCGATGGCACTGGCCGTGGCGGCCCTGGCGGCCGGGGGCGAAACGGTGGTCCACGGTTGGGACTCGGTTGCCACCAGCTACCCGAGCTTCGAGGCGGACCTGGCACGATGCCTGTCCTAGACGCCGCCGGGATGGTCGTCGCCATCGACGGACCGGTCGGCTCGGGCAAGTCCACGGTGGCGCGGGCGGTGGCCGAACGGCTAGGGCTCGACCACCTGGAGACAGGGGCCATGTACCGGGCGGTCGCCTTTGCCGCCATCCAGACCGGCCTCGACCCCACTCGCCCGGGCACCACTGGCGCCGACCTGGCCCGGCTGGCCGCCGCCATCGATTTGGAGGTGGGCACTCGAGTCTTCCTGCACGAGATCGATGTCACCGAGGAGCTCCGCAGCCCCGAGGTGAACAGGGCGGCCAGCGCGGTGGCCACCCATCCCTCGGTGCGTTCGGAGCTGGTGCGCCGGCAGCGCCAGTGGGCGCAGCTGCACGGCGGGGGAGTGATCGAGGGACGCGACATCGGCAGCGTCGTCTTCCCCGATGCCACCCTGAAGGTGTTCCTGACCGCCAGCGAGTCGGAACGGGCCCGGCGCCGCCAGACCGACGAGGATGCCGGCGACCTGGCCCGGCGCGACCAATCCGACTCGACGCGCGCCGTGTCACCCCTGGTCGTGGCCGAGGACGCGGTCATCATCGACACCACCGGTCGCGGTATCGACGACATCGTGGAGCAGATCGTCTCCCACTTGGAGGAAGCCCTCCCCAACGGATCTCGGCCTTGATCCTCTACCAGCTGGTCCGCGGCCTCATCCAGATTGTCGCCCGGCTGTACTGGAGGGCCACCTTCGAGGGGCTGCACAACGTGCCGGCATCGGGCGCTTTCGTCTTGGCCCCGGTGCACCGCTCGATCATCGACTTCGGTCTGGTGTCGGGCGTCACCCGCCGCCGCATGCGCTACATGGGCAAGGAGGAGCTGTGGAGCTGGCGGCCGCTGGGCTGGTTCATCTCCACCCTGGGTGCCTTCCCCGTGCACCGCGGTGCCGCCGACCGAGATGCGCTCCATCGCTGTCTGGAGGAGCTCCAGGCGGGGGAGCCGGTCGTGCTGTTCCCCGAAGGCGCCCGGCGCTCGGGCCCGGTGGTCGAGAACCTTTTCGAGGGCGCGTCCTACGTCGCCAGCCGGGCCGGCGTGCCCGTGGTGCCCGTCGCCATCGCCGGCTCGGAGCAGGCCCTGCCGAAGGGCTCGCGGCTGCCCAGGCCGGTGCGGGTGCACGTGGTCGTAGGGCCTCCCATTGCTCCTGCACCGTTGCCCGAGGGCCGCCGCCACCCGTCCCGCCGGGCGGTGAAGGAGCTGACGGCCGGGCTGGAAGCCGAGCTCCAGCGCCTGCTCGATTCCGCGGATTCGCGATTGGGTGTCAACCATCGGGGCCGTTCTGCCGTTTAGTTACCTGTGAGCGGCGGAGCCGGGCCAGCGGAAGGCTTCGAGGGGGCGTTCGACACGCTCTTTCCCAGGGCGTTTCGTCTGGCCCGGCGCATCCTCGGTGACCCCCACGCCGCCGAGGATGTCGCCGCCGAGGCCCTCGCCCGCACCTACGCCCACTGGTCCAAGGTAAGCACCCTTCCCTACCGCGACGGCTGGGTCCTGCGGGTCGCCACCAACCTCGCCATCGATCGCCTCCGCCGCCACCCGACTGACCGCCCGGTCAGCCCGGAGTTGCTCGCCGAGGACGCCCTTGTGCTCCGCCTGGCCCTTACGGCCGCCCTCCGGGGGCTCCCGCGTCGTCAGCGGGAGGCCATCGCCCTTCACTACCTGGGCGACCTGACCGACGCCGAGGTGGCCCTGGCCCTGAAGGTCTCGGTCGGCACGGTCAAGACCCACATCCACCGAGGCCTCGAGAGCCTGCGCTCCCGCCTCGGCCCCGAGCTGGAGGAGGTGGTTCCGGTTGGCGTGGGTGGATGACGACGTGCCGTCGGGCCGCTCCCGCGACGATCTGCTGTCCGGCGTGGTCAAGCGCGGACATCTCCTGGCGCTGCGCCGCCGGCTCGTCACCGCCGGCGTCAGTCTCGCGGCCATGGTGCTCGTGCTCCCGGCCGGAGTTCTTGCCGTGCGCGACGACGGCGACACCACCCAGGTGGCGTCGGAAGCGCCGGCCAGCACCAGCACGTCCGCCCCGGTCACCACCCTCGTCAGCGGCACGGAGGGCGTCGCAGCGGAGAACCCTGCGGCCGATCCCCCCCCGGCGACCTCGTCCTCCGTGCCGCCGACGACCCTCAAGGCTCCGGTCACCACCGCCCGCACCGTCCCGGCGTCGACGACCAGCACCCCGGTCGGGTCGCTGCCCCGTTGCGCCACGGCGAAGCTGGCGGCCGGAGCCCAGAGCGGCCAGGCCGTCTACCAGTGGGACGAGACGGTGACGGCCACCGGGTTCGTGTCCAACGACTCCCGCACCGCGTGCCGCTACACCAGCTATACGCTGCGGTTCGAGGTCCGCCAGGGCGCAACCACCGTCTTCTCGGCGGCTAGCGTGCTCGACACGTTCAAGGACACCGCCCTCGGGGTGGGCCAGGTGTTGGTGGCGGCGCCGGCGGACTGGAGCCGCCGCACGTGCAACGGCAGCGAGCTGTGCCCGTCCGGCGACTACGTGGCCGTGTTCAGCTGGAGCTTCGACGGCGGGCCGGCGGTGGAGGCCCGGGCGCCCTTCCTGGTGACGCCGGCCCCCACCACCACGACCTCGACGCCTCCCGAGTAGGCCTCAGGGTCAGGCGCTACGCAGCGCGTCCAGCACGTCGCTGGCCGCCACCTGACGGTCGTCCCCAAAAGCGGGAACGGCTGGGGGAGCGGCGCCGAGGGTCACCGAAACCGCGGTGTCGAGAGCCGAGAGCAGGTCGCGCAGCTCCCGCGGTGGCGGGAAGTACTCGTCCTCGTCGGTGACCGACACGACCTCCACGCCGTCTCGGGGGTCCAGGCGGTCGATGACGGCCCTCACCAGCTCCTCGGGCGCCGAGGCCCCGGCGGTGACTCCCACGGTGCCGGAAAGGTCGTAGGGGACCTCCTCCGCCCGGTTCACCCGGTAGACCCTCGGGCACCCTGCCTCCCGGGCCACCTTTTCCAACGCCACGGTGTTGGACGAGTTGGCCGACCCGATGACCACGATGGCGTCAGCCGACCCGGCGATGTAGGTCAGCGCCGACTGGCGGTTGGTGGTGGCGAAGCAGAGGTCGCTGCGGGTCGGCATCCACAGGTCGGGGAACCGTTCCCTGGCGGCCTCCAGCACGCCGGCCCAGTCGTTGTGGCTGAGGGTCGTCTGGGCGAGGAGGGCGACCGGCCGACCGGGGTCGGCCAGGGCGGCCACGTCGTCCTGGGACTCCACCAGGTGGATGGCGTCGGGCGCCACCGCCATGGTGCCGACGGCCTCGTCGTGGCCCTCGTGGCCCACGTAGAGCACCGAGTAACCCTTTCCGGCCCGCACCTTCACCTCGTGGTGGACCTTGGTCACCAGCGGGCAGACGGCGTCGACGACGAAGCCCCCCTTGCCCCTGGCCGCCGCCAGCACCTCGGGAGCCGAGCCGTGGGCCGAGAGCATGAGCGGCGACCCCGAAGGCACGTCGTCCACGTCGTCCACGAACACCACCCCGAGCTGGCGGAACCGGTCGACCACCAGCTGGTTGTGCACGATCTCGTGGTAGCAGTAGACGGGCGGCTCGAAGACCCGCACCATCCAGGCCAGGGCCTTGATGGCCATCTCCACGCCGGCGCAAAAGCCGCGAGGCGCGGCCAAAAGGACCCGTTCGACATCCACTCCGGCCAGGCTAGGGCGTAGCCCACCTATCCTTGGCCCGATGCCGTTCCCCCACGTCGTGGCCGTCGCGCCCGGATCCCCGGCGCAACGGGTGGGTCTGCTGCCGGGCGACGAGGTGGTCTCGCTCAACGGCCGTCAGCCGCGCGACGTGATCGAGTGGAGCCTGGCCACCGACGAGGCCGACCTCGACATCGAGGTGCGCAGGGGGGGCCTCGACCTCGATCTGGCTGTCTCCAAGGCCGCCGGCGAGCCCTTTGGCGCCGAGGTCTCGTCGGCCCTCTTCGACCAGGTCCGCACCTGCGACAACCACTGCGAGTTCTGCTTCATCCACCAGCTGCCGCCCGGCCTGCGCAAGAGCCTTTACACCAAGGACGACGACTACCGCCTGTCCTTCCTCTACGGCAACTACACCACGCTCACCCGCTTCACCGAGATCGACCTGGAGCGGGTCGTCACCGAGCGGCTCGGCCCGCTCAACGTGAGTATCCACGCCACCGACCCCGACGTGCGGTCCCGCATGCTCCGCAACCGTCGGGGCGCCACCAGCCTGCGGTGGCTACGGGCCCTTCTCGACCACGGGATCGAGGTTCACGGCCAGGTGGTCGTCTGCCCGGGCGTCAACGACGGCGCCGTCCTCGACGACACCCTCTGCGGCGTCCTCGACCGCTACCCGGAGCTGGCCACCTTGTGCGTCGTGCCGCTGGGCGTGAGCCGGTGGTCGACCGAAGGTTCCCTGAGGCCGCACTCGGAGGCCGAGGCCGCCGCTGTGGTCGACGTGGTGGAGGACTGGCAGGGGTTCTTCCTGTCGGTGCTCGGCCGGCGGGTGGCCTTCGCCGCCGACGAGTACTACCTCCTGGCCAGGCGGGCGTTCCCTCCGGCTGAGGCCTACGAGGGCTTCCCGCAGCACGAGGACGGCGTGGGCATGGCCCGGGCCTTCGAGCGCGAGCTCCTCGGCTCCACCGACCACGCCATCGGAGTGCGCCCCGGCTTCTTCGCCTGGGTCGACGGCGCCCCCGCCGAGGGCTACCGCACCCCCCCTCAAGCCCTCGCCGAGTCCGCGCAATTACACCTGGGAGGGGGGTCTGGCGCGGAGAGCTCGACGACGATCCTTACCGGGGAGTACGGGGCGCAGGTGCTTCGACCGCTCCTGAAGTCCCTGGGACGCCCCGACGTGCGGGTCCTGCCCGTGGAGAACCGGTTCTTCGGCGGCAACATCGGCGTCACCGGCCTTCTCGTGGGCGAGGACGTGGCCCGCACCCTGGTCGCCGAGCCCGAGGCCACCCGGTTCCTGCTGCCGGACGTGTGCCTGTCGAAGGGGAGATTCCTCGACGGCATCGCCGTCGAGGACCTTCCCCGGCCGGTCGAGGTGGTGCCCACCGACGGGCTCTCCCTGCGCCGGGCGATGGCGATGGCGCCCGCCTGATGACCCTACCCGTGGTGGCCGTGGTCGGCCGGCCCAACGTCGGCAAGTCGACCCTGGTCAACCGCATCGTCGGTCGGCGCGAGACCATCGTCGAGGAGCAGCCAGGGGTCACGCGTGACCGCAAGGTCATCGAGGCCGACTGGCGGGGTGAGGACTTCCTCCTGATGGACACCGGCGGGTGGCTAGAGGGTGGGGAGGTGCTCGACCAGGCGGTGAGCAGGCAGGCGGAACGGGCGATCAAGGACGCGGCCGTCGTGCTGTTCGTGGTCGACGCCACCATCGGCGTGACCGACGAGGACGAGCGGGTGGCCGACATCCTTCGACGGTCCCGCCGGCCCGTGCTAGTGGTCGCCAACAAGGTCGACAACGCCAGCCGGGAAGCCGAGATCTGGGCGTTCTCGCGGCTCGGCCTCGGCAACCCGTGGCCCGTCAGCGCGCTGCACGGCCGCCAGAGCGGGGACCTCCTCGACGCCGTGGTCGAAGCCCTTCCCGCAGCTGTCCGGTCGGAGGACGAGAACGGCGCATCCGCCACCAAGGTGCCGGCGGTGGCGATCGCCGGGCGGCCCAACGTGGGCAAGTCGACGCTGTTCAACCGGCTCATCGGCGACGAGCGGTCCATCGTCCACGACGAGCCCGGAACCACCCGGGACACGATCGACACCATCGTCGAGACGCCGGACGGTCCTGTCCGCTTCATCGACACCGCCGGCATGCGGCGCAAGAGCCGCATAGGCGAGGGCCCCGAGTACTACTCGCTCGTCCGGGCCCTCCAGGCCATCGACCGGGCCGACGCCGCCCTGTTCGTGATCGACGCCACTGCCGGCGTCACCCACCAGGACCAGCGGCTGGCCGAGCGGATCGACCTGGCCGGCTCGGCCATCCTCATCGTCCTCAACAAGTGGGAGCTGCTCGACGCCGAGCAGCGGGCCGACGTGACGGCCCAAGTAGCCGACCGGCTCGCCTTCCTCGCCTATGCCCCCGTGTTGAAGCTCAGCGCGCTGACGGGCAAGGGGGTGCACAAGCTCCTGCCGGCGCTCGCCGACGCGGTGGAGGCCTACCACCGACGGGTCCCCACGCGGGAGCTCAACCAGGTCGTCCAGGCGGCCCAGGCGGCCCAGCCGGCGCCGAGCGGGAAGGTGCTCTACTGCACCCAGGGCGCCACCGACCCGCCCACGTTCATCCTCTTCACCAACCGGGCCATGCCGGCGCCCTACCTCCGCTACCTGGAGCGTCGCATCCGCGAGCACTTCGGGTTCGGGCCCACGCCGCTGCGGCTCCGGGTGCGGTCCCGGTCCAGCTGATCCGTCAGCGGGGGAGGGGGCCAACCCCTACCATTTCCTCTCGGTGATGCTCGAGTACCCGCTTCTCCTGGTAGTGGCGCTCGGCTGTGCCGCCGCCTCGGTCATCTGGGGGCGTTCGGCCCTTCGTCTCCAAAGGTCGTGGCGGCGTATCCGCGGTGCGGGCCCGACCGCCGAGGTGGCCGCCGACCTGGCCCGCTCCGCCTACCGCAAGGAGCTGCACAACACGTTCCTCTACGCGGTGGCCGCCCTCACCGCCGGGCTCGGGTCACTCTCCAACAGCCCGTGGGTGAACTTCGTGCGCCTGCTGTTCGGCGTCCCGATCGGCATGACGATCATCTATGGCCGGCGCTTCATCGACGACGCTGCCCGCATCGAGGAACGAGCCCACCTCGAGCGCCGGGCCGAGGAGGTTCTCTCCCAGGACGAGCTGGCCCCCCGGCGCTGGGCCGCCCGCCTCGCGCCCCAGGACCTGCCGGCGTTCGAGGGTTTCGAGGTCGGCCGGGCCTACGAGCCCGGCACGGGCCTCATGGCGGGCGACTTCTACGACGTCTGCTCCACCGGCCCGGCCCGGCTGGCCGCGGTCATCGGCGACGTCTCGGGTCACGGCATCGAGCCCTCCATCACCGCATTCCAGGTCAAGTACCTCCTGCGCGTCTTCCTGCGCCAGTACCGTGACCCGGCCCAGGCGCTGGAGGAGCTGAACGCGGTCATCTCCGCGCAGACGCAACTGGAGGAGTTCGTCTCGCTCTGCCTCGTGGTGTTCGACGAGACGGCGCACACCCTGCGCTACGCCTCCGCCGGCCACCCCCCGGCCTGGCTCTGGCACGACGGCGAGGTGCGGCCGCTGCGCTCGACGGGGCCGATGCTCACCCTCGATCCCAAGGCCGCCTACACCAGCCGGGAGGTCCCGCTCGATCCCGGCGACCTGCTGCTGCTCTACACCGATGGGCTGGCCGAGGCCCGGGCCGGCGAGCAGCTGTTCGGGGAGGACCGCATCGCCGCCGCCGTCCGGCGAGACCCGGGCATGGGCGCCGACGTCCTGTGCAAGTCGCTCTTGGCCGCCGCTCGCGACTTCGCCACCGCCCCTCTGCGCGACGACGTTGCCATCCTCGCGATCAGGAAGACGTGACGCCCGAGGCCGAACCCTCTACACCCACCCCATGGCACTTCAAGCTGCTCGTGGTGGCGCTGGCCGTCTATCTGGCCTGGCGAGGCGTCCAAGGCATCGGCTGGGTCGTGGCCCACCTGTAAGCTCACCCCGTCACGGGCTGTGGCGCAGCTTGGTTAGCGCGCTTGACTGGGGGTCAAGAGGTCGGGAGTTCAAATCTCCCCAGCCCGACCAAGACATTGCAGGTACGAGCCGGTGCTAGAAGGCACCGGCTCTTTCAGTTCCGGGCATGTATGCACGATGTATGGCCCGCACCATCAAATGCGACCAGCGCAGCCTGTCCGCCCTCTACCACGCCGGCTTGCGGGCGGAGCTCTCCCGCAGCCTGGGCGTGAGTTGGCATGAGCCGGTCAACGGCATGGTCGAGATCGACGGCATGGCCGCCGAGGTGCTGGCC
>JBOGIF010000228.1:0-19653 GCA_050742415.1 Acidimicrobiales bacterium | reverse complement strand
GATGGACAGGGTGGCCGAGCCAGGTGCCCGACAATGCGTCCTTGGCGGGGCCGTGGCCGACGACGTCGCTGACCTTGGACGCGAGCGGCTTGGCCACCTGGTCGAGCGCCGACACGTCACCGATGCGATCGGCCGCACGCTCGAGGCTCACGGTCGCTCCCCTACCCGCCCCGCCGAGTCAGGGAAACGGCCAGGAGTGGTCGCCTACGCTGGGCCGGTTCCATCAGACCGGGGAGTGGCGCAGTGGTAGCGCACCTGCTTTGGGGGCAGGCGGTCGGGGGTTCAAATCCCCCCTCCCCGACGGGGTCGCCCAGGCGGCCGCTCGCGGGTGTAGCTCAATGGCAGAGTCCCAGCCTTCCAAGCTGGTCATGCCGGTTCGATCCCGGTCACCCGCTCCACCCACCGGTGAGCACCTGGCGGCCTACGTCGGCCCCTGACCGAGGCCTCACCGACACCCGTCACTCAACTGGGAGGGACAGCCTCGATCAGGACGCAGCGGACCGGGCCTGCTCGGCGAACCTAGGCTCGTGGACAACCGTCGTCAGGATGGCGCACGACCCCTGTGGTCCTCGGAAGGAGAGGCAGATGCCCGAGCGAGACGGATACATACCCGGCGTCCCCTGCTGGGTCGACACGAGCGAGCCCGACCCGGCCGCCGCCCTCCCCTTCTACAGCGAACTGTTCGGGTGGGCGTTCGAGAACGTGATGCCCGAAGGCTCGGACGGCAAGTACTTCGTCGGGCGCATTCGCGGTGGCGACGTGGCGGCGGTGGGATCGATCCCCGAGGGCGCGCCGCCGCTGGCGATGTGGAACACCTACATCTGGGCCCAGAGCGCCGACGAGACGGCGGCCAAGGCCCGCCAGGCCGGCGGCGGGGTGGTGATGGAACCCTTCGACGTCATGGACGCTGGCCGGATGGTGGTCCTCGCCGATCCCGAAGGGGCCGTTTTCTGCGTCTGGGAGGCGAAGGCGCACAAGGGCGCGCAGATCGTCAACGAGCACGGCTCGCTGGTCTTCAACGGCCTCGCCACCCGTGACCCCGAGGCGGCCAAGGCGTTCTACAGCGCGGTCTTCGGTTGGGAGACGCTGGCCATGCCCGGCATGTCGATGTGGACCCTGCCGGGCTACGGCGACCACCTCGAGGCGCGCAGCCCCGGTCTTCGCGAGCAGATGGCGCAGATGGGCGGGCCCGAGGGCTTCATCGACGTGGTTGCCGCGCTGAACCCGATCGCCGACGGCGACTCCGAGACGCCGGCCCACTGGAGCGTCACCTTCGCTGTCGACGACGCCGATGCCACGGCCGCCAAGGCGATGTCGCTCGGCGGCGAGGTGGTCGCCGGGCCCCTCGACGCCCCGTGGACCAGGATGGCGGTGATCAGGGACCCGCAGGGAGCAACCTTTATCGCCAGCCAGTTCGTCCTCGAGAACAAGGACCTCGAGGCGTAGCGGCCGATGGCCAGGATCACCGCCAGCCTGTTCTCCGCCCTGGACGGCGTCGTCGACCCCATGCTCGGGAACTGGCACTTCCCGTACTTCAACGACGAGATGGCCGACGCTGTCGCCGGCACTCATGACGCCGATGTGATGCTGTTCGGACGCGTCACCTACGACAGCTTCGCCGGAGCCTGGCCGGAACGGGAGGCCGCCGGCGGCGAGGACGCCGGCTTCGCCAAGCGGCTGGGCGACATCCGTAAGATCGTCGCGTCGCGGTCACCGAGGACGTTCACCTGGCGCAACTCCGAGCAGCTCCAAGGCGAGCTCGTCGACAGTGTGACCGCCCTCAAGCAGGACGACACGATCCGACGGATCGCGCTCAGCGGGTCGGTGTCGCTCGTCCGTCAGCTCCTCGACGCCGCCCTGCTCGACGAGCTGCACCTGTTCGTGCATCCGGCAACCGCCGGGTCGGGGCTACGGCTCTTCGAGGGGGAAGCGCCGGCTCGGCATCTCGAGCTGCTCTCGTGCCAGCCGTTCAAGACGGGCGTCGTCTACCTTGCCTACGCGCCGGACCCGAACCCGCCCACCGGGTCCTACGAGGACGCCAAGCGAACCCTCCCGCAGGACTGACCAACTTCTCAACGTGCCCAGCGGCGGCCGGACCACGACCGCGACCGACCTCAGGAGGGAACCAGATGACCTTCATGACCTGGAACCTGCTCCACCTGGCTCGCATGCTCAAGGACGAGGGCGGGATCCCGGCCCACGGCAACCAGCGCGCCGCGTGGGACGCCGGCTTCCGTTTCGACTTCGAGAACCCTGAGCACCGCTGAGGACGGGTTCGGCACGAGGAGGCGATCCATCCATGGCCGACATTCCGAACCGGGTCCCGCCCGAGCCCTCGCAGGTCCCGCCCGACCTGCCCGGGGACGGCTACGCCTGGCATCGTGGGCATTCGCCACGAAGGTGCGGCGTCGTTCGCGGCCAGCGGTGGGCGCGGCAGGCCGGCCCGTGGTCGGCGTGTCGGGCGACGGCGGGTTCGGCCAGTACGCCATGGAGATGACCACGGCGGTGAAGTACGGCATGAAGATCACCCACGTCCTGCTCAACAACGGCGAGCTGGGCAAGATCAGCAAGGAGCAGCGCGCCGGGGAGTGGAGCGTTTGGCAGACGAGCCTCCACAACCCCGACTTCGCCGCCTTCGCCCAGCTGCGCGGCGCCGCCGGGTACCGGGTGTCCTCGGCCGACCAGCTGGCCCACGCCCTCACCGACGCCCTTGCCCAACCGGGCCCGGCCCTCGTCGAGGTCGTGGCCGACCCGCTACTGGTCTGACGTGCCCGAGGTCTCGTTCGGCGGGCTGCTGGTGGTGGCGGTGGTTGCCGTGTGCGCACCTCTGCTGGTGGGGCTGGTGCGGTGGATCCGGGTTCCCGCCGTCGTCCTGGAGATCGTCGCCGGGATCGTCATCGGGCCGTCGGGCCTGGGCTGGGTCGAGATCGACCTGCCCATTGAGATCCTCGCCCTCATCGGCCTCGCCTTCCTCCTGTTCCTGGCGGGGCTGGAGATCGACGTGGCCGGGTTGCGGGGACCGGTGCTACGCAAGGCCGGGCTCGGCTTCGGGCTGACGCTTGCGCTGGGGGTCGTCGCCGGTCTGGCGTTCCACGCCGCTGGCGACGTGAAATCGCCGCTGCTGATCGCGGTCGCGCTCTCGGCGACATCGCTCGGGCTCGTGGTGCCCGTGCTCAAGGACGCAGGGCAGGTCGAGAGGCCGCTCGGTCAACTGACCATCGCCGGTTCCTCGGTGGCCGACTTCGGGGCCATCGTGCTGCTCTCGCTGCTGTTCTCGGAGATGGCGGCCAGCGTCGGCTCGACCTTGACGCTGCTCGGCCTGTTCGCCGTGCTCGCGGTAGTCACAGGGCTGGCTCTGGCCCGGTTCGAGCACTCCATGCGGCTCGAGGCCGTGCTCGTGCGCTTGCAGGATACGACGGCTGAGATCCGGGTGCGGCTGGCGATCGTCCTCCTCATCGGGTTCGTGGCCCTGGCCGAGCACCTGGGCCTGGAGACGATCCTCGGGGCCTTCCTGGCTGGGGCCATCCTCAAACTGGTCGACAAGGACACCATGAGCCACCCGCACTTCCGCCTGAAGCTGGAAGCCATCGGCTACGGGTTCGTCGTGCCGGTGTTCTTCGTCACCAGCGGCCTCCGCTTCGATCTCGACGCCTTGCTGGGCAGCCCGTCGGCGGTCCTGAAGGTCCCGCTGTTCCTCCTAGCGCTGCTGGTGGTTCGGGGTGTGCCGGCGGCCCTGTATGCGCCCGAGGTCGGGCACCGGGGGGCAATGGCTGCCGGGTTGCTGCAGGCGACGTCGCTCCCGTTCCTGGTGACGGCGACGCAGATCGGGGTGGCGCTGGACGAGATCCGGCCCGAGACCGCCGCCGCACTTGTCTCGGCCGGACTGCTGTCGGTGGTGATCTTCCCTCTGGTGGCGCTGAGCCTGCTCGGCCACAGCGGGGCAGTCGAGACCCCGGCAGTCATGCGGCCCGTATGAACGGTGTCACCGGAACCCGGGTTTTCTTCGGCCTGGCCCGGCGGGTACTTCCACCGGATCGGCCCGGCCCATCGACGGCCCGGCGTCCCGACGAGAGGAGATGGCCTGATGCCGCAGCGAGCGTGGAACGACAAGCGCGAACGCCAATACGAACACATCAAGGAAGGTCTCGAGGAACGGGGCGAGAACGAGGACCCCGCCGAGGAGATCGCGGCCCGGACCGTCAACAAGAACGAGCGCGTGCCGAGGAGGCCAGGGAGTCGAGCCGCACCTCCACCGAGGACATCTCCTCGGCGTTCGTCTCAGGCGATCTCGATCTTCGCGAGGCCACTGGTCTCACGATGGAGATCCTCACCCCACGCGAAGCCCTGACCCGCCTCGCCGGCTGATCAACCCAACCGGCGTGACCTAACCGCGACCTACACGCAGTTAGTCCGAGGAACAGTTCGGTAACCTAACTAGATGGAGGACCTGACCGGGGCGGTTCGGACGCTCACCCGTCTCGGTCGGCTGCTGGAACGCTGCAGCAATGACGTGACCCTCGCCCAGTACCGGGTGCTGCGGACGGTGGCCGACGGAGGAGAGCGGGCCACGCAGCTGGCGCAGCGGCTGGCCGTTGCCAAGCCCACGATCACGGCCATCGTCGCCACGCTCGTGGACCGGGGGCTGTTGCGCCGAGCCGACGTGGCCGGCGATCGCCGGGCGGTGTGCCTGCAGGTGACCGAGCTGGGACGAGAGGCTCTCGTGCGCGTCGAGTCGGCGATGGCGGAGCGGCTGGCGGGCGTCGTGGCCGGAGTCGACGATGCAGCCGCGGCGCTGGCTGCTCTCCGAGACCTGGAGCAGGCGCTGGACGCCTCGCTGCGCTCTCCGGCTTGACCACCGAAGCCTCGTCCGCAAGCTCCTCGTCGCCGGGATGGGTCCGGCGCCTGTGGCCCTACGTCGCCCGCCACCGAGGCCACGCCCTGCTGGCCGTGCTGGGGGCCGTCGGAGCCACGGTCGCCACCGTGGCCACGCCCCTCGTCATACGGGCGGTCTTCGACCAGGCGGTGCTCGGCCCCCACCCGGGCCGCCTCGTCCCGCTGCTCGCGCTGCTCGTCGCCTGCGGGCTGGTCCGGTTCGTGGCCGCCTACCTGCGCCGCTGGCACGGCGGGCAGGTGGCCCTCGCCGTGCAGCACGACCTGCGCACCGCCATCTACGACCACCTCCAGCGGCTGGACTTCGCCCGCCACGACGAGATGACCACCGGCCAGCTGGTGTCGCGGGCGACTTCCGACGTGGCTCTGGTCCAGGGTCTGCTGGCGATGATGCCGCTCACCCTCGGCAACATCGCCTCGGTGGCGGCATCCGCGGTCGCCATGGTGATCCTCTCCCCTCCGCTGGCGGTGGTCACGCTGGCCGCTCTGCCGGCCGTGGTCGTCGGCGCCCTTCGCCTGCGGTCGACGCTGTTCCCGGCCACGTGGGACGCCCAGCAGCGGGCCGCCCGGGTGGCCGGAGTGGTGGACGAGGCGGTGGAGGGAGTGCGGGTCGTGAAGGGCTTTGGCCAGGAGGACCGTGAGGTCGCCCGGCTGGCCGGCGCCGCCGAGGCCCTCTATTCGTCTCGGGTCCGGGCGGCTCGCATACAGGCACGGTTCGAAGCCGGCCTCGGCGCTGTCCCGGCGCTGTCGCAGGTCGGGATCCTCGCAGTGGGCGGGATGCTGGCCGCCCGCGGGAGCCTGAGCCTGGGGACGCTCGTGGCCTTCACGACCTACCTGGCCCAGCTGGTCTCTCCGACGAGGTTCGCGGCCCTGACGCTGGCGATGGCCAGCCAGGCGAGGGCGGGCGTGGAGCGCATCGGCGACCTGCTCGACTCAGCGCCCGTGGTCGGCGAACGCCCGGATGCGGCAACCCTGACCCCCCTCGCCGGCGAGGTGGTACTCGACGGTGTGTCCTTCGGCTACCTGCGCACCGAACCCGTGCTGTCGGGATTCGACCTTCGGATCGAGCCCGGCGAGACGGTCGCCCTGGTGGGCGGGTCCGGCTCGGGGAAGTCCACCGTCGCGCTCCTGCTGCCCCGGTTCTACGACGTGCAGGAGGGCTCGGTGCGCCTCGACGGTGTCGACGTGCGGGACGTGACCCTCGACTCATTGCGGCGCCAGATCGGCGTGGTGTTCGAGGACCCGTTCCTCTTCTCCGACAGTGTGAGGTCGAACATCGCCTACGGGCGCCCCGAGGCCACCTACGAAGAGGTGGAGGCGGCCGCTCGGGCGGCCGAGGCCCACGCCTTCGTGACCGACCTCCCCAACGGGTACGCCACGGTGATCGGCGAGCGGGGCGTGACCCTCTCGGGCGGGCAGCGCCAACGTCTGGCCCTCGCCCGGGCGCTGCTCACCAACCCCCGCCTGCTCGTGTTGGACGACGCCACATCCGCGGTCGACGCCAACGTCGAGGAGGAGATCCACGCCACGCTGCGACGACTGCTGGTGGGCCGCACGACCCTGCTCGTCGCCCACCGCCGCTCGACCCTGCGGCTGGCCAATCGCATAGCGGTGGTCGACGGCGGGCGGGTGCTCGACACCGGCACCCACACCGAGCTGTGGGGCCGATGCCCTCGCTACCGCCAACTGCTCGCCGGCCCGGGCGACCGGGTCGAGGGCGACGGCGTAGAGGACGCGGCGGGTGCCACCGAGCCCGACGACACAGTCGTCACTCCCACGACTCCGGGCCCGGGTCCTGCCTGGCGCCGAGCCCCGACGGCGGCCGGGTCCAACGCCACGCTCGCGGTGGACCTTTCGGGCGCCGGGCACAGGCCGCAGCCGGGGCGAGCCGGTGCCCACCTGGGCCACGCCTCCACGCTCGCCGCCCTGGCCCCGACACCGGACCTGCTCGCGGCCCTCGAGCACCTGCCCCCCGCCACGGAGCGCCCCGGCGTCGACGTGGCCGCGGCATCCGCCGCCGACCCGCGCTTCACGCTCGGCCGCATCCTCGCCCCGCACCGCCTCGTCCTTATGGCCGCGGTGGCGCTCGTGCTGGTCCACGCCGGTGCCGGGCTGGCCGGTCCGGCGCTCGTACGACGGGGGATCGACCACGGCGTCGCCGCCGGCTCGGTATCGGTGGTGATCGCTGCCGCCGGCATCCTCGGGCTGGTGAGCCTCGCCGACTGGCTCGTGACGTGGGGCGGGAGCATCGTCACCAGCCGCCTGGCCGAGCGGGTGCTGTTCGGCCTGCGGGTGCGCGTCTTCGCCCACCTCCAGCGCCTCGGCATCGACTTCTACGAGCGGGAGACCGCGGGCGAGATCATGACCCGCATGACGGGCGACATGGAGGCCCTTTCCAGCCTCCTGGAGGAGGGGATGGTCAATGCCGTCTCCAACCTCGTGGTCTGCGCCGGGGTGACCGTGGCCCTCGTGATGATGGATCCCCTCTTGGCGGGCGTCGCCCTGGCTGTCATACCGCCCCTCGTCGGTGCCACCGCTTGGTTCCGCCGCCGGTCCGACCGGGCCTACCAGCGGGCCCGGGTCCGGGTGGCCGCCGTGAACACCAGCCTTCAGGAGGGCCTGGCCGGAGTACGCGTGAGCCAGGCCTTCGGCCAAGAGGACCGGCACCGCCGCCAGTTCCGGGCCGTGGCCGGAGAGTTCCTCGACGCCCGTCTCGAGGCCCAGCACCTTCTCGCGCTCTACTTCCCGTTCGTCGAGCTGCTCTCGGTGGTCGCCGCCGCCATGGTCCTGGGGGTCGGCGCCGGGCTGGTGTCGGCAGGCACTCTCACGGCCGGTGAGCTGATCGCCTTCTCCCTGTACCTGACCCTGTTCTTCTCCCCGATCCAGCAGCTCTCCCAGGTCGTCGACGCCTACCAGCAGGCGCGGGTGGCCCTCCGACAGATGGCCGAGCTGCTGGCCGTGCCTCCGGCCGTGGCCGACTCGCCGCGAGCCCGGGACCCCGGGCGGGTGCGGGGTGAGATCCGCTTCGAGGACGTCCACTTTCGCTACCCGGGCGCCCGCATCGAGGCTCTCCGGGGCGTCGACCTGTCGATCTCGGCCGGCGAGACGATCGCCCTCGTGGGCGAGACCGGCGCTGGAAAGTCCACGATGGTCAAGCTGCTGGCCCGGTTCTGCGACCCGACCTCCGGCCGCGTCCTCGTCGACGGGCAGCCGCTCACCGACGTCAGCCTTGCGGCCTACCGGCGCCAGCTCGGGTACGTGCCACAGGAGCCGTTCCTGCAGGCTGCAAGCGTCCGGGACGTGATCGCCTTCGCCCGGCCCGACGCCACCGACGCCGACGTCGAGGCCGCGGCGCGGGCGGTGGGGGCTCACGAGGTCGTGGCGGGACTCACGGGAGGCTACGACCACGTGCTGGCCGAACGGGGCCGCTCGCTGTCGGGGGGTGAGCGCCAGCTTCTCGCCCTCGCCCGGGCCCGCCTCGCCGACCCCGCAGTCCTGCTGCTCGACGAGGCCACCGCCAACCTCGACCTGGCGACCGAGGCCCGGGTGAACCGCGCGCTCACCCAGCTGGTCGCCGGCCGCACGACCGTGCTGGTGGCCCACCGCCTCCAGACGGCCCGGCGAGCCGACCGGATCGTGGTGATGGCCGACGGCCGGGTCGCCGAGCAGGGCACCCACGACGACCTGGTCGCGAGGGGCGGTGCCTACGCCCGGTTGTGGGCGGCCTTCGACACGGTCGCCGCCTCGTGACCGAAGAGCCGGCCACACCGAGCCTGCCGCGCGCCGCCGGCGTCATGGCCGTCGGGACGGTCCTGTCGCGGGTGACCGGCCTGGGACGCCTGGTGGCTATGGCGTTCGCTCTGGGGGTGACCGAGTCACGCCTGGCCGACTCCTACAACATCGCCAACACCATGCCGAACGTGCTGTACGAGCTGGTCCTGGGCGGCGTCCTCACCTCGGTGTTCCTGCCGGTGGTCGTCTCCGAGCTGAGGACCCGCGACCACGACGAAGCTTGGGAAGCGGTGTCGTGCGTCGCCACCCTCGCCCTCGGCGTCCTCCTGGCCATGACCGTCGTCGCCGCGGTGGCGGCGCCGTGGATCGTCCGCCTCTTCACCTTGCGCGTGAGCGGGCCCGAGGCGGCCGACCAGCAGGCCGTCGCCACCTTCTTCCTGCGCTGGTTCGCGCCCCAGATCGTCCTGTACGGCGCCGCGGCCATCGCCGGGGCGCTGCTCAACGCCCATCAGCGCTTCGCCGTACCGATGTTCGCCCCGATCCTCAACAACCTGGTGGTGATCTCCACCTTCCTGGCCTTCGCGGCGATGGTGTCTGGGACGCCTTCCAATGCCGGCATCGCCGAGAGCAGCGGGGCCCGGCTGCTCCTGGCGTTGGGCACCACCGGCGGGGTGGCAGCCATGGCCGCGGCCTACTGGCCGTCGCTGCGCCGGCTCCCCGGCCGGCTCCGGCCCCGCCTGAACCTGCGCCATCCCGCCGTCGCCCGGTTGGCCCGCCTGTCGGGCTGGACAACCGGATACGTGGTGGCCAACCAGGTGGGCTTCGGCATCGTGTTCGCGCTGGCCAATGGCATCCAGGGAGGCCCTACGGCGTTCTCCATCGCCTTCGCCTTTTTCCAGCTGCCCTACGGAGTGATCGCCGTCTCCGTCATGACCGCCCTGTTCCCGAGGCTGTCCGGGCAGGCGGCCGACGGAGACATCGAGGGGTTGAGGTCGTCTATGGCAACCGGGCTGCGAACGGTGAGCCTGTTCATGCTGCCGGCTACCGCCGGGTACCTCGTGCTCAGCCGACCCCTGGTGTCGGTCCTGCTCGAGCACGGCGTGATGGGCCGGGCCAGCGGCGCCCTGGTGGCCTCTGTCCTGGAGATGTTCGGCCTGGGCCTGCTTCCCTTCTCGGCGTTCATCCTCATGCTGCGGGGCTTCTTCGCCTTCCAGGACGCCCGGACGCCGATGCTCGTGAACCTGGCCGCCAACACAGTGCTGGTGGTGGCCGCGTTCGGCCTCTTCCCGTTGATGGGGGTACGGGGCCTCGCCCTGGCCCACAGCCTGTCGTACGTGGCGGCAGCCGCCTTGGCGTGGACGGCACTGTCCGCCCGCACCGGGGGCCTGCAAGGCAGGCGCACCGCGATCGACCTGGCCAAGGTGGCGGCCGCGTCGGTGGCGGCCGGGCTGGCGATGCGGGCAGTGGGCGATCTCGCCGATGAACGGCCCCTCGCCCAGCTGGTGGGCGGCGGGCTCGCCGGCTTGGCCGTGTTCGTCGGGCTCGCCCTTGTGTTGAAGGTCGAGGAGCTGGGCGCGTTGACCCGCCTGATGCCCCGCAAGGTCGCGCTCAAGGACGGCGAGTGACGTTCCGACAACTGGTTGTGGCGCCGCCCAGGGCCGTGCGCGATCCTGGGGGGCCTCGTTTCTCTTCCTGCGCGGACGGGGGTTCCGGTGAAGTTGTCCATCCTGACCAGCCCCGGCGTGATCGCGTCGGGGGTCCTCATCCTCGGCTCGGTCGTCGTCGCCCTCCGCGCCACCCGCCCCGGCGGTCGATTCGGCCAGTTCCGGGGTGACCGTCGGTCACGGGCCGCGGCGACAACCGCGGGCGGCGCCGAGACCCCGTTCCAGGTCAACAAGATCGACCGCAAGGACCCGACCTCCTCCGGCGAGCCGGTCGTCACCTTCGCGGATGTCGCCGGTCTCGAGGAGCCGATCGCCGAGCTGCGAGAGGTGGTCGAGTACCTGCGGGACCCGCAGCGGTTCCAGGCCCTGGGGGCGGAGATGCCGAGAGGCGTGCTTCTCTACGGCCTTCCGGGGTGCGGCAAGACGCTCCTGGCCCGCGCCGTAGCCGGGGAGACCGGCGTGCCCTTCTACTTCGTGTCCGCCACCAGCTTCGTGGAGAAGTTCGTAGGGCTCGGTGCGGCTCGGGTCCGCCAGCTGTTCGAGACGGCCAAGCGCACGTCGCCGTGCATCGTCTTCATCGACGAGCTGGATGCCATCGGCCGCCACCGCAACGCCGACCAGTCGGGCGACCGTGAGTTCGACCACACCCTCAACCAGCTCCTCGTCGAGCTAGACGGGTTCCTTTCCACCTCGGGCGTCATGATCATGGCCGCCACCAACCGCCCTGAGCTGATCGACGCCGCCCTGCTGCGGCCCGGCCGCTTCGACCGTCGGGTCCACATCGACCGGCCCGACCGCGACGGACGGGAGAAGATCCTGCGCCTCCACGCCTCCCGCCGCCCCATCTCGCGGCGGGTGGACTGGAGCGAGGTGGCCAGCAGCACGCCCGGCCTCTCCGCCGCCGAGCTGGCCAACATCGTGAACGAGGCCTCCCTCCTGGCCGCCCGGCGCCACCGCGACCGGGTCGCCCCGGAGGACGTCGACGAAGCCGCTTCCCGCCTCGTCAGCGGAACACGTAGCGGCCGGTTGATAAGCGACGACGAGAAGGAGCTGGTGGCCGTCCACGAGTCCGGTCATGCTCTGCTCTCCGTGCTGCTCCGGGGCGTGCAGCCACCCGCCAGGGTGTCGGTGGTCAGCCGCGGCAGCGCTTTCGGAAAGAGCCCATGGAGCACCGCGGATGACCGTGAGGTCCTGACCAAGCGGGAGCTGATGGCCCAGCTCATCGTGCTGCTGGGCGGCCGGGCCGCCGAGATGAACGAGTTCGGCCAGCCCAGCACGCGGGCTGAGGACGACCTCGAACATGCCGCCGCGCTGGCCAAGCGGATGGTGCACCGCCTGGCGATGACCGGCCGGTTCGAGCTGGCCAGCGACAAGGAGGGGGCCAAACAGGACGACCAGGAAGGGGTCCAGCGAGAGGTCCGCGATCTGCTGGCCCGCGCTGAGCAGGCAGCCCGGACCATCCTGGGCGACAACGCCGCCGACCTCCGTGTGATCGCCCGCACGCTCGCCGAGCGCGAAACCTTGACGGCCGCCGAGATACAGGCGCTGGCCCGCCGCTCCCCCGAGTCCCAGGAGCTGCCGACCTCCGCCGCCCGCCGCGACGCCTGAGGCCTGGCCTCAGAACAGCTTCGGCACGCAGAAGATCCCGAGCAGCCGGAACCCGGTGCACCCGTCGACGGGCGCCGCCGGCGGTGGCGGCGGGTCGAGGAAGAACTCCGTTCCGTCGCCGCCCGCGATCTGCGGATGCTGGGGGCCGTTGGGCCCGGCACGGCTCAGCTCGGGCGCCCGTTCGGCGGCGAAGCGGAAGGCCTCCTGAACGGATACCCGGCCGTCGGAGTTGTCGTCCGCCCGCCCCTCCAGCATCCCCTGCTCCACTAGCAGCATCGAGAAGATCGACTTACGGGCCGACACCATCTCGTAGGACTTCTCGTCGCCTCGCGACGATGCCGTGAACAGCCGGTTGGGAGCGGAGAGGCCCTTGTCGAAGGCGGCCGCCTCGCATCCGGAGATGTCGATCCACGACTTGCCCCTCAGCTGCGAGAGGGTCGACGCCACCTCGGTGTCGGGAATGAACCGGTTGTCGTGGGGCCACAACGAGACGGTGCTGCCGACCTGCTTGACGTGGCCCGAGTAGTGGACCGCCGACAGCGACTGGTCGTTGGTGCGCTCGACGAGCCAGCGCATCCCAGCCCGGATGTCGGCCGCCCGGGCCCCCCCGTCTACGAGCACCTTGATGTGGTCATCGGACCAGCCGGACCGCACTAGAGCGTCCCGGAACAACATCACGTCGTTAACGGCGCCGTAGTTCGGCCGGGTGCGGCCCTCGAAGCGGTCGACGCCTATCAGCAGCGCCCACCGCTCCGAGGCAGGTGTCGCCTGGGCGACCCCGATCGGCGCGGCCGCCGCCAGACTCATCACCAAGACCAGGACGAACCCCAGCAACCGTCGCATAGGACCAGTTCTATCCAAAGCGTGACATTCGGACCGAACCCTTTCCTACTTCATCAGTTGAGTTTATGATGATGGGCATAATCCACCTGCCCAGGTCGTTTCCGATAGCAAGCAGTGGCACCCCGACACCGAGGCCAGGACCATGAGCACCAGTACCGACTCTTTCTTCTCGTTCCCCAACCCGGTCAACGAGGTGTCGGCGCGCCTGGTGGCGACCGGGGTCGTGGCCATGTCGGTGGCCGCCATCGCCTTCGACCTTCGCTGGCTCACGGTGGTCCTGGCCTACGGGTTTGTCGCTCGCGTGCTCACCGGGCCCAAGCTGAGCCCCCTTGGCCAGCTGGTTACCCGGGTGATCACACCCCGGCTCGACATCGAGCCCAAGCTGGTGGCCGGCCCGCCGAAGCGCTTTGCCCAGGGCATCGGCGCGGCCTTCACCGTCACCGCCGCCGTGCTCGCTTTCGGGTTCGACAACTGGGGCGCCGCCCGCGTCGTCCTCGCCATGATGATCGTCGCCGCCTCGCTGGAGGCGTTCCTCGGCTTCTGCCTGGGCTGCAAGGTCTTCGCCTTGCTGATGCGGGCCGGGTTGGTGCCCGAGGAAGTCTGCGAGCGTTGCAACGACATTTGGGAGCGCACCTCCACTAGCCCGCCGTGACAAGTGGCCCCCGGCGCCTGAGCGCGCCGGCGACCACCACCAAGGCGGCCAGCACCAACGCAGCGGCGGCGGCCCGCAACGGCCATCGCAGACGATCGCGCCAGTCGTCGCCCCCGACCGCGACCTGGGCCACGGCGAGGTCCTGCTTGGAGGAAGCCTCGGTCCCGGCCCTCGTGTCCGACCAGACGGCGAGGGCACCAGTGTCGGAGGAGATCAACGCCAGGCGGCTCCCCAGGTCGGGCATCCCCCGCTCGCTCCCGAAGCCGACCCGAGAGTCGAAGGCGGCACCGGACAGTTGCGCTCGCCTGCTGAACGTGGCGCCCCGGTCGAATGACGACTGGAAGGAGACCTCGTTGAGAACGTTGGCGCTGTCGGCCCGCCGGTCGTAGTAGACGACGTCGACCCGGCCACCCGGCGACACCGAGATTCGCGAGAGGTACTGCGACGTGCCGTCGCCCGGCCGGGTGTCGTTGACCCGGTGGGGACGTGCCCACGTGGCTCCCGAGTCGACGGACCCCCATAGCCACACGTCGGCATCACCGGAGCGGCCGTCGGCGAAGCTGACGTAGACGCGGTCGCTGGTCCGATCGGCAGCCACCGACGGGAACGGCGGCAGGAACGCCAGGAACCTCTCGGTGGGAACCAGCGTCTTGTCCGCCGCGGCCTCCGTCCACGTGGCCCCGCCATCCGCCGAGGTGGCCACGAGCAGCTGCCAGTTGCCCGGGTACGGTTCGCCGCCCCGGCCCTGGTGGCCTCCGTGGTAGTCCAGGCTGTCGTCGCCCACGTCGAGATAGGCGACATGCAGACGGCCGTTCCTGCCGAGGGCGGGCGATGGCGCCACCACCCGCTGACGGCCGGGAGGGCTGACCCGTACCGGCTCGCCCCATGTCGCGCCGCCGTCGTCGGATCGGGCGACGTTGACCGGGTTGCCGGGCTTCGAGAAGGCGAGCAGTCCCACCTCTCCCACCTCGAGCCAGCTGAGCCAGAGACGGCGCGGGTTCTCGGAGTCCGCGACCAGGCGCACCTGGAAGCTCTGGGGGCCGAGGGCGCGGACCGGGACCGAGAAGGTGCGCCCGCCGTCCGTCGACGAGACGACCCATCCGGCGTGGGGGACGTTGCCGGTGCCGGCGAGCGTGACGAACGAGACATACAGCGTGCCGTCACTGCCGAAGGCGGCATCGGGGGCAAAGCACTTCGGCTCCTCCCCGGCGGGAGCAGGGAGCTTGCTCTCCGACCAGCGGCCTGCGCCGTCGTCAGACACGTACACGGCACAGGCGAACATCGGTGAGTCGACGCGGCTGGTGACGACCAGGTTGTCGGTCCGCTCAGGGTTGCGGGCGACGCTCGGCGAGTTGTGGGCCCGGATGTCGAGCGGATCCCGCGCGCTGGGGTTCGCGGGCGCCACCGGTCCCGACGGCCGTGGCTGGCGGGACGGGGCCGAGGAGCCGATCAACCACGTCCCGGCGCCGGCGGCGAGCAGGCCGAGGGCGATCACCGTCGCCAGCAGCCTCGAAGGGCCTCCGGTCGGCGTCCCGACCGTCACACGGCGGGGTTCAAGCCGAGTCCCGCCAGTACGCCGCCGCCCACACCAGGCCGAGAACGAGGACCGCCACACCCGGAAGCGTGTGGTACACCGCGGCTCCCAGAGAGACTTCGCGGTCGACGGCCTGGACCACGAGGGGGACATGGGTGAAGGTCATCCAGAGCCCTGCCAACGTCACCGTGAGCCCGGCCACGAGCATGGCCGTGGGCGCCGACAAGGCCCGCCGCGAGAAGCCGAGCGAGAACGCCGCCACGAGCAGCACAAGCGCTCCCGGCACCACGTGGTCGGCCACCTCGACCCTCGTCGCGGTGTCGAGCTCTGGCCCCGTGTAGGGAGGCAGTACGGCCCATGCCGCGGCCACCAGGCCAATCATGGGAAGCCGCCGACGCCACTCCGGAGTCGCCGCAGCTTCGGTGGAAGTCCCGTTCATGCCCCGAGAGCCTAGAGCCAGGGCTCTGTCGATCTCCGGGTCTCGCTCTCGGAGGCGAAGTAGATCGCCTGCGTAAAGCCCCCGTCGCCGTGCCAGGCGACCACCATGCCCAGGATGTCGGGCCGGCGCTCGCGCAACCCGCTCTCGAAGTCGCGAGCCCGCGCCCTCATCCGGGGTATGCCTTCAAGCGTCGAGCGGCGCGTAAAGATCGAGCCGTGCACCTCCGCTCCACCCGCAATCCGGCGCCTGCGCTCGGCTTCTGCGTCGGCCTCGGGCTGACCATGGCGATCACGATGGCGTTCGTGCCCCTCCGAAGCGACGCCACGCGGGCCACCCCGGCCCTGCTGTTGGTCCTGCCTGTGGTGTGCGCCGGCGTCATCGGCGGCCTGACCGCAGCGCTCGCCACCGCGGTGCTGGCCGCCGGCGCCTTCAACCTGGCCTTCATCCCGCCCTACTGGACTCCCAAGGTGGCGGTGGTCGACGACGCCGTCGCCCTCGGGGTCTTCGTGGCGGTGGCCGCCGCCGTCGGCACTTTCGTGGCCCGGGAGGCCGACCGCCGCCGGGCCGCCGAGCAGCGGGCCGAGGAGACCCAGGCCCTCTACGACCGCTACGAGACGGTGGTGGCCGAGCGCGAGCGGCTGGCCGACGAGACGACCCGGCTGGCCGTGCTGGAGCAGGCCGACGCCCAGCGGGCTGCGCTCCTGCGCTCGGTCTCCCACGACCTGCGCACGCCCCTGGCCACCATCCGGGCCGTCACCTCCGAGCTTCGGGAAGGGGCGGCCTACGACGACGCCACCCGCGACGAGCTGCTCGACCTGGTCGGCGACGAGGCCGAGCGGCTGGACCGCCTGGTGGCCAACCTGCTGGACCTGAGCCGGATCGAGGCGGGCGCCCTCCAGCCGGACCGCCAGGCCGTCGCCCTGGACGAGCTGGTGGCCGACCGGGTCCGGAGGCTGTCGAGGCTGTTCCGCCAGGTCCGGGTGCAGGTCGACCTCCCGCCCGACCTGCCCTTGCTCGACGCCGACTACACCCAGCTCGACCAGGTCCTCACCAACCTCCTCGAGAACGCCGCCCGGCACACGCCGCCCCGCTCGACCGTAAGGGTGGGCGCCCGCCGCCGCGACGGCATGGTCGAGGTGTGGGTGAGCGACGAGGGACCGGGGGTGCCGCCCTTCGAGCGCGGCCGGATATTCCAGGCCTTCCGCCGCGGCCAGGGGAGCGCTTCGACCGGCGTGGGCCTCGCCATCTGCCGGGCCATCGTCGAGGCCCACGGCGGCACCATCGCCGCCAACGGCGCCCCCCAGGGCGGGGCCGAGCTGCGATTCACCATGCCGGTGCGCCGTGGGTGAGGTGTCCTCGGTGCTCGTCGTCGACGACGAGCCGGCCATCATCCGGGCGCTGGCCGTGGCCCTCCAGGCCCGGGGCTACCGGGTGCTGACCGCCGCCACCGCCGAGGAGGCGCTCGGCCGGGTGGCCATCGACGCGCCGACGGTGGTCGTGCTCGACCTCGGCCTCCCCGACCTCGACGGCCTTGAGGTGTGCCGGCGCATCCGGGCCTGGTCGGAGGTCCCGATCATCGTCCTGACCGCCGAGGGGGCGGACGACCGCAAGGTGGCCGCCCTCGACGAGGGGGCCGACGACTACGTCACCAAGCCGTTCTCGATGCCCGAGCTGCTTGCCCGGGTGCGGGTCGCCATCCGCCACCGCCGGCCCGCCGACGGACCGAACGACCGATCGGTGCTCGAGGTGGGCGACGTCCGGATCGATGTTCCCGACCGGCGCGTAACCGTAGGGGGACGGGCGGTGGACCTGACCCCCAAGGAGTTCGGGTTCCTGGCCGCCCTGGCCCGCCACCCCGGCCGGGTGCTCACCCACCGGATGATCCTGGAGGAGGTGTGGGGGCCGGGGTACGCGACGGAGAGCCAGTACCTGCGCGTCTACGCCAGCCAGCTCCGCAAGAAGATCGAGGACGACCCGAAGCTCCCGCGGCTGATCACCGAGCCGGGCGTGGGGTACCGGTTGGTCGATCGTTCGGAGCGACTGGCCCCGGGATGAGGCGCGCCCTCTCTATGCCAGGCGGGTGAACTCCACCGCCACGGTCAGAGCCTCCGACGGCCCGCCGTGATAGACGCCCTTCAGCGGGAGCACGTCGGCGTAGTCCCGACCCCGGGCCACGACCACGTGCCGCTCGCCCACCCCGCCACCGTGGGTGGGATCGAGCCCGAGCCACGTGCCCAACCAGGCCTCGACCCAGGCGTGGCTCTGGCCCTCTACGACCGCGCCGACCTCGGCGTCGGGGTCGGGGTGGAGGTAGCCCGAGACGTACCGGGCCGGGATGCCCAGGCCCCGCAGCGCGCTCAGGGCCAGGTGGGCGTAGTCCTGGCAGACGCCCACGCCGAGGCGCAGCGCGTCGGCTGCGGTCGTGGTCACGTCGGTGGTGCCGCGCTCGTAGCGCAGGCGGTCGCCGACCCAGGCCATGGCCGCGGCGACAGCCTCCGCCGGTGCCGCCGCCCCCGCCAGTGGCTCCATGGCGTCGGCCACCTCGGGGATCCTCGGGACGAAGCCGCTCGGAGCCAGCATCTCGTCCAGCCGCTCGGCAGGCGGCCGCTCGTGGACCGCGTCCCAGGTGGTCGCCGGTATGGCCGGCTCGTCGATCGGCGTCTCCACGACGGAGGTGCTGGTGACGTGAAGGGCGGTGTGGGTCCCGTGGACCTCGAAGGCGTCCACGAGAGTGCCCCAGTAGTCCCAGTAGCGATAGGTGCTCGCCGACGGGCTCACCTGGATCTGGGCCTCGAGGACGACCTGGCGATCGGTGGTCAGTGGCGTGACGCGGGCCTCGTTGTACGAGGCCCAAACGTCGCCGCGATAGCGATAGCCCGACGTGTGGCGGATGCCCACCTTCCAACTCATCGGGCGGCCGACCCTTCCAGCTGCCAGCTCACCGCCGCCGTCTGGCGGAAGAACCGCCCGGCCACGGCTGCCGCGGCCTGGGCGCAGGCTGCCTGCAGCGAGCTCAGGCGCTCGGGCAGGTCGGCCATCAGCTCCGAGGCGTTGGCGAACTCCAGGTCGTAGCGCACCCGGCCCAGGATGCGCCGGGCCTCGTTGTCCATGCCGACCCGGCCGGTGCTCGGGTCGAGCTCGGCCAGGCTGCTCTCGGCCGCGTCCAGGGTGAAGTGCACCGAGCGGGGAAAGAGGCGGTCGAGGAGCAGGAACTCCACGGCCAGGCCCGGCTCCACCGCCCGCCGGTAGGTACGCAGGAAGGCCTCGTGGGCAGAGCAGGACCGCAGGGCCGTGATCCAGGCCGGCGAGCTCGAAGGGTGGCCGAAGCGGGCCGAGAGCAGGCGGGTGGTCATGTCGATCCGCTCCAAGCTGCGACCCAACACCAGGAAGCGCCAGCCGTCATCGCGCGTCATCGTCGAGTCGGCCAACCCGGCGACGATGGTCGCCCGCTCCTTCACGTACTGGAAGAAGTCGTGGAGGCCACCGCTGGCGGCGGCCGCCGAGGCCCGGGCAGGGAGGGCGTTGTAGGTGGTGTTGAGGCACTCCCACATCTCCGACGAGAGCACCTCCCGGGCGCCCCGGGCGTTCTCCCGGGCGGCGTTGAACGAGCCGACGATGGAGCACGGGTCGGCAACGTCGAAGGCCAGCACGCGGGCCACGTCGCCGGCGTCCACCGGCCCGGGCGGCGGTTTGCGACCCATGACGGCCAGGATGGCTCGGCACGCGGCCTCCTCCTCCAGCTCGGGCTCCTCCAGGATGTGATGGAGCTGGACGTCGAGGATGCGGGCAGTGTCCTCGGCCCGCTCCACGTAGCGGCCCACCCAGTAAAGCGATTCGGCGATCCGGCTCAGCATGGTCTCGTGTCCATTGCGGATGCTTGCTGCTGCTGTTGTTGCTGCTGCTGAGTTGCCGGGCCGAACGCCGGGCCGGGGTCGGGGGGCAGCGACGTTACGGGCGGGCTCAGCTGTTCGGCGGCGGCGCCCGTCTCCGGAGTCGCGCTGGCCCCACCGGGACGGGCGGCGCTGACCCCGACGGTGCGGATGGGCCCGGTCGAGGCCAGTACCCAGGTGTCCTTGGAGCCGCCTCCCTGGCTGGAGTTCACGACCAGGCTGCCCTCGGGCAGTGCCACCCGGGTCAGTCCACCGGGCGCCACCCACACGTGGTGGCCGTCGTTGATGGCAAAGGGCCGCAGGTCGACGTGGCGGGGGCACAGGCGGGTCCCGACGTGGGTCGGGGAGGTGGACAGGGCAACCACCTCCTGGGCGATCCAGGCGCGGGGATACGCCATGAT
>JBOGIF010000227.1:0-11073 GCA_050742415.1 Acidimicrobiales bacterium | reverse complement strand
ACCGGACGATGTCGGTGCTCAGGCGGGCAGGTACGACCGCCACGCCATCGTCGAGCCCGGACACGGGGATCTCGGTCTGGATGGTCAGGTCGAGGTCGCTCCCGGTGAGACGAAGTGTCCCCCCGGTGGTCTCCATCCGCACACCGGAGAGGGCGGGAAGAGCACCACCGCGCGTGGCGGCCGCGCGCGCGGTCGTGGTCAAAGCCTCGAGGAGGATGTCGCGCTCGGCTCGGAACTTCACTGTCCACCTCCGCTCTGCAGTGTCTTTGTTAAATAGAGAGGAAGAGAGAGTAATAGGGGCTGGGGATTGTGGACGAACCCGCGAAGTTCCTGCTCAGGGTGCACCTGACCGTACCCAGCGGATCCCCACGATGCCACAGGGGTGTGACAACCACCCGTTCCGGTGGTGGACAACCCGGATTTCGTCTCCAGGTTGTCCTGGCGAGCCCACTGGTTATCCACCGGTCTTTATTCGGCTCATGAGGGAGTGAACCTGGTCGTAGATCGCCCTGCGCTCGCGCATCAACCCCTCGATCTTGGTCACGGCGTGGATTACCGTAGTGTGGTCGCGGCCTCCAAACTCCCGGCCGATTGCTGGATAGCTGAAGCTCGTCATCTGGCGGAGCACGTACATGGCTACTTGGCGGGCCGTGACGAGCGGCCGGCTGCGGCTCTTTCCGCAAAGGTCGTCGATGCTCAAACCGAACATCTCGGCGGTGGCTTCGAGCACTATCTTGGGGGTAACTTGGCGCGGCTCGTTGGCGCTTATCAGGTCGACAAGGACTCGTTCTGCCATCTGAGGCGTCAGCTCCACGTGGTTGAGGCTGGCGTAGGCGAGAACACGGTTGAGCGCGCCTTCGAGCTGGCGGATGTTGTCGGTGATGGAGGTGGCGATGTACTCCAGCACGTCGGGCGGGACCTGCACCGGCTCGGTCTCGGCCTTCTTCCGGAGAATGGCTAGCCGGGTCTCCAGTGCCGGAGGGTGCACGTCGGTGATCAGGCCCATGCTGAATCGGCTGCGGAGACGGTCCTCCAAGGTGGCGATGGCTTTTGGAGGACGGTCGGAGGAGATGACGACCTGTCGTCCGGCACTGTGGAGGAAGTCGAAGGTGTGGAAGAACTCCTCCTGGAAGCGCTCCTTATTCTCGATCAACTGCACGTCGTCGATCAACAGCACGTCGCACCGGCGGTAGCGGAGCTTGAAGCCCGACATCGCGTTGGTGCGGATGGCGTCGATGAAGTCGTTGAGGAAGGTCTCGGTCGACACATAGCGGACGTGCATCCCCGGGCACGTCTGCCGGACGTAATGTCCTATGGCATGGAGCAGGTGTGTCTTGCCCAGACCGGTGCTGCCATATATGAACAAAGGGTTCCAGGACTTTCCTGGTGTTTCTGCCACCGACAGGGCGGCGGCATGGGCAAATCCGTTTGACTCCCCAACCACGAAATGGTCGAAGGTGTGCGCCGGATTCAAGTCGGTCTCGTCGCGACCCAGGTCGGGGGTCACCGGTGCCTGAAGTCGGCGGGCATCCGAGTCATGGGCATCGCCTCTCGACGGGTCGGTGCGCACCTCCAGAACGATCTCGTGGGTCTGCCCGGATACGTCGGCGATCACGTCGCTCACCAACTTCAGGTAGCGGCTCTCAATCCGCTCCTTGACCACTGGGCTGGGCACGCTGAGCACGAGGCAGTGGCCGTCGAGCGTGCTCGGGCGCATGGACTCGAACCACGTCTTCCATACGCTTTCGGGGAACTCGCTGCGGAGCACGCCGACACACTGGCCCCAGAGGTGCTCTGCCGTCGCCAAACTACCGGACACCTCCCCTGCCGCTGACCCTCGTCCTAGGCTTCGTCCACAAGACCATCCACAGCTGTGGATGGTTTCCCACGCCACCGGTCTCGGCGGTGCAGGGTCAGGGAAGTGCAGGGACCCCACCCAGAGCCGCTCCTGGGCGTCGAAACGCTAGCACCGCCACCGGGCGTGGGTTCAAGGGCTGAAGCCGTTCTTCTCAGGGTCAGACAGGATGGCGTTCTTCGGTGGTTCCGGGAGGGCGGGTTGCTGCCACACCAGCCGAGTCGTAGGCTGACAGCCCGCGTCCCAACCCGTGGAGCAATCGAAGGCGGAGAGGGGGCGTAGACAACAAGAGCGGAAGTTCTCGGGTCCTGCTTCGGGCACTCCCGGGCCGCTGGAGCCGGCCGGTGCCGGGGAGGCCATGCGTGAAGCGTACGTTCCAACCGAACAACCGCAGGCGAGCCCGCCGTCACGGTTTCCGCCATCGCATGTCCACCAAGGCGGGGCGAGCGATCCTTTCGGCGCGCCGGCGCAAGGGTCGTCAGAAGCTGTCGGCCTGAGGCCCTCAGCTCTGAAGTCAGCGACGATCTGGGCAGTCCGCGGGCGGACTGATTTCGAGGATCTTCGCAGGTCAGGACACCGCGTCAGGCGTGGACCGCTCACGGTAACCTGGTTGGCCGGCGAGCCCACGGGACCTCCGCGGGTTGGGTACGCCATCGGTCGCAACCTCGGGGGGGCGGTGGTTCGCAACCGCCTTCGTCGGCGGTTGCGCGCTGTGGTTCGCTAGGTTGGAGGGTCCCTGTCGCCCGGTGCCTACCTGATCGGCGCACGGAGCGCCGCGGTTGGCTTGTCCTATCAGGAGCTGAAAGCGACGGTATGCGAAGCAATGAGCGCCCTCGACGTGAGGTCGGGGCCGGGAATCGACAGGGTGAAGCCGTGACCCAGCCTTCCTCTCCGCCGCCGGTCCGACGGGCGGTGGGAGCCGGCATTCGCCTCTATCAGGCGGCGACCGCTTACCGCCCGCCAAGCTGTCGGTTCGTGCCCACGTGCTCGGACTACGCGTTCGAGGCGATTTCCGTCCACGGCTTGGGGCGCGGAGGTTGGCTGAGCTTGCGGCGCCTCGTGCGGTGCCAGCCGATCGGTGGCCACGGCTTCGACCCCGTGCCGTGCCGGTCCCAGCCACTCTCCGACCGAGGGCGGCGACAATCAGGGAGCGATCTGATGTACCCCAGGGTGTTCTGATGTTCTTCCTGCTGGCGGCCGGCTCGCTGCTCGACCCGCTGTACAACGCTCTCGGGTCGGTGTTGGCTGCCTTCTACGCGGTGGTCCCCTCGTATGGCGTCGCCATAATCCTGCTGACGTTGACCGTACGGGCGGTGTTGATCCCCCTGACGGCAAAGCAGGTGAAGTCCCAGCAGGCCATGCAGCGAATGCAGCCCGAGCTGAAGCGCCTGCAAACGAAGCACAAGGGTGACCGCGTCAAGCTCAACGAAGAGATGATGAAGTTCTACAAGGAGCACAACTTCAACCCGCTGGCGGGTTGTCTTCCTGTGCTGCTCCAGGCCCCGCTGTTCATCGTGCTCTACCGCCTCGTGCACGACCTCGGGTCCCGCCCACCCAAGCACTTGCCGGCTGGGAGTCTGATCGAGGACAGGCTCTTGGACTCTGCCGGCAAGATGATCTCCTGGGGCATCGACCTGGGGCAGAAGGCCAGCGATGTAAAGGGGCTCGGCAACGCGCTGCCGTTCTACCTGATGGTGGCGTTGGTCGTCGGCACCGGGTACTACCAGCAGCGCCAGCTCAGCTCCCGCCTGCCCCAGGGCGCGGCCAACGCCCAGATGCAGATGATCGGCAAGGTCTTCCCGGTCTTCATCGGGCTCATCTCTCTCTCGATTCCCGCCGGCGTCGTCGTCTACTTCATCGTGTCCAACTTCTGGCAGATCGCACAGCAGGCCGTGACGTTCCGCAGCCAGGGACCGGTGGCCACGGCGGAGGCAGGTAGGCGGGCCGACAAGGCGGCCGCCCTGGAAGACGACCGGAAGGCCAAGGGCCAAAAAGGCCCTGGCCAAGCAGCCGTGAACCGTAAGGCAAAGCCAGGCCGTGCCACCCCGAAGACCTCCAACACCAAGCCAGCTCCCAGTTCCAAGGGCTCGAAGCGGCCTCCGCCGTCGCCGCGGCCGAAGGGACTGCCCCGAGCCGGCGGAAACCCCAAGGCGCCACGAGGCGCACCCGGGAAGGACTCGTAGCGATGGAATGGGTTGAAGTCACTGGAAAGACGATGGAGGACGCCGTCGAGTCGGCGCTCGACCAGCTGGGTGTGGACGAGAGCGAGGCCGAGATCGAGGTCCTCGAAGAAGCGAAAGGCGGGCTGTTCGGTCTGATGCGCTCGGAGGCCCGAGTGAGGGCTCGCGTTGCACCCGCTGCCGCCCGGCCAAAGGTCGAGCGCCGGGAGCGCCGCCCTCGCACCCGAGCCACAGCCACCCCGGCCGCCTCGGCGGAGAGCTCAGCGCCGGCCGCCACCAGGACCAAGCGAGCGCCCAAGGCCCCCGCACCCGAACCCACAGCAGGGGGATCGACGATGACCGAGCTTTCCGGTGACACCGAGCCGACGACCACGCCCCGCCTCGGCACCGACGACGACTCGGCGGCCTCGGAGGGTCGCCCCACCGTCGAGGTGGCCGAAGTGTTCCTGGAGGGGCTCTTGGACGCGTTCGGGCTGGTAGGGACCCTGGAGCGGCTTCCCGTCGACGAGGACTCGGTGGAGCTGGCGGTCGTCGGCGACGACCTGGGCCTGCTGATCGGCCCCAAGGGCCAGACTCTGGCGGCGGTCCAGGAGCTGACGCGAGCCGTCATCCAGCGCCGCGGGGAGCCGTCCGGCACCCGGGTCTTCGTCGACGTGGCGGGGTATCGCCAGGCGCGCCGGGCTGCGCTCGACCGGTTCACCCGCGAGGCCGCGCAGCAGGTCTTGGACTCGGGGATCACCCGGGTCCTGGAGCCGATGCCCGCCGCCGACCGCAAGGTGGTGCACGACACCGTCAACACCCTTGCCGGCCTGGTCACGATGTCCGAGGGTGAGGACCCGCATCGCCGGGTCGTCATCATGTTGGAGCAGGACCAGGGCTGAACGTCCTACCCGGCGACTGTGCCGAACCGGACGACTCCGGTAAGGGCGGGCCGTTCGCCGAGGTGCTGGAGGTGCTCGAGGAGGCTCGCCGCGTCGGCCTGACCGGGCCCGGTCCGGTTCTTCCGCATCTGGCGCACGCCCTCGGGTTCACCGCCGCCGTGCAGGATGTGCCGGCCGGCCTGTGCCTCGACCTCGGCAGCGGCGCCGGCCTGCCGGGCCTTCCTCTGGCGATGGCGTGGCCCACCAGCCGATGGGCACTGATCGACGCCGGACAGAGGCGGGCCGAGTTCCTGGACCGTGCGATCGAAGTCCTGGGCCTTGGGGAGCGGGTGAAGGTGTCGAGAGGCCGCGCCGAGGACCTCGGCCGCCTCGATGCCTGGCGCGGGGCGGCGGAGCTCGTAGTGGCCCGCAGCTTCGGTCCCCCAGCCTTGACCGCCGAGTGCGCAGCGCCGTTCCTGGAGACGGGAGGCCGCCTCATCGTGAGCGACTCCCCCACCGGCGCCGTGACACGGTGGCCAAAGGCCGGCCTGGAGCCGCTGGGCATGGTGCCGGGCCAGTCCGTGGAGGCGGGCGGCCGCAGGTACCAGGTGATCACCCAGGTCGAGCCCTGCCCCGGGCGCTTTCCGAGGCGCGCCGCGGCCCTCAAGAAGCGGCCCCTGTTCAGCCCAGCACCGCCCTGACCAGCGGGTCTCAAGCTCACGTTTCACGTGAAACGTTAGAACCGCGAATCCCTCGACTTGAGGTGTCAAGATGGGCGAGGTGAGCGAGCCCTCCCTTCCTGCGTTCTCCAATCCCGCGGGCCGAGCTGCCGCCAGAGGCCTCGGTCCATCTATGTCGAATGCCGGCCGCTCCTCGACGCCACGTCCCTTCCCGCGGATCTTGGCTGTCGCCAACCAGAAGGGCGGGGTCGGCAAGACCACCACCGCGGTGAACCTCGGGGCGGCCCTGGCCGAGCTCGGGTACCGCGTCCTCGTGGTCGACCTCGACCCCCAGGGCAACGCCACCACCGGGCTGGGCATCGACCCGCTCAGCCTCCAGGCGTCGATCTACGAGGTCCTGCTCAACGACCTACCCCTCGAAGATTGCGTCGAGCCGACCGCGCTCCGGAACCTTTTCGTGGCGCCGGCCACCGTTGACCTGGCCGGGGCCGAGATCGAGCTGGTGCCCGCATTCAGCCGCGAGATGCGCCTGCGCCGAGCGATAGAGCGGGTTGGTGACGACTACGACTTCTTCCTGATCGACTGCCCGCCCTCGCTCGGGCTGCTCACTGTGAACGGTTTGGCTGCGGCAGGCGAGGTGGTGGTGCCGATCCAGTGCGAGTACTACGCCCTGGAGGGCCTGGGCCAGCTCATTCGCAATATCCAGCTGGTCCAGACGAACCTGAACCCGACGCTGGAGCTCACCACGATCATCCTCACCATGTACGACGCCCGCACCAAGCTGGCCGGTCAGGTGGCCAAGGAGGTCAGGAGCCATTTCGGCAGCAAGGTCTGCCGCAGCATCGTGCCACGTAGTGTCCGCTTGTCGGAGGCTCCTTCGTTCGGGCAGCCCATCATCGTGTTCGACTCGACCTCGCGGGGGGCGCTGGCCTATCGCGAGCTGGCAAAGGAGGTGAGCGGTGGCGCGCCGCAGCGGACTGGGTAGAGGGCTCGGGGCCCTGATTCCTGCGGGGTCGGGGGAGCCGGGGGCGGTCTTCCAGGAGCTTCCGGTCTCCGCCATCACCCCCAACCCCCACCAGCCCCGCACGAAGTTCGACGAGGAGGCGATGGCCGCCCTCACTGCCTCCGTGCGGGAGCTGGGCGTCATCCAGCCCCTGCTCGTGCGGACCGTCGGCGACGGTGCCTACGAGCTGATCGCCGGAGAGCGGCGGTGGCGGGCAGCCAAGCGGGCCGGCGTGACGTTGGTGCCGGCGGTCATACGCGACGCCGACGACACGTCGTCGTTGGAGCAGGCGCTGGTGGAGAACCTGCAGCGGGAGGACCTGAACGCCCTCGACGAGGCAGCCGCCTACCAACAGCTCCTCGAGGACTTCCATCTGACCCACGACGAGCTGGCGGCCCGGATGGGGAAGAGCCGAGCGGCCATATCCAACGCGCTCCGGCTCTTCCAGCTCCCGTCGGCGGTGCAGCGCCTCCTGATCGATGGTCACCTCACGGCGGGCCACGCCAGGGCGCTTCTGACCACCCCCGACCGCAGCCTCCAGGAGAAGCTGGCCCGCCGGGCGGTGGACGAGAGCCTGTCGGTGCGTGCTGTCGAGGAGTTGGCTCGAAGGCACAACCAGCAGGCTGAACCCGCGGTGAGCCGCGCGCGGCCCAAGCCGTTACGGCCACCTGGGCTGCTGGAGCTCGAAGAGCTTCTCTCGGGCCACCTCGACACCCGGGTCAAGGTCGAGATGCGTTCAGCCAAGGGCAAAGTCGTGATCGACTTCGCCGATCTCGAGGACCTGGAGCGGATCTACCGGGCGATGACGGAGCCGCGGAGCGCCGTCGTCGTACAAACTACAGCAGTGTAATTATCTCATTGGGATCCACAGGTGGAGAGAACCTGTGGACAAGCCCTGAGTGGTTCTCTACAGGAACTCCGCCAGGTCGGCCATCAGCTGCGACTTGCCCTTGGCACCGACGATGCGCTTCTTGGCCACTCCGTCCTTGAAGACGAGAAGCGTCGGGATGCTCAGGATGTCGAAGCGACGCGACACCGAGGGGGAGTCGTCGACGTTGAGCTTGGCCACCCGCAGCTTGCCGGCGTGCTCGGTGGCGATCTGGGCGAGGATGGGCGCCACCATCCGGCACGGCCCGCACCACTCGGCCCAGAAGTCCACGACGAGGGGGACGTCGGATGCGCCCACCTCTTCGTCGAAGGTCGAGTCGGTGAGAACGGTGATGTTTTCTGCCATCTGATGCTCCTCCTCGGGCCGAGAACCTCTCCCGGCGGTGGTTCAAACGTCGGTCGGTGTGCGGTCATTCCGGCCGAAGACCGGTCAGAGCTCGGGCTGGGCCTCCAGCCAACGCTCGGCGTCGATCGCCGCCATGCAGCCGGACCCGGCAGCGGTGATGGCCTGGCGGTAGACCCGGTCCTGAACGTCGCCCGACGCGAAGACGCCCTCGACGTTGGTCTTGGTCCCGTCGTGGGTGAGGAGGTAGCCGGCATCGTCCATGGCGAGCTGGCCGATGAACAGCGAGGTGTTCGGCACGTGCCCGATCGCCACGAAGAGGCCGCTGACGGCCAGGTCGGTCTCCTCGCCGGTCACGACGTTGCGCAGGCGCGCCCCTTCGAGATGGTCGTCACCGTGCAGCGCCACCACGACAGAGTTCCAGACGAACTCGATACGGTCGTTCTTGAACGCTCGCTCCTGCATGATCCGCGAGGCCCGCAAGCTGTCGCGCCGGTGGATCACGCTGACCTTGGTGGCGAACTTGGTGAGGAACAGCGCTTCCTCCAGGGCCGAGTCGCCGCCTCCGACGACCGCGATCTCCTGGTCCATGAAGAAGAAGCCGTCGCAAGTGGCACACGTTGACAGGCCGTGGCCGATCAGGCGGCGCTCCGACTCGAGCCCCATCATCTTGGACTTGGCGCCGGTCGAGACGATCACCGTCCGGGCCCGGTATTCGGTGTCGTCGACCCAGATCCGGAACGGGCGCTCACACAAGTCCACCCTGGTGGCCTTCTCGGTGAGGTACTCGGTACCGAAGCGGGCGGCCTGGGCGCGGAAGTTGGCCATCAGGTCGGGGCCTTGGATCCCGTCGACGAAGCCTGGATAGTTCTCGACCTCGGTCGTGAGCATCAGCTGGCCCCCGGGCTGGTCACCCGTGGACGAAAGCTCGCCCTCGATGACCAACGGCCGGAGGTTGGCCCGGGCGGTGTAGAGGGCGGCAGTGAGGCCGGCCGGGCCTGATCCGACGATGATCACGTCGCGCACGTCGTGGTTCACAGCGATTCCTCCGGCACCTTTACCGTGCTGTTCTCTTGGACCACAGGAACAGGCCGAGCACGGAGAATATTGCGCCGAGAACGACGTCGGGTAGCCATACGCCTCGAGGCAGAGCAACGTCGAGGCCGCGCACGGCCGCAACCGTGAGGAGCACCGCTGTCATCAGGACGAGCACCACGCCGACGATCCCCACCACCAGGCCCCGCACCACGGCGGCGAGCCGGTCGACGGTGTTGGCGCGCACGGTCGACACGAGCGCCTCGATACGAGTTGCGGCGTCGGCTGCCCAGTCCGACCTGTGGCCGGTTCCGTTTCCTCCGGCCGGGCCCGGGGACGTCGCTTGGGGCGGGGCCTCGGAGGGCATGGGCGGGAGCCTACCCTTGCCCCGATGGCAGCCTTCGGGGATGGTCGATCGGGTCCGGCCATGGCCGCGGCCGCTGGCGTCGCTGCGCTCGGCGGGCTGCTTCTGGGGGAGTACGCGTTCGACGGCCTGGCGGTCATCGGTGCCGGGGTAGTGCTCGGGCTGTTCGTGTCGGAGGCCGCGGTAGCGGTGGCGAAGCACCGCACGATGACCTTGGCCGCGGCCTGCTCGCTGTTCACGGTGCTCGGACTGCTGATGGCGGCGTGGATCTCGACCGGCCACCGCCTCGGCGCCGTCGGCCTCGAGGGGTTTCTGGCGCTCGTGGCGGGCGCAGCAGCGGCAGGCCTCCGGGCCCGGCCGCTCAGGGGTACTGCACCGAGAACACCGGCCGACAACCCTCCCGGGTCAGAACCAGCAGGTTGACCGGCGCCGGAGCGTCACCGGTGCTGAACGCGAGCACGACCACCGCAATGCTGCCGGACGAGCCGATGCCTTCGTAGACCAGGGTCCCGAGCGGTTGGGGTACCGTGGCCCTGGCCGCCTTCTCGCACGCTCTCGGGGCGCCGGCAGTCGTGTCAGCGGCGGTGGGAGCGCTCCGGTTGCGGCTCGCGTCGTCTTCGGTCTGGGCCAGTTGGGGTGCCACGCCCTGGCGGGCGGCGTTGGCGACTGGCCCGAGCCTCGCCTTCAGCTCCTCCGGCCCACCGACCTCGCCCAACTCGGGGGCGGCGCTCTGGGCGGCCGGGCGGTCGCCGGCGAAGCCTTCGCCCTGGACCCCTCCGGCTCCATCGGACAGTTCGGGCCGGGCGGTCGACCGCAAAGCGGAGTCCGCTCCGGTCTTGCGGGCCACACGGTCGTCGTTGCGCAGCAGGGGCACAGCCACCAGCACCAGAGCGAGCATCGCGGCCACCGAGCCCACGACCGACCCGGCTACCAGCCACCTTCGCCGGAGGGCAAACCGGGGTTCGGGAACCGGACGGAGAGCGGGAACGGGACGGAACGCAGCGTGTTCGACCGAGGGTGAAAGGCTCGGCTCAGCCGATTCATCACTATACGCGGCTAGAGCAGCACTGATAGCGCTCTCGCGGACCCCAGGCGGCACCGGCACCGGCTTCCCGAGCGCGACCCGTACCGCTCGAAGCCCGGCGAGCTCGTCGCGGCAGCGGAGGCAGGCGTCGACGTGGGCGGACCACGCCGGCGCCTCACCGTCGACGAGGGCGCTGAGGGCCTCGGTGTCGGGGTGCTGGGTGTCGGTGGGCTCGTTCATCCTCGGGGCCTTGGACGACCGGGGGAGAGGCCGGGGTTCCCGCCCTCGGCGGCCGGCCCGTGCTCGCTCAGCAGCGGGGCCAGGGCAGCGCGGCCCCGTGCGATCCGCGACCGGACCGTGCCGGGCGGGAGGTCGAGCATCTCGGCGATCTCGGAGTAGGTGAGGTCGCACACGTCGCGCAGCACCACCGCCACCCGGAACTCGGCAGGAAGGCGAGCCAGGGCCCTGTCGATGTCGAGCCTTGTCCCCGCCCCCGCCAGGCCGTCGACCGGGGCGACGGGGTCGTTGCCCTCCGGCAGCCCCGGCTCGGGCCGGCGCCGGCGTCGCCGTAGCTCGTCGAGACAGGCGTTGGTGGCCACGCGGTAGGCCCACGTGCCGAAGGCGGCGCGGCCGTCGAAGCTGGCGAGCCCCCGGACCACGGCGACGAGCGCCTCCTGGCAGGCGTCGGCGGCGTCGGCGTCGTTACCCGTGAGCCGTCGGCAGAGGGCGTAGAGCCGGTCGTGGTGGCGGCGTAGGAGGACGTCCAGCGCATCGCGGTCGCCAGCCCTGGCGCTGCCGACGAGAGCGAGGTCGTCACGTTCGTCTGGGATGGGCTGAGGGT
>JBOGIF010000226.1:0-2176 GCA_050742415.1 Acidimicrobiales bacterium | reverse complement strand
GCTCAGCAGGTCCCTCAACCGAGTGGCGACATCGAGATTGAAGGCGGACTCGGCGTATCCCTCCGCCGTCTGGCTGCCGACGGTGTCGCACGGCTTGCGCAGCGTCACGGCGTCGACCAGGCGGTTGATCTGGGCCGGCGCGCTACCTTGCCGAAGGTTAACGTTCTATCACCCATGTCTTATCGAATTTCGTTCCCGCGACACTGTCCTGAGCGTCAATTCCGTCCCTCACTAATGTCTCAGTTCGTCCAGTTCGTCCCCGATAAATCCCAAGGAAACCGCTGACACCACAACACCCCGCCGACTTATTGACAATAAAACGAATACTGTTTTTCCCAGGTTTGAGGAGGGTCGTAATATCGAGAACCCCGGACTCTCCTGGCTGGTGCCCAGCATACTGATAATCGGGTGCGGTGCCGATGTATCCCCATTTTGAGACGAATGTCTCCTCACCATTGATGAAGAGTGTCGCCACATCATCAACGCGAGTCATGTAAGCGGTTATCAGCGGTTCAGTTGTTGTTGTGGTCGTCGCCCTGATTGTCTCAGTTGTCGCGGTGGTTTCCTTGGACTTGTCATGCTCTGTCGTGGTTGACGTCGTCGGACCTGGCGGCGGGATCGGGTTGCCAAAGCCCGTAGTCGGCGTGGTCGAGTTGGGTGGCGGGATCGTCGATGGTGGATCTGTACTTCTCGGCATCACGGTCGAAGTGGGCCCAACAATGACAACGTCCCCCTTCGAGCCGGCGCTACGACCAATGGTGAACGCCAAGGCCCCAGAAAGGACCAGGATGGCAAGCACCGCGCCGATCCCGGCCGTCGAGAGGGAGCGGCGGCTTCGTTGGTCATCCCGGGCGTTGACGCCGCCGGTGTCGGGCGAAGGAGACCCAAGAACAACCGCTGTCATTGGTTCGGAATCCTCGCTCGCCGACGGTTGTGCCGACAGTGAGGACGACTCAGCGACGACAGGCGTGACAGCGGTGAGTTCATCCGCTGATGGCTCAGACCCAACCGCCACCGCTTCGCCCGACGCCATCTCCCCAATCAGCGCCGCCACCAGTTCGGTCCCATCGGCCGGTCGCTCGGCCGGGTCCTTGGCCAGGGCTCGGGTGATGAGGGCGGCCAGGGCGGGGTCGTCGGGCAGGTCCAGGGTGGGGGGGTCCTGGTGGACGATGCGGTAGGCCATGGCCACGGGATCGGATTCATCGGCGTCGCCGAAGGGAGGGTGGCCGGCTGCCAGCTGGTAGGCCACGGCGGCCCAGCCGAACACGTCGGTGGAGGCTGCGGTGGGGCTGCCCTTGACCTGTTCGGGGGCCATGTAGCCAGGGGTGCCCATGACCGTCCCCTCAAGGGTTCCCCGTCCGGTGCCGATGCGGGCCAGGCCGAAGTCGGCCACCACCGCTCGACCGTTGTTCCAGAAGATGTTGTCGGGCTTGAGGTCGCGATGGACCACCCCCACGGCATGGGCAGAGGCCAGGGCCTGGGCCACCTGGGCCATGACCTCTCGGACCACGACCGTCGGCTGGGCCCCGGCCCGCACCAGCTCCTCGAGGGTCGGGCCCTCCACCAGCTCCATGGCGATGAGCACCCGGTCGTCCTCCACGAACACGTCGTGGACGGCGACGATGTTGGGGTGGCTCAGACGGGCTGCGGCTCGGGCCTCGACCAAGAAGCGCTCCTTGGCCTCGGTGGGATCCACCCCCGGGCCCGGGCGCAGCTCCTTCAGGGCCAGGTCACGGTCCAAGACGGCGTCATGGGCCCGCCACACCACGCCCATGGCTCCCTGGCCCAGGACCTCGACCAGGCTGTAGCGGGAATGAAGGAGGTCGTCGTCAGTCATGGGGGACTACTGCTCGAAACCTTACTCGCTATTAACTAGCCTGCCGCTACACTCTGAGCAGGTTTCTTTCGAAGTGGGTCTCGTGTAGGCAGCGAAACACCTGGAACACAACGAGAGGGCTTCCGGATCTTCCATCATCTTTGTAATGATTTCGGCTTTTCTACCAACTATTTCGGCGTCCAGTGCGGAGTCGGAAGAACCATCACATAGAGCACCGACCAGCTCCATCGCCCATGGCCTAGGACCCACTCTCGAAAAGGCAACGAATTCTGCCGACGTGATTACCAGTAACGAATAGAGTGAGGGACGGAGTGCCAAGGGGTCGGCATAGAAAGAGGC
>JBOGIF010000225.1:0-14879 GCA_050742415.1 Acidimicrobiales bacterium | reverse complement strand
GCTAGCCCGCCGGGCGGTATCATCGGCCGATCTCATGACCTCCCTGCGGCAGCTCTCGCTGTTCCTCCTCAGGGTGCTGCAGCGCCGTCCGAGCGGCCCCGGCACCTGGGACCGCACGGGTAGACGGCAGTCGATCGAGCACTCCGGCGCGCCGGCGGGCCAAGGCCCGACGGCTGGCGACGGACGTGCCGCACGCTCCCGAGCGTGCGCCACCAGAAGGGAAAGTCCCAATGTCCGAACCCGGCCCTGCCGACGCGAGGTCCACCGACCTGGGCTCCAGCGAGCTCGGCAACGCTTCACCCTCGGAGCCTGTGGCTCGCCTCGGGCCTGTCGTAGCCCCGCCCGCTCCTGACCAGCCCGGCCAACCCCAGACTTCGGGCAGCCGGCGTCGCCGCGGCTCTCGTGGCTCGCGCGGCGGCCGCGGCTCGGAGGCGGCGCGACCCCTCTCCGAGCCCGACCCGGTAGCCCGCCGGCCCCAGATCGGCGACACCCGGCCGGCCCCGGCGGTGCCGTCTTCGGGAACGGAGAAGGTCGGCAACGGCCAGGCCACCTCGCCCGGCACGCGCCGTCGGCGGCGTCGCGGGGGCGCCGGCAAGCCCCGGGCCGCCGACCGCGTCGACCGGTCGGTGGGCGGTGTCGACCTGGAAGAGCCCGTCGAGCTCGACGAGGAGACCCTCGAGCGTCGCCGGGGCCGGGAGCGCAACGGCCGGCCCGTGGGTCGGTTCCTCATGTGCGTGCAGTCGCGGCCACAGGCGATCCAGATAGCGGTGCTCGAGGGCCGCTCTCTCATCGAGCATTACGTCTCCGTCCCGGCCGACGACGTGACCCAGATCCACGGCAACGTGTACCTGGGCCGCGTCCAGAACGTGCTGCCGGGGATGGAGGCGGCGTTCGTCGACATCGGCACCCCCAAGAACGCAGTCATCTACCGGGGCGACGTCACTCACCACGACGGCCAGCACGGAGCCGACTCCGATGACTCCGACGGCTCCGAGCCCAGGATCGAGCAGATCCTGCGCGCCGGCCAGACGGTGCTGTGCCAGGTCATCAAGAACCCGATCAGCACCAAGGGCGCCCGCCTCACCCAGGAGGTGTCTCTCGCCGGGCGCTTCGTGGTTCTGGTCCCCGGCAGCACCACCTACGGGATCTCCAAGCGGCTGGCCGACGACGAGCGCAAGCGCCTCAGGCGGGTCCTCGACACGGTCCGTCCCGAGGGTCACGGCCTCATAGTGCGTACCGCCGCGGAGGGCGCGACGGCCGAGGAGCTTCGCCGCGACGTCGACCGCCTGCTCCGGCAGTGGCAACAGATCGAGGCCCTGGCCGCACGGTCGTCGGCCCCCGCCCTGCTCTACCGGGAACCCCCTCTCGCCGTGCGCGTGATCCGCGAGGAGTTCAGCCGTGACTACCGGGGTGTGCTGATCGACGATCCTGCGCTGCACCACGAGGTGCACGACTACGTCGCCGCCCTCGTCCCGGAGCTGGCCGACCGGGTGGAGCTGTACGACGACACCGACCTGTCGCTGTTCGAGCGCCAGCACGTGCACGAGCAGCTGCACAAGGCTCTCGACCGCAAGGTTTGGCTGCCTTCGGGGGGATCGCTCATCATCGAGCGCACCGAGGCCCTCACGGTCATCGACGTGAACACCGGCAAGAACGTCGGGCGCTCCAACCTCGAGGAGACGGTCTTCGCCAACAACCTGGAGGCAGCCGAAGAGGTCGCCCGCCAGCTCCGCCTGCGCGACATCGGCGGGATCATCGTCATCGACTTCATCGACATGGACGTTCGCAAGAACCGCGAAGAGCTGATGCGCACCTTCAAGGACGCCCTCGGGCGGGACAAGACGCGAACGCAGGTGTTCGACATCTCGCCGCTCGGCCTGGTGGAGATGACGCGCAAGCGGGTGTCGGAAGGGCTGGTCGAGGCTTTCTCGGCGACCTGCCCTACCTGCGCCGGGCGTGGGATCGTGCTCGACGAGACCCTGTTAGCCTGATCCAGCCATGTCAGAGAACAGTACGTACGCGGTCATCAGGACCGGTGGGAAGCAGTATCGCGTAGTCGAGGGCGAGCGGCTCGATGTCGAGCTCCTCGCGGCCGACGAAGATCTGTCGTTCGACCCGGTGCTGTTGGTCGACGGCGACTCGGTCCTGGCCGCCCCCGCCGAGCTGGCCGGCATGAAGGTGACCGCCCGGGTGGTGGGGGATGCCTCCGGGCCCAAGATCGACGGCTTCAAGTATAAGAACAAGAGCAACGAGCGCCGTAACTGGGGCCACCGCCAGCACTACTCCACAATCGAGATCGTCGGGATAACCCGGGGGAGCTGAGCCATGTCCAAGACCAAAGGTGGCGGCTCTACCCGCAACGGCCGTGACTCGGCCGCGCAGCGGTTGGGCGTGAAGATCTACGACGGCGGCCGCGTCGGGCCCGGCGCCATCATCGTGCGCCAGCGGGGCACGCATTTCCACCCCGGAGAGCATGTGGGCCGCGGCGGCGACGACACCCTCTTCGCCACCGCCGCGGGAACAGTGAAGTTCGGCCGACGCCGGGGCCGGCGCCTGGTCGACGTCGTCCCCAGCAGCTAGTCCCCGGGTCTCCGGGGCCTCGATGGCCGGGTTCGTCGACGAGGCCGCGCTGTGCGTCAGAGGCGGCGACGGTGGTGCGGGCGCCGTGTCCTTCAGGCGGGAGGCGCACGTCCCTCGGGGCGGTCCCGACGGGGGCGACGGCGGCAAGGGAGGAGACCTCTGGCTGGTCGCCGACCGTGAGGTGGCGTCGCTGCTGTCGTTTCGGGACCATCCCCACCGCCGGGCGGTAGACGGAACCCACGGCCAGGGCCGGGCGCGCCACGGCGCGCAGGGCGCCGACATGAGAGTGGCGGTGCCCGAGGGGACCACCGTGAGGGAGTCCGGCGGCCGGGTCCTGGCCGACCTGGTGTCGGCCGGCGATTCCTGGCTGGCGGCGGCAGGTGGGCGCGGCGGCAGGGGCAACGCCCGATTCCTGTCGAACCGACGTAGGGCGCCCAGCTTCGCCGAGCAGGGTGAGGCCGGCCAGGAGAGGTGGTTACGGCTGGAGCTGAGGCTCATGGCCGATGTCGCTCTGGTGGGGTTCCCCAACGCCGGCAAGAGCACCTTGATCTCGCGCGTCTCGGCCGCCAAGCCCAAGATCGCCGACTACCCGTTCACCACGTTGGAACCGCACCTGGGAGTGGTGCAGGGCGACGCCGGCGAGTTCGTGATGGCCGACGTGCCCGGCCTGATCGAAGGCGCCAGCGAGGGCAAGGGGCTCGGCCACCAGTTCCTGCGACACATCGAGCGGGCGAGGGTCCTGCTCGTGCTCCTCGACCTCGCCTCGGCCCACGGCACGCCACCGGAAGAGCAGGAACGCGTGCTGCTCGCCGAGCTCGGCCGGTACCGGCCGGAGCTGCTCGACCGGCCGCGGCTCGTCGTGGGCACCAAGGCCGATGTCGGGCTCGGCGAATGGCCCGAGGACCAGTCGGTCTCAGCGGTCACGGGCATGGGAGTCGCCCCGCTGCTCCACCGTCTCTCGGCGCTGGTGGCCGAAGCCCGGAACCGCCAGGAGGCGCCCTCGACCTTCGTGGTCCACCGACCCGAGCCCGAGGGAGTGCGGGTGGAGCGGGCTGACGACGGCGCCTACGTGGTGACCGGCCGGGCGGCGGAGAGGGCGGTGGCGGTCAACGACCTCACCGATGGCCAGGCCCTCGCCTACGTCCAGGACCGCCTCCGCCGTCTGGGCGTGGACCGGGCGCTGGCCCGGGCGGGCGTCCGCGAGGGTGACCTGGTGAGGATCGGGACCCTGAGCTTCGACTACACCGTCTTCGAGTTGCCCCGCCGGGGGGACGCTCGGAGGTGATCGTCGTCGCCAAGATCGGCACGTCGTCGATCACCGACGACCAGGGCGACATCTCCCGGCCGGCGGTCGACAAGCTCTGCTCGGAGGTGGCCGGCCTGCGCAGCCAGGGCCATCAGGTCGTCGTAGTCACCTCCGGAGCCATCTCCGCCGGCCTTCCCGCCCTGGGCCTCTCGGGCACCCGCCCCGCCGACATCGCCACGTTGCAGGCCATCTCCGCCGTCGGTCAGAGCCGGCTGATGGGCGTGTACGACGCGGCCCTGGTCGCCTACGGCTTGGTGGCCGGTCAGGTGCTGCTGGCGCCGCACGACTTCGTCCACCGGTCGCAGTACCTCCACGCCCGCCAGACCCTGAGCCGGCTCCTGGAGCTGGGCGTGGTGCCGGTGGTGAACGAGAACGACGCCGTGGCCGACGACGAGATCCGCTTCGGCGACAACGACCGCCTCGCCGCGCTTGTAGCCAACCTGGTGTCGGCCGAGCTGCTGGTGCTGCTGACCGACGCGCCGGGCCTGCTGAGCGCCGACCCCCGCCTGCACTCCGACGGCTCATTGATCGAGGAGATCGTCGAGGTCGACCACGAGCTGGAGCGGATCGCCGGCGGCCGGGGCACCGATCGGGGCAGTGGGGGGATGGCGTCGAAGCTGGCCGCGGCCAAGATGGCGTCGTGGTCGGGCGTGCGCACGGTGATCGCCGCTGCCGACCGCCCGGCCGTGCTCCAAGGCGCGCTCGCCGGTGGGGCGGGTGTGGGCACGGTGGTGCGGCCCCACGAGCGGCGGCTTGGCGCCCGCAAGCTCTGGATCGCCTTCGCCGTGGGCGCGTCGGGAACGGTCGTGGTCGACGATGGCGCTCGCCGGGCATTGACCGAGCGGGCCAGGTCATTGCTGGCGGCCGGCGTGGTGGCCGTGCAGGGCAAGTTCGAGCCCGACGACGCCGTGGAGATCGCCGACCCGTCGGGACGGGTCTTCGCCAAGGGCCTGGTCCGCCTCAGCGCCTCCGACCTGGCCTCGGTGGCCGGCCGGCGCACGGGCGACCTGCCCGACGGGGTTCCGCACGAGGTGGTCCATCGCGACGACCTCGTGACCTTGCCGTAGACGCCAGTCTTCGGTCGCCTTACGCTTCGGCGTAGTGCTCACCACCACCGGAGGACCGCGGTCGCGGCTGACGTGGCGTGAGGACATGGTCACCGTCGCAGTCGCCGCCTGGCTGATCTTCGGCCTCTTCGTCGACGGTTGGGCCCACAACAACTCGAAGCCCGAGTCCTTCTTCACGCCGTGGCACGGGCTGTTCTATTCGGGGTTCGCCGCCTGTGCCTTCTGGATCTGCGCCAAGAGCCTGAAGCGAGGCATGTCGCCACGTGACGGGGCGCCGGTGGGCTACGGGCTCGGCCTGGTGGGGGTGGCGGTGTTCGCGGTGGGCGGGATGGTGCTGATGGTGCCGCCAGCCATGCCGGTCGACTTCTCGCCACCCGAACCGCCGGATACCGAACCCCAACTCCAAGCCGTCAACGTCGCCTGAACCCGGTAGCGCTCGGCGGGCGCTGGCAGCTCGGCGTTCTGGGGTCGCCCACAGCACAGTTCGTCGCTTGCTCGTGACCCCGCAACGCCCTACCGCCTGGCTGGGACGGGTAGACAGGCGGCGGTGCGCATACCGTTCAACGACTCCGCCGGCTCCAGCCTCGGCATCGAGATGGAGCTTCAGATCGTCGACCGTTTGACGCGGGGCCTTGCGAGCGCGGCGACGCCTCTTCTCGCCGAGCTGGCTGCCGGCCCCGAGAAGAACGCCGCCAAGGTCAAGCACGAGCTGTTCGAGTGCACGGTCGAGGTGATCACCGGTATCAACATGACGGTGGCCGAAGCCCGGGCAGACCTGGCGGCCACGCTCGACGGGGTGACGGCCCAGGCCGATCGGCGTGGTCTGGGGCTCTTGTGCTCGGGCTCCCACCCGTTCTCACCGTGGCACGAGCAGCAGATCAGCCCCGATCCCCGCTACGCCGACCTCGTCACCGAGATGCAGTGGGCGGCGCGTCGGCTCCAGATCTTCGGGGTCCACTTCCACGTCGGTGTGCGGTCATCGGCCAAGGCCATCGCCATCGCCAACGGCCTGACCGCCTATCTCCCGTACTTTCTCGCCCTGTCGGCCTCCAGCCCGTACTGGAGCGGCCACGACACCGGCATGGCTTCGTGCCGCAGCACGGTGTTCGAGGCGCTTCCCACTGCCGGCCTTCCGTACCCGATGGCCGACTGGGAGGAGTTCGAGCAGTTCATGACCACCCTGGTGGCGGCCCGGGCCATAAGCACGATCCGCGAGGTGTGGTGGGACATCCGGCCGCACCCCGACTTCGGCACCGTCGAGCTCAGGATGTGCGACGGGATAACGAGCCTTCGCGAGGTGGCGGCCCTGGCCGCCCTGGCCCAGAGCGCGGTCGAGCACCTGGACCGACGCCTCGACGCCGGCGCTGAGGTGGCGGTGCCCCGTGACTGGGTGGTCCGCCAGAACAAGTGGCGGGCGGCCCGCCACGGCTTGGCGGCCGAGGTCATCGTCGACGACCACGGTTCGCTCGCCCCACTGACCTCGGCGGTCTCCGACCTGGTGGAGGAGCTCATGCCTGTGGCCGCCAGCCTCGGTTGTGACGCCGAGTTGGCGCACAACCTGGCCATCGTCGAGGACGGCGCCAGCTACCAGCGCCAGCGCCGGCTGGTGGCGGCCGGCGGGTCTCTGGCCGACGTCGTGGACTCCCTCGTCCACGAGCTGGAGGCCGATCGCTAAAGACGCCCTCCGATCGCGCCGATCACTAGATGGTCCCGATCGAGAGGAAGCGAAATGGCGATGGTCAAGGGCAAGGTTTGGATAGCGGCTGCCGGCGCGGCACTGACGCTGACGGGGGGGATCGCGTTCGCAGCGATCGGTGGCGGTGACCAGGCCGGACCGGCCAGGGGTCGCGCCACGGTGGGAGGCCAGGGCCCGACCTCGACCCCTGTCAATTCCGGGACGGCGACGAATGGCAAGGCGGGGACAAAGACGTCTCCGACCGGGGTCACGTTGCCCACGACGGCGCCACCCTCGGAGAAGGCCCTCGAGGTTCTGGAGGGGATCACCACCCAGCTGGAGGAGGCAGTCAACCGCGGTGGCGAGCCCCACGAGCTCACCCGGGAAGAGGCCCAAGCGATCGTCGATTCCCAATTGGCGCAACTTGGCATCAAGCCGAGCCGTTGATCGGCCGATAACCAATCCAACGAACACCAGCAAGTCAAGTCCGAAGTACCCAATAGAAGTCAAAGGAGATCCAACATGAAGAAGTCCCTAGTAATAAGTGCGGTCGCAGCTGGCAGCATCACCATCGGCTCGCTCTTCGGGATCATGCCCGCCCAGGCCGCCGACGAGAAGCTGGCCGACCAGGTCTGCGACATCATGCCCAACAAGCTGATCGAGTCTGACGCCCGCGTCGCGGCTGCCATCAACGACGACAACGACGCCGATGCCGACGTGGACGAGACCCGTGACGACCTCAACAAGTCGATGGACGACGTCACCGACGCCATCCTGGGCGTGATCGACGCCACCGACGACGACGGCGACGTGAAGCTGGCCGAGACGATCCTCAAGGCCAAGGGTGCCGACTTCACCGACGACGCAGTTGCGTGGAGCAAGGCTCGGGTAAAGGCCGACAAGACCCAGGTCGAGCTCGACCTCGCCACGCTGGGCGAGCGCTACTTCGAGAGGGTGAACGACAAGCTGGGCTGCTAGTCCTCACTCGCCGCAACCAGAAGGGCACCCCGAAAAGGGGTGCCCTTCTCCTTTTGGAGGGCCAGATTCGTGGCGCGGGCGGTAACCTCGATCATGCCTTCGACCCCCGTGGCCGAGCTCGGACGCCGGGCCAAGGCCGCCTCCCGCGAGCTCGCCATCGCTTCGACGGCCACGAAGGACTCGGTTCTCTCGGCCGCAGCCGACCTCCTCGTTCGCCACGGTCCCGAGATCCTGGCGGCCAACGCCGACGATGTGGCGCGAGCCGTGGCCGCCGGCACAACTGCGACGGTCGTCGATCGCCTCAGGCTGAGTTCGGCCCGCATCGACGCCATGGCCGACGGGCTGCGACAGGTCGCCGGGCTGCGTGACCCGGTAGGCGAGGTGGTCGAAGGCTGGACCCGGCCCAACGGCCTGGTGATCACCAAGGTGCGTGTCCCACTAGGCGTCGTAGCGATCATCTACGAGAACCGGCCCAATGTGACGAGCGATGCCTTCGGGCTGTGCCTCAAGTCCGGAAACGCCGCCTTTCTGCGGGGGTCGTCCGGGGCGCTCGCGTCCAACATCGCCATCGCCGAGGCGCTCCGGGAGGGAGTGGCGAAAGCTGGCCTCCCGGCCGACGCGCTGGTGCTCGTGGAGGACACCAGCCACGAGACGGCGGCGGAGTTCATGGGCCTCCGGGAGTCCATCGACTGCCTGATCCCGAGGGGCGGCCCGTCGCTCATCGCCAGCGTCTTGCAGCATGCGCGGGTTCCCTATGTCATCGACGGCGACGGCAACTGTCACGTATATGTCGACGCCTCTGCCGACCTCGACCAGGCTCTCGACATAGTCGTCAATGCCAAGACCCAGAGGACCTCGGTCTGCAACGCCGCCGAGTCGCTGGTGGTGCACGCCGACGTTGCCTCCGACTTCCTGCCCCGCGCTGCCGCTGCCCTCGAGGGCGTCGAACTGGTTGGCGACGACACGGCGCGAGCGCTGGTGGGTTCCATCGGCTCGGCCACCGAGGCCGACTTCGCTGCCGAGTTCCTCGACATGAAGATGTCGGTGGCGGTGGTCGGCTCGCTCGACGCCGCCATTGCCCACGTCAACCGCTTCGGCACCGGGCACACCGAGGCGATCTGCACGCGTGACCTGGCGGCGGCCACCCGGTTCACCCGCGAGGTCGACGCTGCGGCGGTGATAGTGAACGCGTCAACCCGGTTCACCGACGGGGAGCAGTTCGGGTTCGGCGCCGAGATCGGGATAAGCACCCAGAAGCTCCACGCCCGCGGGCCGATGGGGTTACGCGAGCTGACCACGCTCAAGTACGTGGTGATGGGGGACGGGCAGATCCGGACGTGAAGGCCGCCTCCCCGGCGGCAGTGGCCATTCTGGGCATCCCCGCGGCGGTGGGCACGCTCGCGCTGATCGTCGTCACGCGTCTCGGGCCCTATGCCAGCCCCGACTCCGTGTTCTATGTCGGAGTGGCCCGCAGACTGGTGGACGGCCGCGGTTTCGTGGCACCGCCAGGCACGCCACCAATAGGTAGCTTCCCTCCACTCTTCCCCCTCCTGCTGGCGGGGTTGGGCAGCCTCGGGCTGGACCCGCTCGACGCCGCCGGTTGGATCAATCCGGTGATCTTCGGGCTGACGGTCCTGCTGGTGGCGGTGGTCGTGGCGCGCCACACCGGGTCCCTCCCGGCCGGCCTCGTCGCTGGGCTGCTGGTTCTCGGCGCCCTCGAGCTGATGAAGCTCTCGTCGTCGGCGCTGAGCGAGCCGCTCTTCATCCTTCTCTCACTCGCCAGTCTGGCCACCCTCGCCGCCCATCTCGACCGGCCCCGAACATGGTGCCTGGGCGTGGCGATGGGGCTGGCCTCAGCGGCGGTGCTCACCCGCTACGCCGGGTTGGCGGTGCCGCTGGCCGGGGCGGCCGCCCTGGCCGGCGCTGGCCGGCGCCGCCACACCGCAGCGTTTGCGGTTCTGCCGTTGCTTCCCGCCGCCGGCTGGCTGGCGTGGGCCGGGGGAGCCCACCGTCCGCTCCGACTGCACCCGTTCGGCGTTCACGAGTCCCTCATCGGCATCGGGGCCCTGTCTCGGTGGGTCCTTCCGGAAACCGTTCCGTGGCCGGTCCGGTTCTGGGCGACGGTCCTTGGTTGCGCAGCCCTGGTTGCCGCCGGCGCCGCGATCGCGGTCTTGGCTCGGACCAGGGGTCGACCGCCGAGGCCATCGAACCTCACTTTGGTGCTCCTGGCCTTCGGCATCGCCTATGTGGTCGTAGTCGTGGGGTACCGGGTCGTGCTCGATGAAACCGGCCGGTTCGACTCACGCCTCCTCGCACCGGTCCACATCGTCGCCGTCGTCCTGGCCGTGGCTGCCGTCGCCCGGCACAAGCCGCCGCGATCGCTGACCGCGGCCGGGCTGGCCGTGGTCGGCGTGATGCTGGTCCAAGCGGGTGTGTGGACGGCCCGGGGCCTCGGCGACCAGGGGATCGGCCGGCGGGGCTACTCGGCCGCGGCGTGGCGCAACTCGTCGGTCGTGGCCGAGATCGCCCGGCTCGACGCTGGCGTGCCCGTCTACAGCAACGGCGCCGACGCCGTCTTCCTGCTCACGGGTCGAACCACGGCCACATTGCCCGCGACCACCGATTACCTGACGGGCCGACGCGACCCGGCGTTCTCCCGACGGCTGGCAGCTGTGGGCACCGAGCTGGAGCGCACGGGGGGACTGCTTGCTTACTTCCCGGTGATCCGGTCCCGCCGCGCCTTCATGCCGTCGCAGCCCCTCCTCGAGAGCTCCCTGCCACTCCAATTGGTACGCAGGGACCGGGTGGGAGCCCTCTACCGGGTGGTTCCTAGCCCTGATCCCGCAGCAGCGCCGCTACCCCGAAGGCGAGGTCGAGCGACTGGCGGGCGTTGAGCCGGGGGTCACAGGCGGTCAGGTAGCGGAGGTCCAGGTCGGAGTCGAGCACCTCCTCGGATCCCCCGAGGCACTCGGTGACGTCCTCGCCAGTAAGCTCCACGTGGATGCCGCCGGGCCAGGTGCCCAGCGCGGCGTGAACTGAAAAAAAGCCTCGGACCTCGGCCAGCACGGCATCGAGGTGGCGGGTCTTGTGGCCCGACGGGCTGACGAAGGTGTTGCCGTGCATGGGGTCGCACACCCACACCACGGGGTGGCCGGCGGCGGTGACGGCCTCTACTAGGGCTGGTAACAGCTCGGTGACGCGCTCCGCTCCCAGCCGGGTGATGAGGGTGAGACGGCCGGGCATGTGGTACGGGTTGAGTCGTTGGCACAGCTCGACCACCTCGGCCGGGTCGCTGGCCGGGCCGAGCTTGGCGCCTATGGGGTTGCCGACGCCGGCGAGGAACTCGGTGTGGGCACCGTCGAGCTGGCGGGTGCGGTCGCCGACCCAGAGAAGGTGGGCCGAGCAGTCGTACCACTCGCCCGTCAACGAGTCCTGGCGCGTGAGGGCCTCCTCGTAGCCCAGCAGCAGCGCCTCGTGGCTGGTCCAGAAGTCCACCTGATGCAGCACCGCCTCGGATGCCAGGTCGATGCCGCACGCGGCCATGAACCGCATGGCCCGCTGGATCTCCGACGCCATCTGCTCGTAGCGGCGACCCTCGTCGCTGGCGGCGACGAACTCCTGGTTCCAGGCGTGGACCTGGGTCATGTCGGCGAAGCCACCCTTGGTGAACGCCCGCAGCAGGTTCATGGTGGACGCCGACTGGTGGTACGCGGTCAGCAGGCGCTCGGGGTCGGCCACCCGGGCCGCGGCGGTGGGGGCGGTGTCGTTGACCATGTGGCCCCGGAAGGAAGGGAGGATGTCGGCACCGACAGTCTCGGTGGCCGAAGACCGCGGCTTGGCGAACTGCCCGGCGATCCGGCCCATCTTGACGATCGGGACCCCGGCGCCGTAGGTGAGCACCGCCGCCATCTGCAGGATCACCCGTAGCTTGTCGCGGATGGCGTCGGCGGAGAACTCCTCGAAGGACTCGGCGCAGTCGCCGGCCTGCAGGAGGAAGGCGCGCCCTTCGGCCACCTCACCGAGGGAGGTCGTGAGCTGGCGTACCTCCCCGGCGAACACCAGCGGGGGAAGGGCCGAAAGGCGTTTCAGGGCGTCGTCGAGCGCGCCCTCGTCGGGCCAGTCGGGTTGCTGGCGCGCCGGCCGGCTTCGCCAGCTGCTTGGGGTCCAGGTCTCACTCATTCCGCCCGGCCAGGCTAGACGGCCGAGGCGTTTCGTAGAATCCGAAATCGACATGGGGAACCGGTTGGGGGTGCTCGGCGGCACTTTCGACCCCATTCATGTCGGGCACCTGGTGGCGGCCGTCAACGCCCGTCACGCCCTGGACCTCGACCGGGTCCTGTTGGTGGTGGCCAACGTGCCGTGGCAGAAGAGCGACCGGATGGTGACGCCGGCGGCGGACCGGCTCGCTCTCGTGGAGGCCGCCCTTGAAGGCGCCGACGGTATCGAGGCCAGCCGTATCGAGATCGACCGGGGTGGCGAGTCGGTCACGGCCGACACCCTCGAGCAGCTGCTGGCCGACGATCCCGCCGCCGAGCTGTTCCTCGTCGTGGGGGCCGACGTGGCCGCCGAGCTCCCGACCTGGCGGCGGGCCGACGTGTGCGCCCGGCTGGCCCGGCTGGTCATCGTCAACCGGCCGGGGGCGCCGGACGTCGACGTCGGACCGCAGTGGCGGGTGGAGCGGGTCGAGATCCCCCGGCTGGAGATCTCCTCCTCGGACCTCCGGGCCCGTGCCGCCGACGGCCGTCCCCTCGACCACCTCCTGCCGCCGGCGGCAATCAACCTCATAAGGCGTCGCGGTCTGTACCCTGGGAGCAGATGACAGCCGTCGAGAGCCAGCGTGAGGAGGTCCGAGACTGGGCCCTCACGGCGGCGAGGGCGGCATCGTCGAAGGGCGGCGACGACACGGTGGTCCTCGAAGTGGGCGCGGTGCTCGCCATCACGGAGATCTTCGTGATCACAAGTGGGTCCAACCGCCCGCAGGTCGACGCCATCGCCGAGGAGGTGGAGGACCGGCTGAAGGTCGAGGCCGGGATCGCCCCCCTACGGATCGAGGGCCGCCAGCACAAGGAATGGGTCCTGCTCGACTACGGCGACTTCGTGGTGCACGTCTTCCTCGACGAGACCCGGCGCTACTACGACCTCGAGCGCCTGTGGGCCGACGCCCCACGCCTCGAGTGGGAGCCGGCCCGCTCCTAAGCGGCGCTCGCTCTCCGGCAGCCCTTAACCGACGGCGGTGCGGATGGCGGAACGAGCCTCGTCCACCGTCATGGCGACCAGCTCGGGCAGGGCGACCCCTAGGCCAGCGACCAGGGAGTCGGCCAAGTAGTAGCCGACGCGCCAGTGGCCGTCGACCAGCCCGCCGCCGAAGAAAGTCTCGGTGGCCTCGGCGATGTCGAGCGAGGCACGGAAGTGCTTGAGCAGCTCGTCGTGGTGCTCCTGGCACCAGGCCAGCCAGTCTTCGGGGGCGTCGTGGCCGTACCAGAAGTAGTCCAGCTCCGGTCGGTCCGGCACCGCGGCTCGCGAGGCCCGGGTGGCCAGGCCCTCGGAGAACGCCATCCATGCCAGGTCGTCGGCCGGAAGGTCGGCGGCGGCGGCTCCCAGTGCCAGCTGGTGCCAGGCGTGGGTGCCCTCGTGCGCGACCAGCACCGGTGCGCCCTCGGCCGACTCGAACCATTCGAGGCAGTGGAACACGGCCACGTCGTCACCCAGACGTCCCACGGCGGCGTTGGTCGAGAACTGGCCGACCATCAGCACGTGCAGCGGCGAGGGCTCGTCGGCCAACCCCAGCACGCCCGGCAGGAGGGGGTCCACGTTCTCGATCGCCTCGGTCATCAGAGGCTGGGCCCGGCGCACCCGGTCCCTGGTGCCGGTCAGCTCCCGGGCGATGACAGCGCGACCGCCGGGCGAGCCGAACCGCGGGTTGAAGGCGGCGAAGACGTCGGGATGCTGTTCCTCGTAGCTCTCCTTGATCATCAGCTCCCGCCGGAACGGGCTTTCGAGGCCGGCCTTGCGGGCGAAGCCCTCGAAAGCCGGGACGGTGTCGAGGATGCGGGCCACGCCACAGTCCTACACCACTTCGACAGCCCCCGACGGGCGAGTCAGGACTACCGTGCGCTCTATGGGAGAACGCAATTTTGCCGTGATCGCCGCCATGGCGGTAGTCGTCGGCATCCTCGTCCCGGCTGGGGGAACGACCGCCAAGGCGCTTGCCGACGTCCCGCCGGCGAAACCGAACGTCGTCTTGGTCCTCAGCGACGACCAGGGCCCTGATCTCGAGGCAGGTCTGCCGTACCTGAGCTCGCAGCCGTTCGGAAACTGGATCAAGTTCAGCCGTGCCTACCTGAACAACCCCCTTTGCTGTCCATCTCGTGCGACAATCCTAAGCGGGCAGTACTCGCATCACACCGGAGTAGAGAACAACTCAAGCGGGCAGAACTTCAATGAGAACGCCACCATCGCTACCTGGCTCAAGGCTTCAGGCTACCGCACCGCCCTCTTCGGGAAATATCTGAACGGTTACCCCTTTGGCAGTTTCTATGTTCCTCCCGGTTGGACGGACTGGGTGGTGTCCGACAGCGGGGGCGATTACTACGACTACAACCTGTTTGATGGACAGACCACCAAGCACTATGGCTCCGCCGCTGCCGATTACTCCACGGACGTCCTCGCCGACAGAGCTAGCGAGTTTCTCAGGTCCACCAGCGAACCGTTCTTCGCCGAGCTTTCGCTGCACGCGCCCCACGACCCCTTCACTCCTGCGCCGCGCCACCAGGCCGCTCTGGGCAATGTGTCGATCCCACGGCGGCCCAACTTCAACGAAGCCGACGTGTCCGACAAGCCGGCCTCGATACGGTCTCTGAGCAAGATGTCGGCGGGGCAGGAGAGCAACCGTATCGAGGACAAGCGGCAGTCGATGCGCTCGTTGCTTGCCGTGGACGAGGCGATCAAGAAGATCGTCGACACCTTGAATGAGCGTGGCATTCTTGACGACACGATCATCATCTTCATGACGGACAATGGCTATACGCTTGGCGAGCACCGGTTCGTCGGAAAGCGATGCCAATATGAGGAGTGTGTAGGGACTCCCTTCATGGTGCGGGTTCCGGGGCAGCAGCAACGGACAGAGTCTCATCTGGTCGGCAATGTTGACCTGGCGAGCACACTTGCCGAGCTGGCGGGAACTACGCCGACCATCAGCCAGGACGGCCGAAGCCTGGTGCCCGTCCTTTACAACGGCGACGACTCGAATTGGCGGACCGGGTATCTCATACAC
>JBOGIF010000224.1:0-10857 GCA_050742415.1 Acidimicrobiales bacterium | reverse complement strand
CGGAACGCATCCTCCTCCGAGGGCGAGGTTGCTGATCTCCCTCTCGATTGCCCCATCAGCGGTGTACAGGTTGTTCCGACTCTCGGATACCGAGTCGCCGAACCTGACGCTGGCCTCCGCGAAGGCGAGCGTTACCCCTATCAGGAGGCTGACCACGGTGATGAACACGAGCGCCATCACCAGCGCACTACCCTGCTCATCCACCTGAGAATCGCGGGTCATCCTGTCACCCGCCGTTCGGCTACTACCTCGTAATACGGCGCGAACTCTGGTCTGGGACAGCCTTCAGGAGCTCCTGGCGGGCACATCCTTAGCGCCACGTCTGGTGGACTGTCGGGGTCGATCTCGGCAGTTCCCTTGATCTGAGCCAGGTCTTGAGGCTCGTCCGGCACCCCGTCGACGCACATGCGCCGAACAAGCTTGGACAGCCCGTCCGTTGCCACGTAGGAAGCCACATAGGCGCCGCCATCATCGGACCAGTAGAACGTCTTGAGAACCTGCTCACCGGGAGCAAGCGGGCTTCCGCAGGGAGGACTGTTATCGTGTGTCTGCATGCTTTGCACGTCGGGCACGAAAGCTGCGGTGACGCGCTGGCGGTCAAGCGAGTCGACAAGCCGTTCCTCGGTGGCGCCGGTGTTGTTGAACCCGGAGATGACCGACTCCGTGAGGGCGAAGCTGATGATGCCCAGGATCACCGTGGCGGCCAGTAGCTCGATGAGCGTGTAGCCACGTTCCCCTCTCGGACTCACGGTGAAGTGCCCCGCTTCAAGATCTGGACCGACTGACGGGATCGAGGATCCGGCGGGCCGCCCGTGTTCACCTCGACCACGAGTGTGAGTCGCTGAAGGTAAGCCATCGGCGGCGCAGGTGGCCCGACCAGGCTTACGCAGCCATCGTTGTCCAGGGGAGGATTGGCATCCGGCTGCAGATCTGGCTTGATGGACAGGGTGAAGTTCTTCAGTGTATCCGTCCAATAGTCCGTGGGCTCAGTTGCAGTGGTCGGCACGTACGCATCACCCGGACAGGCGTCGAAGGGCGCCTCCTTCACGTAGTCGATGAATCTCCGCAGGACGATCTCGCCGTCGGCCTTCTCCCGGTGGGTGTTCGACGCGATCACGCCGGTCAGCGTGCCACCGACCAGGACGACGAACGCGGTTCCGATGATCACCACCGTGACCAGGAGCTCGATCAGCGTGAAGCCCCCTTGGCCGCGCTGGTGACGGCGCATGGCTAGAGGTCCACCTGGTTGTAGATGCCGTAGATGGCGGAGACGAGAGCGATGGCCACGAAGCCCACGATGAAGCCCATGAAGAGGGTGGCCATGGGCTCGAACATGGTGGTGAGGTTCTTGATCTTGTAGGCCAGCTCGGTCTCGAAGAAGCGGGCGGTCATGTCGAGCTGGGTCTCGAGCGTTCCCGTCTCCTCCCCCACCCGGATCATCTGGACGGCGGAGGAGGGGAACATCTCGGTGCGGCTGATGGGCTCGGCGATGCCCTCGCCCTGCACCATGGCATCGCGGACCTCGGTCAGCTTCTCCTCGTAAACGATGTTGTGCGAGCCCTCGGAGGCGATCGTCATGGCCTCGGGCATCGGGATGCCGGCCTGCACCATGGAGCCGAGCAGCCGGCAGAACCGCTCGATGACGGCGAACTTCACCACGTCGCGGATCAACGGGATCTTGAGCAGGACGATGTCCTTGGCCTTCTTGCCGGCCCGGGTGAACTGCGACACTCCGACCGTCACGATGAAGAGCAGGAAGCCGACGGCGAGGAAGATGCCCCAGGCGGTGATGAAGTCGGTGACGGCCAGCAGCATCCGGGTGGCCAGCGGCAGCTTGGCGTCGAACTCCTCGAAGAAGGTCTTGAACCGCGGCAGCACGAAGCCGGCCATGACCGCCACCGTGATCAGCGACATGACCATGACGAGCGACGGATAGGCGAGCGCCGAGCGGATCTTGCGCTTGGCCTCGATGTCGCGCTCGAGGTACTGGCTGAGCTGTTCGAGCACGTCGTCCAGGTGGCCGGTGAGCTCGGCCGAGCGGAGCACGCCGAGATAGAAGGGCGGGAACGCCTTTGCGTACTGAGACGCCGCGTCACCGAGGGTCTCGCCCCGCCGGAGGGCCTCGGAGATGCCGGCCACGACCCCCTTCAGGGTCTTGTCGGTAAGGTCGTCCTGCACCACCTGCAGCGCCTCGATCAGCGGGACGCCGGCCCTGACAAACGACGCAAGCTGGCGGGAGAGGTGCATCAGCGCCACCGGCTTGATCTTCTTGGGGGTGACGTCGACGTTGGTGAGGGTGCGGCGCTCCTTGACCTGCACCTGTTGCAGGCCGCGGTCGAGCAGGTCGGCGGTAACGGCTGCCAGGCTGTAGCCGTCGGCCTTGCCCCTCACCCTTCGGCCGTCGGGACCTAGCGCGATGTACTTGAATGAAGCCAACCCAACCTCAGATCGTGTAGATGATGCGGCTGACCTCGTGGATGGTCGTTATGTCGGCGTCGACCAACTGGGTCGCCTCCTGACGCAGGTTCCTCATACCCTCGCCAGCGGCCACGTCGCGTATCTCGTTGGGCGTGGACTTGTGCACGAGGGCTTCCTTGATGGCATCGGTGACGGTGAGCACCTCGTAGACGCCGATCCGGCCCAGGTACCCGGTGCGCGAGCAGAAGTTGCAGCCCTCCCCTCGGGTGAAGACGGTCTTGGGAGGACCGCCGAGGGACTCGTAGGTGGCCATCTCCTCCACCCCTGGGTCGTATTCGGTCCGGCAGTACTTGCAGATCCGGCGCATGAGGCGCTGGCTCAGGACGCCGATCACCGAGGAGGCGATCAGGAAGGGCTCGACGCCCATGTCGATGAGCCGGTGCAGCGCCGACGCCGCGTCGGTGGCGTGCAGTGACGAGAGCACGAAGTGGCCGGTGAGCGCCGACTGCACGGCGATCATGGCCGTCTCGGAGTCACGGGTCTCGCCGACGAGGATGACGTCGGGGTCCTGGCGCAGGATGCCCCGGAGGCCCTCGGCGAAGGTGACGCCGGCCGCCTCGTTGATCTGGATCTGGTTGATCGACGGGAAGACGTACTCGACCGGGTCCTCCAGAGTGGTGACGTTGCGCTCGATGTCGTTGATCTCGTTGAGGGTGGCGTAGAGGGTGGTGGTCTTCCCGCTCCCGGTCGGACCAGTGCACACCACCATCCCGACCGGTGACCGCACCATGGCCGAGTAAAGGTTGGCGGTCTGAGGCGACATGCCCAGGTCGTCGAGCTGGAACAGCACCCGGCTGCGGTCGAGGAGCCTCAACACCGCCTTCTCGCCCCAGATCATCGGGCTGGTGGCCACCCGGATGTCGACAGTACGGCCGTCTACCTCCATGGTGAACTGGCCGTCCTGGGCCCGGCGGCGCTCGACGATGTTCATGTCGGACAGGATCTTCAACCGGCTGACCAGGGCGGAGGCCATGGCCAAGGGCAGGGCCAGCACGTCGTGCAACACACCGTCGATGCGGTAGCGGACTCGGACGCGGGCGTCCTGAGGCTCGATGTGAACGTCGGAGGCGCGGTCGCGCAGGGCCTGGGTGATGATCGAGTCGACGGCCTGGGCGACCGGTCCCTCGCCGATCCCGCCGAGCTGCTCGGCCTTGACCGCCACCTTGCGCAGCGCGGCAGCGGCCTCGAACGCCTCGACGTGGCGAGAGATGGCGGCCAGTGAACGGTAGGTGCGATCGATGGCCTGGCGGATGTCCGATGGCGAGGCCATCGCCAGGCTGACCGCCATGTCGACGGCCCGGCTGATCTGCTCGATCTTCGCCTCGTCGAGCGGGTCCGACACCACCACTTGGAGCCGGCCCTGGATCTCCTTGATGGGGATGGCCACCAGGGCCCGGGCCACCGACTCGGGCAGCAGCTTGACCGCCTCGGGCTCGGGGTCCTCGTGGCGGAAGTCCATGAGCGGGATGGCCTGCTGGTCCGCGAGGACGACGTAGAGGTCGCGCTCGTTGAGAGCGCCAAGCTCTACCAGCAGCTCGCCCAGGCGCTTGCCGGAGGCCGCCTGCTGCAGTAGGGCCTGCGACACCTGCGACGCCGTCACCATCTTGCGCTCGACCAGCAGCTCGCCCAGCCGCTTGCCGCCGGAGACGACGTCGGAGTCGTCGCCGAAGAAGCCCGACATGCCGAGGTCCCGACGAGGGATCACCACCTCGTGGTCCATGGACGGCACCGTGGGAATGACCGGCGAGGAAACCGCGCCGTTCTCGTGGTCGTCCTGCTCGGGGGCGCTCGGCTTGTGGCCGAGGAAGCGCCTACCGCCCGGTGAAGGGCTCATGGGTCGGTCTTGGGGCAGGGTCGCATGCTGGACGGAGTCTACTGCCGCCAGTCGACCGGAACGCCCCTAGCCGGTACCGGCGCCGCGGCCGCGCTAGTGGCACTTTGCACATATATGCGACTCGTACGCCGTGTAGCTATGATCACCGCGCGTGGGCGAGAATGTGGAAATGACCCGCAGCCCCGCTCGAGTCTTGCTGGTTGAAGACGACCCCCCGATCCGCCAGGCCTTGGAGGTAGCCTTCCGCGGCGAGGGCTACGAGGTGTGGGCCGAGGCCGACGGCTCGTCGATCGAGAAGGTGGCGGAGCGCTTCCGACCCGACCTCGCCATCCTCGACGTGCGCCTCCCCAGCGGCCGTGACGGCTATGACCTGGCCCGGGTGCTGCGGATGCACAGCGATGCGGCCGTGATGTTCCTCAGCGCCGCCGACAGCCTCCACGACCGCCTCAACGGCTTCGATGCTGGTGCTGACGACTACGTGATCAAGCCGTTCCTGATGGCCGAGCTGCTGGCCCGGGCCAAGGCCCTGCTGCGCCGGGCCGGGCGCGTCTCGTCCGCCCAGCTCGAGTTCGACGACATCATGCTGGAGGAGGCGTCTCGCTCGGTCGTACGGGCCGGCGAGGAGCTCGAGCTGACCCGCACCGAGTACGAGCTGCTGAGCGTGCTGATGCGCCACCCCCGACAGGTGCTCTCGAAGCACCAGCTCCTCACCCAGGTGTGGGGCTTCGAGACCTACGAGCAGAACCGCGTGGAGGTCCACATGAGCGCGCTGCGCCGAAAGCTCGAAGCCAAGGGCCCGCGGGTGGTCCACACCGTGCGCGGCATCGGCTACATCCTTCGTTAGGGCCCATGAAGACCCCCTCCCTGGCGGCCCGGGTGGTCGCCGGAGGCGTGAGCGCAGTGCTCGTACTGCTGGTGGGCCTCGACGTGCTGATCTACCTCAGCGTCCGCGCGACCATGCTCGACAAGCTGGAGGTGAGCCTCGACAGCGGCGAGACGCTGGCCCGGGCTGCGAGCAGCACCATCGCACCGGACATGCTCGGTGCCCGCCTGGCCGAGCTCGATGTGATGGCCGTGGTGCGCCGACCAGACGGCACCACCTACGAACCGGCAAACCTCAACACGGGCGTGCCCACTGTCCAGCGTGAGGTACGGCTGGCAGACGGGAACACCGTCGTGCTGGCCGTCAACCGGGACGAGACCGACAAGGCCCTCAACCGGCTCCTGGAGCTGGAGATCACGTGCACGGTCCTGATCACCGTCCTCGGGGGCATGGTGCTTCGCTGGATCTCCGAGGTCGCCCTGCGACCTCTCGACCAGATCGTGACCGCTGCCGGACGCACCGCCGGCGGCAAGCGGGGTGAACGGCTCGTACCCAACCGGCCCGAGACCCGGCTGGGCCAGATGGCGGTTGCCTACGACCAGATGCTCGACTCGCTCGAGTCCACCGAGCAGGCCGCCTCCCGCCTGGCCTCCATCGTGGAGTCCTCCGACGACGCCATCATCGGCACCGACCTCGACGGGCGGATCTTCAGCTGGAACCGCGCCGCCGAGCGAATCTTCGGCTACCTGGCCGAGGAGGCGATCGGCCGCGACATCTCCATGGTGGTCGTGCCCGACCGCCACGAGGCGCTCGGTTTTCTGCTCGGGATGGCCCGCAAGGGCGAGGCGGTTCCCCAGCACGAGATGCCCGGCCTCCGCAAGGACACGACGGTCATCGACATCGCCATGACGACCTCACCCGTGCGCGACGAGAACGACGAGTTCACGGGCGCGTCGGTGATCGTGCGCGACGTGACGGCCGACAAGCGCATGGCCGAGGCCCTACGGGCCACGCTGGGCCACCTGGAGGTGGCCCTGCGCGAGGCGAAGGAGTCCGAAGCCCGGACCCGCCAGTTCCTCGACGACGCCGCCCACCAGCTGCGGACTCCGGTTGCCGGCATCCAGGCGTGCGCCGAGACGCTCCTGCGGGGCTCCGGGGTCGACGACCGCGACCGGTTGCTCGCGGCCATGGTGGGCGAGACCACACGGGCCGGCCGGCTGATCAAGGCGCTGCTGACGATGGCCCGGCTAGAGCACGGCCAGGAGCTGACCCTTCGGCCCTGCGACCTGGGGGACATCTGCTGGGCGGAAGCGGCCCGATCGCAGTCCCTGGCTCCCGCCATCCACGTGAAGGTCGTCACCGGCCCGAGGCCGGCTCAAATGCCGCTGTTGGACGCCAGCGCCGTGCGGGAGATCCTGTCCAACCTGGTCGACAACGCCCTGCGCCATTCCCGGTCGACGATCACCCTCACGGTGTCGGACGCCGGAGATCCGGTGGAGGTGCGGGTCGGCGACGATGGCGCCGGCCTCTCGCCCAGGCTGGCCGCCAGCGCCTTCGAGCGGTTCGTCAGCCTCGACGGCCGGGGCGGCACGGGCCTCGGCCTGCCGATCGCCCAGGAGCTGGCGCGCGCCCACGGCGGCGAGCTCACCTACGAGGACCGCTTCTTCGTGCTCCGCTTCCCGGGCGTAGGCCGGGCCCCGGCTACCTCTCTACCGGTCGAGGAAGAGGCCGAGAATCTTGCGGCGGCCGAGGACGATGCCGCCCAGTCCGACCAGGATGAACAACCGGAGGATCTGCGAGACGGCGCTGTGGCCGCCGCCGGACGACCGGGGGGCGAGGTTGGCGCCCGACGCCTGGGCCACGATGCGGGAGAAACCTATCGGGACCTGGTCCGGCAGGCTCTGGATGGCCGCGATCTCCGAGGCGGGCGGGAGCTCGTCGACGGCGCCGGCTCCATCGGGGCCGATCTCGCTGCCGATGTCGCCCGGGGTTCCGGCGCCAAGGCTGAAGAGGTTGGAGCGCAGGCCCAGCCGGGCCACCAACGTCAGGCCTGACATCGTCTGGGCGCCGGCGTCGCCCTCGGCCACGACCTCGAGAGGGCGGTTCGACGGCCCTGCCTTCGACACCCTCACCTCACGGAGCCGGCCCTGGTAGCCGATCCGGCGGGCCACCTCGGTCAGGTCGGCGCGTATCGTCCAGGGGCTGGGGTTGCGGCTGGCATAAGGACCCACGCGCAGGTACGGGTAGGAGGCGGGCGGCGTGCCGAAGCCCTCCTGGGTGTCGGCGGTGATGCCGCCGCCGTTGGCCGAGTAGACGGTGGCCGCCAAGCCGCCGCCGTAGGTCAGGACCTGGCCCCGGGTGCGGGCGACCGCCTGGTCCATCTGCGGGTACTCCGCCGTGGCCCCGAGGTAGACCTGGCAACGGGTGTCGTCGCAGACCTCGCCCACCTTCGCCATCGCCCGTAAGGCGTAGGTGCGGGCGGCAACCGCCTGCGTCTCGAGCGCGGCCGCCGGCCACGAGCCGTCGCGGACCTCGCCCATCCCCCTCAGGTAGTCCTCCACGTCGACCTGGTTGACCAGGCGCAGCCCGCCGCCCGTCGCCCGGGCTTCGATCGACCCCCGGTACTGGCGGCCGCGGCCCTCGACCTCGACTGAGCCGCCGGCCGCCGCCACCGCCGTCAAGGGCTGGGCGGAGGCCACTCCCGGAAGGTTGGCGGGCAGGGGTGTCGTGGGCGCCGGTTCGGGCGCCGGTGCGGGCGCCGGGATGCCCACCGGGGGTCCTGCGCTCGACGGCCCCAACGTGGGCGGGTTGGGTGACGTGGGCCCCGTTGAGCCCGGAACGGTCGTGCTGGTGCTCGTGGTCGTGGTCGTGGTCGGCTCGGCGGTCGTGGTCGTGGTGGGCTCGGTGGTGGTCGTGGTGGGCTCGGTGCTCGTGGTCGTCTCGGTCCCGGGCGCTACGAACACATCGCGATTCTCGGAGCCGTCGCCTCGGGCCGGACGGACGGCGGCGATCGCCCGCATGGCGGGACGGGGGCCGCTGCTGGCTCCCCCCAGGACCTCGGCCCGGTAGGTGGCGGAGCCATGCGACAGCCGCACCCGTCCCCCGGGGCCGACACGGACGGGGAAGCCGGCCGCGCTACCGCCGGCGACGTCGACCTGGCCGCCGGACGGGAACGCCAACACCGCCGTCATGGACGACGCCAGGAACACCGGCACCCGGACCACTCCACCGCGCGAACCGGTAGATGTGCCCGGATAGAAGTGGGCGAGAATGCGGCCGACGTCGGCTCCGTCCTTCGCCATCGAGAAAGCGCCCTCCTGCGCCATCCCCACGCCGTGGCCCCAACCGCGGCCCTTGATCAGCAGCACGCCGTTGCCGGCGGTCTCGCCCTCTGCTGTTACGGGCGCCGCGCTGGCGGCGAACACCAGGAAAGAGCACGCGAGCGCGGCCGCGAACCTTCCTGCCAATGGACCGCCCATGCCAGCTATTTTCGCAGATGAATTCATCCATTCGGTGCCGCCGGATCTACGGTCGTCCATCGATGGCGATCCTCGTGGTCTGGTGCGGGCTCCTGGGGCTAGCCATCGGCTCGTTCCTGACCGTCGTGGGGTACCGGGTCCCCCGTCATATGTCGATCGTGAGGCCAGGCTCGAGATGCCCGGCATGCGCGTCGCCGGTTCGGGCCTACGACAACGTCCCGGTGGTCTCGTGGCTGGTGCTGAGAGGGCGGTGCCGGGACTGCGGGGTGGCCATCTCGCCCCGGTATCCCATCTTGGAGCTGGTTACTGGCGGGCTGTTCGCTTTCCTCGCCGTCAGGGTGGGGGCGAAGCCGGTGTTGCCGATCCTGCTCGTCGCCGTCTCGGCCCTGGTGGCCGGGGCGGCCGTTGTTGTCGGCCGTCGGTCGGATTGACCGTAGGCTTGTCGCATGCCCAGGCCCATCTGGAGCGGAGCGATCAGCTTCGGCTTGGTGAACGTGCCGGTGAAGCTGTTCAGCGCCGTGTCGCCCAAGGACGTGCGGTTCCACCAGCTCGACGCCCGATCCAAGTCCCGGGTGCGCCAGAAGCGGGTGTCGGCGACAACCGGTGACGAGGTCCCCTTCGACGAGATCGTCAAGGGCTACGAGCTCAGCCCCGACACCTACGTGACCATAACTCCCTCCGAGCTCGACTCCCTCGACCCCAAGGCCACCAAGAGCATCGACATCGAGGATTTCGTGGACCTCGACCAGATCGATCCCGTCTACTACGAACGGCCTTACTACCTCGTGCCCGACAAGGGCGGCATCAAGGCCTACGTGCTGCTGCGTGAGGCCATGCGCGAGACGAACAAGGTGGGCATCGCCCGGGTGGTGCTGCGCACCAAGCAGTACCTGGCGGCGGTCCGCCCGAAGGGCAACGCCCTGGTGCTAGAGACCATGCTCTTCGCCGACGAGGTCGTGCCCCCGGACGAGCTCGACCTGCCGGATACCGACGAGGTGGAGGTGACGCCCCGGGAGGAGAAGATGGCCCGCCAGCTCATCGACTCCCTCACCACCGACTTCGAGCCGTCGAAGTACCGCGACGAGTACCGCGAGCGGGTGCTCGACCTCATCGAGCAGAAGGCCGCCGGCCAGGAGATCGTGGTCCACGAGACGGCCGACGAGGCACCGAAGGTGGTCGATCTCATGGCCGCCCTCGAAGCCAGCCTGGCTGCGGTCAAACAGTCCAGGGACTGACTCCGCCTTGGGCGCTGGCGCGGCGACGGTCGTCGAGGTGGGGGGCCGCCAGCTCAGCCTCTCCAATCTGGACAAGGTCCTGTACCCCGAGGCGGGGTTCACCAAGGGCCAGGTGATCGACTACTACTCGCGCATCTCTCCGGTGCTGGTGCCGCACCTTCGTCAACATCCATTGACGCTAAAGCGCTATCCCAACGGCGTGCACGAGAAGTTCTTCTTCGAGAAGAACTGCCCGTCGCACCGGCCGCCCTGGGTGCCGACGGTCGCGGTGTGGAGCTCGCGCAACCAGGACCACGTGAACTACTGCCTGATCGACGAGACGGCGGCGGTGGTGTGGGTGGCGAACCTGGCGGCGCTGGAGCTTCACCCGTCGCTGTCGCTGGCCGCCGACATCGACCGGCCGGCGACGTTGGTGTTCGACCTCGACCCGGGCGCGCCGGCCGCCCTGCCGGAGTGCACGCAGGTTGCCATGTGGTTGCGAGAGCTGTTCGACGGTTGGGGCATCGAGTCGTTCCCCAAGACATCGGGCTCCAAGGGCCTCCAGATCTACGTGCCGCTCAACACCGAGGACGTGACCTACGAGACCACCAAGGGCTTCGCCCACGCCCTGGCCCGCCTGCTGGAGGCCCGCCACCCGCGGTCGGTCGTGTCGGTCATGAAGAAGGAGCTTCGGAAAGCCAAGGTCTTCATCGACTGGAGCCAGAACGACTCGGCCAAGACCACCATCGGTGTCTACTCGCTACGGGCCATGGCCCGGCCGTCGGTGTCGACACCCGTGACCTGGGACGAGGTGGCCGGCGTGGCCGGCGGCGCCGATCCCGCCAGCCTCGTGTTCGAAGCCGACGCCGTCCTCGAGCGAGTCGCCACCAACGGCGACCTCTTCGCCCCCGTCCTCACCCTCCGCCAGACCCTCCCCGCCCCACCGCCGATCCCCTCCTGACCCCACCCCCTCCTGACCCCACCCCCCCTCCTTCTGGGGACGTTCAGGGCTGCTATACGACCTTGAGC
>JBOGIF010000223.1:0-4829 GCA_050742415.1 Acidimicrobiales bacterium | reverse complement strand
CACTTTTCTGAGGATCGGAACGTGTCGCGCGGTGTCGCGAAACGAACTGGTGTTCGGCGTTGTTGTCGCACCCTCTGCCTACTGTGCGGGACGTGCACGATCGTGAGCGAACGGGGACGACGCGGTGAGGCCCCTGCGCGTCGAGCTGACGCCGGCGTTGGCCTACTGGACCGTCGTCGACGACGAGTGGTGCCCCGTCCCGGTCGCCGACGCCTACCTTCGCCACCTGCGCCTGGGGCGGGACCGGGCCGAGGGCACGACGAAGGCCTATGCCGGCGACCTGGCGCTGTTCTTGGGCTGGTGCTCCCAGACCGGCCGCGACCTCGTTGGTGGTGCCCGGGCGCTGAGCCTGTTCGTGGGGATGCTCAGGACGACACCGGTGCAACGGCCGGGATCAGGCCAGGGCCAAGCCCGCAGCGCTGGTCGGATCAACCACGTGCTGGCTGCGGTGCGCGAGCTCTACAAGCACGCCGTGGCCGACGGCACCGTGGATGCCTCGGTGCTCGCCCTGCTCTACGAGATCGGCGACGATCGCTATTTGCCGGCCGAGCTACGCCCCGAGGGATCGGGCCTGCGTTACCGGGCGCGGCCCCGCCACGTGCAACGCGCCCGGCGCGGGCCGGGCCCGGGCGCGGTGCGAGCCGAGGAGGTCGAGGCCCTCGTGCGGGTGTCCCGGCGCTGGCGGGACCGGCTGCTGGTCGTGGTCTTGTGGTTCTGCGGGCTGCGCATCGGTGAGGCCCTGGGGCTGCGGCGCGGCGACCTGCACCTGACCGCCTCGGCCCGGGCGCTCGGCTGTGCGGTCCCGGGGCCCCACCTGCACGTCGTCGCCCGGGACGCCAACGCCAACGGCGCCCACGCCAAGTCCGGTGACCGCCACGTGCCGGTGCGGGCCGAGGTCCTCGCCTGCTACGACCACTACCTGGCCGAGCGCCGGTCCTGCCCTGCGGCCGAGGACTGCGACTTCGTGTTCGTCAACCTGTTCCACGCCCCGATCGGCCGGCCCATGTCCGATCACACCGTGCGGCAGTGGCTGGCGGCCATGTCCCGGCGCGCCGGGCTGGAGCGCACGGTCAAGCCCCACATGTTCCGCCACGCCACCGCCACCGAGCTGCTGGCCCGGGGCGTGGGCCTCGACGTCGCCAAGGAGCTGCTGGGCCACGCGTCGATCCGCTCCACCGAGGCCTACCTCCATCCTGACGTCGCCACCATGCGGGCCGCGGTGTACCGACTGGGCCCGTTGCACTTCGGGGAGGCGGGACAGTGACGGCGCTGCGCCACGGCGTGGCCGTCCCGGCGACGGCGCGCCCCGGCGCGCGCCGCTGCCCGCTCGATCTCGACCTGTTGACCGGCGTCGGCTGGGACCCGGCCACGCAAGTCTTTGCCCCAGAGCCCGGTCATCCCCTGCTCGGCCATCCGGTGTGCCGGGTGGAGGGGTGCGAGCAGGAGGCCTGGGACAAGAGCGGGATCTGCGCCGGCTGCAGGTTCCGATGGAAGGCGACGCCCGACCTTGATGTCCATGCCTTCTGCGCTGGTGGGGTGAGTCGCGATCACCGGTCGCAACCCGGGCTGTGCTCGGTCTGCCGCATCCCTGGCTTCGAACGACCGGCCACCGCAAACGGGCTGTGCTTCAGCTGCGACGGGCTGCGCCGGAGGCGGGGACAGGCCACGCCGGCCTACGTGAGCGGCGACGAGCGGTTCCCGCCAGCGCTGCCCCGGCCCAGCCTGGGGGGCTGCGCGGTGTGGGCCTGTCAGCGCCTGGCCGCGCACCGCTCAACGCGGCTGTGCGGGTCCCACGACGTGGCCTGGCGGAGCGCGGGCCGTCCCCGACTGGAAGCGTTCTGTCGCGGCGCCCTGCCCTGCGTCGGTGATCGCACCGGGCGCGTCGTGCTGGCCGGCCTCGACGACCGAGTCGTCGCCGAGGTGCTCTACGGCATCCAGGCGTCGCTGGCCGAGGGGCGACGGGTCATGGTGAAGGATCTGCGCCCCGCCGTGGCCCTCCTGCGCGAGCGCGGAGCCCGCAGCGTCGCCGAGCTCGACACCGGTGGCCAGCGCGACCCGGTGCGATGGTTCCTGCGCTTCACCGCCGACCGGGTGGCCTTGGCCCGTGCCTGCCCCGAGACCGAGCAGGCCAACGACGTGTGGGACCTGCGGGTGTGGGGCGCCACGGGGCGCCTGTCCTTCGTCGGCGGCCAGGTGAGCAACCGCAGCCGCGGCGAGCCGAGCCGGGCCATCACCCAGCCGTGGCTGAAACAGGCGGCCAAGGCATGGGCGGCCGAGGCGCTGGTCCGCATGACGACCGGCCCGGTGCGGGCCGTGATCGGCGCCGTCGGGCTGTTATCCGAGCACCTCGGGCGCCGCCCCGACGGCGGCGCCGACCCCGCGGCCCTCGGGCACCGTGATGTCGAGGCGTTCCTGGCCCGCCTCGGGCACCTCCAGTCGGCGGGGAGGATCTCAGGAAGCGTTCGGGACCGCAGCATCCACCTGGTCGCCAAGTTCCTCCGGGACTGCCGGGAGATGGGCCTCACCCAGCCCGGCAGGGAGCTCGCCGCGCTGGCCGACGACGTCGTCGTCCGAGCGGCCGAGCGCCCGGCAGGCACCCGGCGCGACGATGAGGTTGGTCGAGCCCTGCCCGAGGCGGTTATCGGTCAGTTGCTCGGCCCCGACAGCCTCGCTCTGCTCGAGCAGCTGGCTGGGCCCACCATCCGTGCCGCCGTCGAGCTCGCCGTCGGCGTCGGGCGGCGGACCGCCGAGCTGTGCTCGCTGGCCTTCGAGTGCCTCGACCACGACGAGCACCTCGACGCCACCGGGGACCGTCGGCGCAGCCCGGTGCTCGTCCACGACATGCCCAAGGTCGTCAAGGTCGGGTGCCGACTGCCGGTCCACGAGCGAGAGGGCGTCATCATCCGCGCCCAGCAGGCCAGGGTGCGAGCGGCCTTCCCCGGCACGCCGCCCGCCCGCCTGGTGCTCTTCCCACGGCCGCTCAAGAACCCCGACGGCACCCGGCCGATCACCACGGCCCACCTCCAGCGGGCCATGCGAGCGTGGGTCGAGGCCCTGCCTCACCTCAATGCCGGCGAGCGGGACGCCGCCGGTCGCCCGGTGCCCTTCCCCCGCGACCTCGTCTTCCCCTACGCCTTCCGGCACAGCTTCGCCCAACGCCACGCCGATGCTGGCACGCCGGTCGACACCCTCAAGGAGCTCCTCGGCCATGACACGGTGCGGACCACCCTCGGCTACTACCGCGTCACCGCCCGCCGCAAGCGCGAGGCCCAGGACCGCCTCGGACCACTGCAGCTCGACGCCGCCGGCCGTCTGGTGCGCCCGGGCGTGGCCGGCCTGGCCGACGCCGAGGCACTGCGGGACCAGATCGGCCAGGTGGCCGTTCCCTTCGGGATGTGCACCGAGCCCTCCAACGTGGCCGCTGACGGGCGGTCGTGCCCCTTCCGCCACCGCTGCAGCGGCTGCGAGTACTTCCGCACCGATCCCTCCTACCAGAGCGAGCTGTCCGCCTACCTGGCCCAGCTCCTCGCCGACCGGGAGCGCCTGGCCACCGCACTGCCGCAGCTGGCCGAGTCGGCCCGCCGTGACGCCGCCCCCTCCGACGAGGAGATCGAGGCGGTCCGGCGTCTGGTGCGGGCCAACGACGATGCGCTGGCCGCCCTCGACGACGAGGACCGAGCCGCGGTGGAGGGAGCCATCGCCACCATACGCAAGGACCGGGCCACGCTCGGGGCCAGCTTCCCGGTGGAGCTACGCGGGCTGGTGCGCCAGGCCTCGCCGAGCCTGTTCCCCACCATCGAGGCCGACTCCGGAGCGGGCAAGGCCTGTGGCTGAGCGCACCCGCCTCGTCGAGCTGCGGTGCCTGGACTCGCGGGCCAAGGCAGCCCAGGTGCTCGTCACCCTCGACGCCATGGTCGTCGCCGGCAGCGCCTTCAGCATCGCCGCCCTGGCTCGGCGCGCCGGGGTGAGCCGGCGCTTCATTTACGATCACCCCGAGCTGCGAGCCGAGGCCGAGCGGCGATCGGCAGAGATCGCCGACCGCCACGGCGGCGCGCTGGTGGCCAGCGCCCGTGTGTCGGCGGCGTCGTTGCGAGCTGACCTCGCCAACGCCACTGCGCAGAACCAACGGCTGGAGGCGGAACTGGCCGCCCTGCGGCGTCGCCTCGGACAGGTCCTCGGCCAGGAGGTGCTCGCCGACCTCGCTACTAATCGGACCGCCGACGCTGTCGCCGCTCTGGCCCCTCGGGTCGGCGAACTCGAACGGGAGCTGTTCGAGGCACAAGAGCAGCTGGCTCGGGGCACCGAGGAGATCGAGGCCGCTCGCCAGATCAACCGGGAGCTCCTCGCCAGGCTCAACCGGCAGGGGCGATGACTTCGCGAACAACGGCGGTCACGACCAACATGCGGCGTGGCGCACACCTGTGCGTAACCCAAGTCCGCAGGTCATCGGCCATGGCGCTCATTCTCCACCCCAGAAAAGGCCACGCGGACATCCGCTCCACCGCCGCCTACCTGCATGCCGACATGACCATCAAAGAGCGCGCCCTGGAGCGCATGACCACCACCGACACGCCCGGCGGCCGCTACCAGCCCGGAGACAAGCTCCTCGCCTTCCTCGACAGCCTGTGACTATCCCGACCTCCCGCCCGCGTGCACCGCCTGCCTGTTGGCATCGCCGCCCGCGTGTCGGGATAGTCGCGGTGTCGGCATAGATCGAGACAGAGAAGGTCGAGGCGTCCATAGCGCCCGACCACCCGGGACAGCACGTGGTCATCGGCGGCCTCGGCCAGCTCGTTGACCAGGGCGGCGCAGGTGACGTAGCGCACCCG
>JBOGIF010000222.1:0-37386 GCA_050742415.1 Acidimicrobiales bacterium | reverse complement strand
ACGCGGTTCACGTAGGCCTCGTCGATCACGGCCGGCACGGCGTAAGGATCAACCGAGCCGACAGTGGTGGTAGGCGCCTCGGGAACGGTCACGTCGGGATCGGAGCCGGAGCCGCCTGGACAACCAGCGGAGACGGCCATGGCCAATGCCACACCCACCGCCAGGCTCCGCCGGGGACCCACCGGGAACACGAGTACCAGATCGTGCCGGCTCGGGCAACAGGCGGGCCTACGCTTCGGGCATGCGGTACGTGGAGGTCGCCGGTACTCGGCTGTCGGCGATCGGCCTCGGCACCTGGCAGTTCGGCTCGCGGGAATGGGGATACGGCGACGAGTACGCCGAGGGCGACGCCGTGGCCATCGTCAGGCGGGCGCTGGATCTCGGCATCAATCTGATCGACACCGCCGAGGTCTACGCCTTCGGCCGGTCGGAGCGCATCGTCGGGCGGGCCATCGCCGGCCGCCGAGACGACGCGTTCATCGCCACCAAGATCTTCCCGGTCTTCCCGATAACGCCCGTCGTCGACGCCCGGGGCCGGGCCAGCCGGCGACGGCTCGGCATCGACGCCATCGACCTTTACCAGGTGCACTGGCCGAACCCGGCCGTGGGCACGACCTCGACCATGGAGGGAATGCGTCGGCTGAAGGCCGACGGCGTCATCCGCAACGTCGGAGTGAGCAACTTCACGTTGGCCCGGTGGCGAGCGGCCGAGCAGGCGCTCGGGGCGCCCGTCCTCTCCGACCAGGTCCCGTACAACCTCGTGGCCCGCAAGCCCGAGCGCGACCTGCTGCCATACGCCGCCGCGTCCGACCGGCTGGTGATCGCGTACAGCCCTCTGGCCCAGGGCCTGCTCTCGGGCCGCTACGACGCCTCGAACCGGCCGACGTCGGGGGTGAGAAGGACCAACCCGCTGTTCCTACCGGAGAACCTGGAGCGGGCCAAACCGCTCCTCGACACCCTGCGCGAGATCGCCACCGCCCACGACGCTTCAGCCGCGCAGGTGGCGCTGGCCTGGGTGATCCGCCGCCCGAACGTCGTGGCCATACCGGGCGCCCGGACCGTCGCCCAGCTCGAGTCCAACGCCGCGGCCGTCGACATCGAGCTGAGCACCGACGAGGACGCCGCCCTCAACGCCGCGTCCGACCGCTTCGAACCGATCCGGGGCGCCGCCGCCATCCCCAAGCTGCTGCGCCGCAACTCGCGCAACTAGCGGCGGCCTCCCGGCGACGCCGCGAGCCCCCTACTCCAGCCGGCCCGGGCGGCCGAGGTTGCCGAGCTGGGACAGGTCGCGGGGGAAGATCATCGAGATCGTCCAGTCGGTGACCACCCGGGCCTTGCGGGCCAGGCCCGGCATCATGATCAGGTGGTAGGAGCGGCCCATCCACCACGCCAGCGTGCCGGTGAACGTGAACCGCTTGACCTGGGCGGTGCCCTGCCGGCGGCCGAGGGTGACCGCCAGCCCCCGGTTGCGGTAGCGGAACGGGCCGGGTGTGCCCACGCCGAGCGCGGCCGCCACGTTGCGGGCGCAGAGGTGTCCTTGGCGCAGCGCGTGCTGGGCGGTGAGCGGGCACGTGCCGCCTTCGGGATCGGGAACGGCGGCGGCGTCGCCCAGGGCGAACACGTCGGTCTGGCCGGGCACGCACAGGTGGTCGTCGACGATCAGGCGTCCAGCGGTGTCGGTGGGCAGGCTCAGGGCGCCGATGAGCGGCGACGGCTGCTGGCCCGCGGCCCAGACGATCGTCTCCGACACGTACGGCGCCACCCGGTCACCCGACAGCACCACCCGCTTGTCCTCGCAGCTGACCAGCGTGGTCTCCAGGTAGACCTCGACCTGGCGTTGTCGCAGGTTGCGCTCGCTGTAGCGGGCGAGGCGCTCGTCGAGCCCGGGAAGCAGGGTGTCGCGGGCCTCGACCAGCACCCAACGCAGGTCGGCGTTGCTCAGGCGAGGGTACATGCCCAGGGCGTCGCGGGAGAACGACTCCAGCTCGGCCAGGGCCTCGATGCCGGCGTAGCCCCCTCCGACGAAGGTGAAAGTGAGCAGCGCCCGCCTCGCCGCCGGGTCGGCGACGGACTCGGCCGCCTCGAGCTGGCGCAGCAGGTTGTTACGCAGCCAGATGGCGTCGGCCAGCGTCTTGAAACCCACGCCGTGCTCGGCCAACCCCGGCACCGGGAAGACGATGGGCACCGAGCCCGGAGACAGGACAAGGGTGCGGAAATCAACGGTCTGCCGGCCGCCGGCGGCATCGGTGACCTCCGCCTGCCGCGAGGACAGGTCGACCGACGACACCTCGCCAACGAGCACGACGGTCCGGTCGAGCATCTCCCTCAACGGGATCACGGCGTGGCGGGGCTCGATCGTGCCGGCGGCCGCCTCCGGGAGCAATGGAGCGAACAGCAGGAAGTTCTCGGGGGCGACGAGCACGATCCGGTCGGCCCGGCCGGCGAGAAGCCGCTCCAGCCGCTGGGCGGTGGTGGCCCCGCCGAACCCGCCACCGACGATCAACACGTCGCATCTCATCGTTTCCACCCGTTCCTCGCCTCGTGATCGGGCACGGACCGCGCCCCCAACGTGTCTCTCCATACCGGGTCGTAGCCGGCGGCGGAGACCATGGCCGCCACCTCCGCCGGCGAGCGGCCATCGCTGATCTCGAACTGGGCGCCGGCCTCGCTCGGCGCGGCGTAGCCGCCGGGCTCGGTGTGCGACCCGGCCGACATCGAGGTGACCCCGAGCCGGAACACCGAGTCTCGGAAGGCCGACGTCTCGCGCGTCGACAGCGAGATACCGACGTCAGGTAGGCAGAGCCGCAGGGCGCAGAGGAGCTGGACGAAGTCGCGGTCGCTCACCGGTGCCGCCGGCTCGAAATCCCCCGCCGCCGGGCGAAGCCGGGGTAGTGATACCGATAGGTCGCACCGCCACCACCGCCTCAGCAGCGCCCGGGCGTGGGCGGCGACCGCAAGGACCTCCGACCGCCAGTCGGCGTGCAGGCCGAGCAGCGCGCCGATCCCCAGACCGCGCATGCCGGCCTCCGCCCCACGGTCCGGTGCCGCCAGCCGCCATTCGTAGTTGCGCTTCTTGCCCTTGAGGTGTGACCCGGCGTAGGCGGCCCGGTCGTAGGTCTCCTGGTAGACGACCAGGCCTTCGCACCCGGCCGCGACCAGCCGGCGGTAGGTGGCCGTGTCCCACGCCTGGACCTCGACGGAGACCGACGGCATCTCGGGCGCCACCGCGGCCACGCACTCGACCAGATAGTCCTTGGAGACGATCCGGGCATGCTCGCCGGACACCAGCAGAACGTGGCGGAAGCCGGCCGCCCGCAACGCCCGCGCCTCGGCTGCGACGTCGCCCGGGGTGAGCGTCCGACGGACGATGTCGTTGCCCGCCGAGAAGCCGCAGTAGGTGCACACCGAGACGCACTCGTTGGACAGGTAGAGCGGGGCGAACAGCCGCACCGTCCGGCCGAACCGGCGCACGGTGGCCTCCGAAGACAGCCGGGCCATCTTCTCCAGCCGGCCGCCGGCCGCGGGCGAGAGCAGCGCGGCCAGGTCGCCCAGCGACCGCCGTGGCGAGCGCAGCGCAGCGCCGACCTCGCGGTCGCCCGCGACGTCGACTCGCGCCCGCAGCGCGGCGATGTCCACGGCCAGCAGGTCGGCCGCCGCCGTCCCGGGAGTGACGCCGTCAGGCCGGGACTCGAGGACTACGGCTGTCTCTGTCAAGCGAGGAAGCCGGTCAGCGGCGACGACGCTTCGGCCGCCCGGCCCGCGCTCGGCAGCCCGGCCAGGAACCCCCGTCGCCCGGCCTCTACCGCCAAGCGGAAAGCGGCTGCCATCGCTGCCGGGTCGCCGGCGGTGCCGATGGCGGTGTTGACGAGCACGGCGTCGGCACCGAGCTCGAGCGCCTCGGCTGCCTGCGAGGGAGCGCCGATCCCGGCGTCGACCACGACCGGCACGAGCGACTGCTCGACGATGATCTCCAGCGCCGCCTTGGTGCGCAGGCCCTGGTTCGAGCCGATCCACGAACCCAGCGGCATGACCGTCGCGCAGCCCACCTCTTCGAGCCGCTTGCACAGGACGGGGTCGGCGTTGACGTATGGCAGGACGGTGAAGCCCTCGGCGCACAGCACCTCAGCGGCCCGCAGTGTCTCTACCGGGTCGGGCAGCAGGTAGCGGGGCTCCGGGGTGATCTCCAGCTTCACCCACGTCGGCAGGCCGGCCGCCCGGGCCAGGCGGGCCAGGCGCACCGCCTCGTCGGCGTCGACGGCGCCGCTGGTGTTGGTGAGCAGCAGGACCCGCTCGGGGTCGATGGCGTCGAGGATGTCGCCGTCGCCCGGACCGGCGTCGGGCTCGACCCGGCGCAGGGCCACCGTGACCATCTCGGTGACCGACGCGGAGTTGGCGTCGCCGAGCTCGTCGTTGGACGGGAACTTCCAGGTCCCGAGGAACAGCCGGGACCCGAACTCCCGGCCGGCGATGACTAGAGGATCGGCCACTCGCCGCTACGTTACGTCCGAACCCATGAGCACCCGGAAGCTGATAATCACGGCCCTGCTGGCCGGCCTGGTCATCCTGGTGGCGTTCGCGGTCCAGGCCAGCATGCTGGCTTCCCGGTAGCCCGACCACCCGTAAGTAGGCTCCCCTCATGGCAGAGCGGTTCGACGTGGTCGTGATCGGCGGTGGCCCCGGCGGTTACGGGGCCGCCCTTTACGCCGCCAGCGCCGGTTTGTCGGTGGCCGTGGTCGAGCGGGACAAGGTGGGTGGCACCTGCCTGCACCGGGGCTGCATCCCGGCCAAGCACTTCCTCGAGACCGCATCGGTCTTCCGCACCGTCGCCGGGGCCAAGGAGTTCGGGGTTGTGGCCGACCAGCCCTCCGTCGACTTCGCTGCCAGCCAGGCCCGCAAGCAGAAGGTCGTCACCCAGCTCTGGAAAGGCCTGCAGGCCACGATGAAGGGCCGCAAGATCACCACGGTGGCCGGCACGGGGTCGCTCGGCGCCGGACACGCGGTGACCGTCGACGGCGGCACCGAGCTGGTCGGCGACCACGTGGTGCTGGCCACCGGCTCGGTGCCCCGGGCCCTCCCCGGGTTCGAGGTCGACGGGCACACGGTGCTCACGTCCGACGAGGTGCTCGACCTGGACCGCCTGCCGGCGTCGGCGGCGGTGATCGGCGGGGGTGCGATCGGCTGCGAGTTCGCTTCGATGATGAGCGACCTCGGCACCCAGGTGACGCTTCTCGAAGCCCTGCCCAGCCTCCTGCCCGGTTGCGACTCCGACGTGGTCGACGTGGTGTCCCGCTCGTTCCGGCGCCGGGGCATCGCCGTCCACACGGGGGTGGCAGTGCACGGCCACCAGCCCTCGGACGACGGAGGCCATACCGAGGTCAGCTTCGGCGACGGCCAGACCGTGGGCGTCGACGCCGTGGTGCTGGCCGTCGGGCGGCGCCCGCTGTCGGACGACCTTGGTCTCACCGGCACGTCGGTCGAGGTCGACGCCCGAGGCTTCGTCGCCGTCGACTCGCACATGTGTACGGGCGAGGACGGCGTGTACGCCGTCGGCGACCTGGTCGACACGCCCCAGCTCGCCCACGTCGGGTTCGCCGAAGCCATCGTGGCGGTGCGGGACATGCTCGGCGAGGACCCGGCCGCGGTCGACTACTCCAAGGTGCCGTGGTGCATCTACACCCACCCCGAGGTGGCCTTCGCCGGGATGTCGGAACAGGCGGCGCGCGACGTCGGCCACGACGTCGTGGTGTCCAAGCACGGGTTCAACGGTGGCCGGGCCCAGATCATCGGCGAGACCCAGGGGCTGGTGAAGGTGATCGCCGAGCGCGACGGCCGGTTGCTGGGCGTCCACATGGCCGGGCCGTGGGTCACCGAGCAGCTCGCCGAGGGCTACCTAGCCCTCAACTGGGAAGCGACCGCCTCCGAAATCGCCCCCCTGGTCCACCCGCACCCCACTCTCTCGGAGACGTTCGGCGAAGCCGTCCTCTCCCTCACCGGAAGGGGGCTGCACGGCTGATGGCCGACACCGCCAAGGCCCACGACATCACCATGCCCCAGCTCGGCGAGACCGTCACCGAGGGAACGATCACCCGGTGGTTCAAGCAGGTCGGCGAGCGGATCGCCGAGGACGAGCCGCTGTTCGAGGTGTCCACCGACAAGGTCGACTCCGAGGTCCCGTCATCAGTCACGGGCTACGTGACCGAGATCCTCGTGCCCGAAGGCGAGACGGTCGACGTGGGTGTACGCCTGGCGGTGGTGACCGAAGGCGCGCCGACCGGCGACGCGCCGCCCGCTGGCGCCGCGACCGCTCCTTCTGGGGACGCTGAGGGCGGCTATACGACCTTGAACGACCCCGGAACGACGGGAACGAGGCCCGACCCGGACGCCGCGGCCTCGGGCCGGGGCAACGGCGCCAGCGGCCCTGCCACTGAACCGCGACGCGCCCGCCTGCTGTCCCCGCTCGTGCGGCGCCTCCTGGCCGAGCACAACCTCGACCCCTCGGCCATTCCCGGGACGGGCGTCGACGGCCGCATCACGAGGGCCGACGTCATGACCCACATCGAGGTGGCACCGGCAAGGGCGAAGGCTGCCCCGCAGGTCGCACCCAGCCGGGCAACCGCCACCAAGCCGACCGAGACTGCGGCCCCCCGGCCCCGGCCACGCACGGGCGACGAGGTCGTCCCCTTCTCCAACATTCGCCGCCGAACGGCCGAGCACATGGTGCGGTCGCAGGCCACGTCGGCCCACGTGCTGGTGGCCACCGAGGTCGACTACTCGGGCGTCGACCGGTTGCGGGCCGCCGAGCGCGAGCAGTTCAAGGCCGACGAGGGCTTCTCGCTCACCTACCTGCCGTTCGTGGCCCGGGCGGCCATCGACGCCATCGCCGACTTCCCGCAGCTGAACGCGTCCGTCGGCGACGACCAGCTGATCGTCCACCACTTCGTGCACCTCGGCATCGCCGTCGACCTCAACTTCGACGGCCTCATCGTCCCCGTGATCCACGACGCCGACAGCAAGAGGCTGCGGCCGCTGGCCCGCGAGGTCGCCGACCTGGCCGCCCGCGCCCGGTCGCGCAAGCTCAACGCCGACGAGATCTCCGGCAGCACGTTCACGATCACCAACCCGGGGTCGTTCGGCACGTTCATCACCGCGCCGGTGATCAACCAGCCCCAGGTGGCGATCCTGTCCCTCGACGGGGTTCGCAAGCGCCCGGTCGTGGTCGAGCTGCCCGACGGCACCGACGCCGTCGCCATCCACCCGGTCGGGATGCTGGCCCTCAGCTTCGACCACCGCGCGTTCGACGGCGCCTACGCCTCGGCCTTCCTGGCCCGCTGCCGGCAGATCCTCGAGACCCGGGACTGGGGCCAGGAGCTGTAATGGCGGCCTTCGGCGCCAAGGGCTGAGCGTGCTCCGGGCCCGCTGGCTCGGCCGGGTGCGCTTCGCCGACGCCCACGCTCTCCAGCGGGCGTTGTTCGCGTCTGCGACCGATCCGTACCTCCTGCTGCTGGAGCACCCGCACGTGTACACCCTCGGCCTCCGGGGCTCGATGGAGCACGTGCTCACCCCACCGGGATCGGTGGGGGCCGAGCTCGTTCGCACCGACCGGGGCGGTGACGTGACCTACCACGGGCCGGGTCAGCTCGTCGGCTACCCGATCCTGTCGGTGCCGACCGTCCCGGGGGCCACGCCGGCCTACGTGCGGTCGGTGGAGCAGCTGATGATCGATGCTTGCGCCGACCTCGGGCTCGCCTCTACCGGCCGGCTCGACGGGTTCCCCGGCGTGTGGGTCGACCCCGGCGGCGACCGGCCCCGCAAGATCTGTGCCGTCGGCGTGCGCCGCAGCCGTGGCCGCACCATGCACGGCTTCGCGTTCAACGTCGACCCCGACCTGTCCTTCTTCGACCACATCGTCCCGTGCGGGATCCGGGACAAGGCGGTCACATCGCTGGCCGCCGAGGGTGTGCGCGTGGAGATGGCCGAGGTCGTCGCCGCGGTCGTTGCCCGGGCGACTGTCCGCTGGGGCGGCAACCAGCTGGACTGGGCGGCAACGGGTAGTGCGGCAACGCCGGCGGTGGCGTCGCCGGCAAGCGGCCTCCCCATCACGGCGCGTAAGCCCGACTGGCTGCGCGTGAAGGTGCAGACCGGCCCCGAGTACCGCCGGATCCGCCAGACCATGCGCTCGCTGGACCTGGTCACGGTGTGCGAGGAGGCGGGCTGCCCCAACATCTTCGAGTGCTGGAACGACGGCACCGCCACCTTCATGATCAACGGCGACCGCTGCACGCGGGCGTGCGGGTTCTGTCTGGTCGACACCCGGCGGCCGGCCGCGCCTGACCCGGAGGAGCCCGAGCACCTGGCCGAGGCCGTGGCCCGGATGGGGTTGGCCCACGCCGTGATCACCGCCGTCGCCCGCGACGACCTGCCCGACGGCGGGGCGGGCGCGTTCGCGGCGGCCATCGCCGCCGTCCGCCGCCGCTGCCCGGGCACGACCGTCGAGGTCCTGGTTCCCGACTGCAAGGGCGACCCCGCCGCCCTGGCCACCATCTTCGACGCCCGGCCCGATGTGTTGAACCACAACCTGGAGACCGTTGCCCGCTTGCAACGGGCGGTCCGACCCTCGGCCTCCTACGCCCGCAGCCTCTCGGTCCTCGGGAGGGCGAGAGCGGCCGGCCTGCGCACCAAGTCGGGCCTCATGGTGGGGCTGGGCGAGACAGCCGACGAGGTCCGCTCCGCCATGGCCGACATGCGCAACGTGGGTGTCGAGATCCTCACCGTGGGCCAGTACCTGCGGCCGTCGGGCGACCACCTCCCGGTGGCCCGGTGGTGGAATCCCGAGGAGCTCGACGACCTCCGCCGGTCGGCGCTCGGCATGGGTTTCGCGTCGGTCGAGGCGTCGCCGCTCGCTCGGTCCAGCTACCACGCCCGCCAGGCAGCCGCCGCCGTCGGGTGAGCCGCGCGGAGCGCGTCCGCGCGGCCATGGACGAACTCGGCATCGACGTCCTGCTGCTGTCGGTGGGTGCCGACCTGCCGTGGCTCACGGGCTACACGGCGATGCCGCTGGAACGGCTGACGATGCTGGTCCTGCCGTCAAACGGAGAGGCCACCCTGGTGGTCCCGCGGCTGGAGGGGCCGAGGGTGCAGGCCCGGCCCGAGCTGTTCTCCATCGAGCCGTGGGACGAGACCGACGACCCGGTGGCGGCCGTGGCCGCCCTGGTCGGCCTGCGCTCCCATCTCGCCGTATCCGATCGCACCTGGGCCACGTTCGTGTTGGCCCTCCAGGCGGTGTTGCCGGGCCGCCGGTGGTCGGATGCCTCCCTCGTCACCGCCCCCCTTCGGGCCCGCAAGGACCCCGACGAGATAGCGGCACTGCGCCGGGCGTCGGCGGCGGCCGACCGGGTGGCCGCCCAGCTGGTGGGGGGTGAGATCGGGCTGATCGGCCGGACCGAGGCCGAGGTCTCCCGCGACCTCGGCGAGCGCCTCTTGGCCGAAGGCCACGACCGAGTCAACTTCGCCATCGTGGGCAGCGGCCCCAACTCAGCCAGTCCCCACCACGAGGCGGGCGCACGCCGGATCGCCTCCGGCGAGGCGGTGGTGTGCGACTTCGGCGGTACCCTCGACGGCTACTGCTCGGACATAACCCGCACCGTCTTCACTGGCCCGCCGCCTTCGGAGTTCCGTGACCTCTACGCCGTGCTGCGCGACGCCCAGGCCCGCGCCGTCGACGCCGCCACCATCGGTACGCCGTGCGAGGACGTCGACGGCGTGGCCCGGCGCCTCATCACCGACGGCGGCTACGGCGCCAACCTCGTCCACCGCACCGGGCACGGGATCGGGATGGAGGAGCACGAGGACCCGTACCTGGTGGGCGGCAACTGCGATCCGCTGGCTCCGGGCCACGCCTTCTCGGTCGAGCCCGGCATCTACGTGGCCGGGACGTGGGGCGCCCGGATCGAGGACATCGTGGTGGCGACCGATTCCGGGCCCGACAGCCTCAACCAGGTTCCCCGAGACCTGGCCGTCGTCGAGGCTTAGCTGGCTAGCTGGCGTCGGGGCCGGGCTGGGGCCGACGGGGACGGCGCACCATGTCGTCGGTCGGGTCGCTCTTGGCTCGCATCTCCACCGCCCACCGCGTGATCACCGAATCCAGGTTGTGGTGCATCCGGCGGCGGAACCGCAGGACCCGGACCTGCCGGGGAAGGTGGGGAACACTCAGCTGGAAGAGCACCAGGCCGATCCCGATAGCGAGAGCCAGGTACGACAACAACTCGAGAAATTGGTCACTCATCGTCGCCAACCCATCTGTCGCCCGATGTCCGCTCAGACTACGCCTCCTGTTGTCGGCAGGAACGCTCCGAGCCTTTAGGGTGGCCTCTCTCTTTCCGGCCACCGCGGCGGCGAAACCGCCCAGCCCCCGTGGGAGGCTGGGCGCCGTGAGAGGCCCGGTCCATTGATCAGGCTGGACGCCGCGACGGTGCTGCTCCAGTGGGCGACCGGCGGCCTGGCGTTCCTCTGGGTCACCAGCCGCAGGCGCGAGGTCGGCATCGGCTACGGGTGGCTCCTGCGGATCTCATTCGGTGTCCTGGCTGCCGCGGCGGTGGTCGCCGGGCGCCTCGGCGATGCCGTGGCCGGCCGCGATGTGGCCGCGGCTGCGGTGGCCACGGCCGCAGTTGTCGCCCTGGCTGTCTCGATCGTGCGGCGCCGGGCGGGCGTGGCCGGCGAGCGGGCGCGCGAGCGACGGAAGTCCGCCCGGGTGGCGGCCATGGTGGGTAGTGGTGACCAGGCCGGCCCGGGCTCCGAAGCGGTCTCAGCCGGAGCGCCGGAGGCTGACGAGAGACGCGAGTTCCCTCCCGCCTTCGACCTGGTGGCGCCTCTCATCGGTATCGTCGGGTTGGTCCTGGCGGCACTGCATGCCGGCGGCCCCCCTCCGCTGGCCGTCGCCCGGACGCTCGTCGGCGCCGCCTTCCTCGGCGCCGTCACGGATGCCATGCTGCTCGGCCATTGGTACCTGGTGCAGCCCGGCCTCGACCGCCAGCCCCTGCTGGAGCTCATCCGGTGGCTGGCCCTCCTCTGGCCGGTGGAAGTCGCGGTCCTGTTGTGGCCGACGGGGATGCTGTCCGCGCTGTCGGGCTCGGTGGACGACGGGTGGGGCGGCACGCTCGGGTGGTTCTGGGTCGCCTGCGCGGTGACGACGCTCGTGCTCACCGGCGTGACCCGGGCGGCCCTACGCGAGCGGTACTACTCGGCCGTCATGGCGGCCACCGGCCTGCTGTACCTCGCCATCCTCACCGCCTTCGGCACCGACCTCGTGGCCCGGGCCATCCTCGCCGGCTGAGGCGCCTGTTGCGGGAGGCCGGGTGAAGCTCTCCGCGCCAGACCCCCCTGTCCGGTGTAATTGCGCGGATTAGTGCCCCCCCGGGGCCGGCGGGTTAGCGGGCTACGAAGTACTTGGCCTGGGGGTGGTGGCAGATGAGGGCCGAAGTGGTCTGCTCCGGGTGGTATTGGAAGTCGTCGCTGACGGCCACGCCGACGCGCTCGGCGCCGAGGAGGTTGGCGACGGTCAGGTTGTCCTCAAGGTCGGGGCAGGCCGGGTAGCCCCACGAGTAACGGCCGCCCCGGTAGCCCTGGCGAACCAGGATGTCGGTGCGGCTGCCGTCCTCGCCGGCAAACCCCCACTCCTCGCGGATGCGGCGGTGCCAGTACTCGGCCAGCGCCTCGGCCATCTCGACACCGAGCCCGTGGAGCAGTAGGTACTCGGTGTAGCGGTCGGCGGCAAACAGTTCGGCCGCCGCCTCCGACACCCGCGGGCCCATGGTGGCGATGCTGAACGCCGCGTAGTCGACCTCGCCGGAGGCGACGGGCCGGAAGAAGTCGGCGATGCAGCGCCACGGCTCCTTGTGCTCCCGGGGGAACGAGAACCTCAGCCACTCGGCGGTCGCCGTCTCGTCCTTCCAGACCACGACGTCGTTCCCGTCGCCGTTGGCCGCGTAGTACCCGTAGACCACCTGGGGCACCAGCAGGTCGGCGGCGGTGGCCTTGGCCAGCTCGGCCCGTAGGGTGGGCCGGATCCGGTCCTTGAACTCCAGGTCGGACTCTGTCCGAGATCCGGAGCCAGCCTTCTCTCCCTTCTCCGGCCGGAAGCCCCACTGGTTGCGGAAAAGCGCGGTCTCGTTGAGGTACCCGGCAACCTCGTCGAGGGCGATGCCCTTCACGACGCGCGAGCCGAGGAACGGCGGCACGAACACCGGGTTGTCGGTGGCAACCGTCGGCGAGCGGGCCGGCAACGGCACGCCAGCGGCGTCCTCACCGTCGGCGGACTTGTCCGGCAGCACCCGGCCCAACGGCACCCGGCCGAAGTCGGGTTCGTCGACGCCCGAGCGCTTGATCTCCATGAGCCGGTCGAGGGTGTGCAGGCCCTCGAACGCGTCCTTCCCGTAGAAGACGCGCCCGTCGTAGACCTCCCGCAGGTCGCGCTCCACGTATCGCCGGGTGAGCGCGGCGCCGCCCAGCAGCACCGGCACGTCGGCCGCCAGCCCGCGGCGGTTCAGCTCCTCCAGGTTCTCCCGCATGATGAGCGTGCTCTTGACCAGCAGCCCGCTCATGCCGATCACGTCGGCCTTCACCTCGGCGGCCTTGGCGATCATCTCGGCGACTGCCACCTTGATGCCGAGGTTGTGCACCTCGTAGCCGTTGTTGGTGAGGATGATGTCGACCAGGTTCTTGCCGATGTCGTGGACGTCGCCCTTGACGGTGGCCAACACGATGCGGCCCTTGCCGCCCTGGTCGGCCTTCTCCATGTGGGGCTCGAGGTAGGCAACCGACGCCTTCATGGTCTCGGCCGACTGCAGCACGAACGGCAGCTGCATCTGCCCCGAACCGAACAGGTCGCCGACCACCTTCATGCCGGCCAGCAGGGTGTCGTTGACGATGGACAAGGCCGACGTGCCGGCGCCCAGGGCCTCGTCGAGGTCGGCCTCCAGCCCCTCGCGGTCACCGTCGATGATCCTCTGGCTGAGCCGTCGGTCCACCGGCCAGCCGCTGCGGTCCTCCTTCACCAGCGCCGACGACGAGACGCCCTCGAACAGGCCCAGCAGCTCCTGGAGCGGGTCGTAGCCGGTGGCCGGGTCGCGCCGGTCGTAGATCAGGTCGAGGCACACCTGGAGCTGGCGCTCGGGGATCTTGACCAGGGGCATGATGCGCGCCGCGTGCACGATGGCGGCGTCTAGGCCGGCCTCCACGCACTCGTGCAAGAACACCGAGTTGAGCACGTGCCGGGCCGCGGGGTTGAGCCCGAACGAGACGTTCGACAGGCCGAGGACGGTGTGCACGCCGGGCAGCTCGGCCTTGATCCGCCGGATCCCCTCGATGGTCTCGATGCCGTCGCGCCGGCTCTCCTCCATGCCCGTCGACAGCGGCAGGGCCAGCGTGTCGAAGAGCAGGTCCGACGGCGCCAGCCCGTAGCGGTCCACCGCCAGGTCGTGGATGGCGCGCGCTGCCCGCAGCTTCCACTCGGCCGTTCGGGCCTGGCCCTCGGTGTCGATGCACGTGCACACCACCGCCGCGCCGTACTCGCGGGCAAGCGACAGGAACCGATCAAGGCGCGTGCCGGGGGCGTCGCCCTCCTCCAGGTTCACCGAGTTGAGCACCGGCTTGCCACCGATCCACTGCAAGCCGGCCTCGATCACCGCCGGCTCGGTGGAGTCGAGCACCAGCGGCACGCTCACCTGGGTGGCGAACCGGCTGGCGATCTCGTCCATGTCGGAGGTGCCGTCCTCGCCGGTGTAGTCCACGCACACGTCGGCCAGATGCGCTCCCTCGGCCACCTGCTCGCGTCCCATGGCCACGCACGTGTCCCAGTCGTCGGCCAGCATGGCGTCGCGGAAGCGCTTGGACCCGTTGGCGTTGGTGCGCTCGCCGATGCTGAGGAACGACGTGTCCTGGCGGAATGGCACATGGGTGTAGATCGACGCCGCGCCCGGCTCGTGCACCGGCTGGCGCGGCTTCGGCACCAGGTCGCGGCAGCGCTCGATCACCGCCCGTAGGTGCTCGGGCGTGGTGCCGCAACAGCCTCCGATCACCGACACGCCCAGCTCGGTCACGAACCCGGCGTGGTGCTCGGCCAGCCCTTCGGGGGTGAGGTCGTAGTGCATCTTCCCGTCGACCACCGAGGGCAGGCCGGCGTTGGGCAGGCACGAGATCGGCACCCGGCAGTGGCGGCTCAGGTGGCGCAGGTGCTCGTGCATCTCGGTGGGACCGGTGGCGCAGTTGAGTCCGATTACGTCGGGCCGCAGTGCCTCCAGGGTGGTGAGGGCGGCGCCGATCTCGGTGCCCGGCAACATCCGCCCGGTCAGCTCCACGGTCACCTGTACCTGAATCGGCACCTCCCGTCCCAGCGCGGCCATGGCCCGGCGGCTACCGATGATGGCGGCCTTGGCCTGCAGCAGGTCGAAGACGGTCTCGATGATGAGCAGGTCGACGCCGCCCTCGAGCAGGCCGGCGGCCTGTTCCTCGTAGGCATCGCGGAAAGCCACGAAGCGGATCTGGCCGAGCGACGGGAACTTGGTGCCCGGCCCGATGGAGCCCGCCACCCACCGCGGCTCACCCGGCTTCGAGTAGCCGTCGGCCACCTCCCGGGCGAGGCGCGCCGCCTTGAGGTTGAGCTCGTGGGATCGCTCGGCGATGCCGTACTCGGCGAGAGTCACGGACAGGGAGCCGAACGAGTTGGTCTCGACCACCTCGCAGCCAACGTCGAGGAACGAGGCGTGGAGGTCGGCGATCACGTCGGGCCGGGTGTCGACGAGGATCTCGTTGCAACCCTCGAACGCCGGCCCGCCGAAGTCGTCGGCGGTCAGATCGCGCAGTTGCAAGTTGGTGCCGGCGGCGCCATCGAACACGACGACCCGTTCCCGCGCCGCCTCCAGGTAGCCCACGCCACGAAGGCTAACGGCGCTTCACCTCGTAGAGCGGCGCCGGTGACCCCTCGCTGCTGGCCACCAACGACCGCCCGTCCAGTCCGTAGGCCACGCTCTCCCCCTGGGCCCGATCGCCCAGGTCCACGGGCACCGCGAGCGCGCCCCAGACATCGTCGAAGACGGAGTCCGAGCCCGCCGGCAGGGTGAGCTCGTATCCGCCGAAGTAGGTGCACAGTGCGACACGGCGGCCGTCGGGGCTGATGTCGCCGCCGGTCACCCATTCCCCCGCGCCGAGCGCGACCGTACCGACCCGGCGGAGCACGCCACCGCCGGCTTTGTACACCGCCGCCGCGCCGATGCCCTTGGCCACCACGTAGACGTCGCCGGTCGCCGGGTGCACGAAGAGGGCCTCGGCGTCGTGGGGCCCGTCCTCGTAGCGCAGCCGGATGGCCTCGGCCGGGGCCGTCCGTCGGGGCCGAGCCTTCGACGAACCGTCGCCAGGGTTGGCCACCGGCTCGGGGACCCGGTAGATGGTGACGGCGGGCTGGTCGCCCCGGTTGTCGCCGATGTCGCCCATGTACAGGTACCGCTCACCGGCTACCGGTCCAGGGCCCGCGGCCATGTCCTCCCAGTCGCGGGCCTTGGCAGCGGTGACCGACCACACCCCGCAGCTACGTCCGGCTCGGTCGACGCAGTACAGAAGCGGGACGTCGCCCGAGTCGTTGTGGGCCCAGACCAGCCCCGGCACGCGCCGGGACGCAGCCAGCCCGCTGTTCTCGTCGATGTCGGACGACTCGATCCGGGCCAGCAGGGTGGGCCTGCCGTACGCGGCCGCTACCGCGACGGAGACAGTCGAAGTCGTCGTCGATGCCGACCGTTCGGCCGGCGACCGACACGCGCCCAGAAGGAGGGCAAGAGCGGCGACGGACGCGGCCGCCCCCGCTCGCATCACTTCCCGTCGACGAGGCCGTGGTCGCGCAGCCACTCCTCGGCCAGCGCGTCGGGGTCCTCCTTGTCGACATCGGCCCGCTTGTTGAGGGCCACCAGGTCGGTGGTGGTGAGCTGCGCGGATATCCGGTTGAGCACGTCGGCGACGGCGTCGGTGCGCACGTCTTCACGGATGGCAGGGGCGATGTTGTCGACTGTCTGGAGCTTGCGGTCGTCCTCGAGGACTACCAAGTCGCGAGCGGCCACGGCGCCGTCGCTGGAGAACACGAGGCCCACGTCGATGTCGCCCGCCACCAGGGCGTCCTTGGTCTTGGGACCGCCCGAGTCGAGCACCCGGAAGGCCTTGAACTCGATGCCGTAGGTCTGCTTGAGGCCCGGGATGCAGAAGGGTCGGGTGGGACATTCCGAGCCCGCTCCCAGCGTGAGCTGCCGGGCGACGGGAGCCAGATCGGAAAGCTTGGCGAGCTTGAGACGCTCGGCGGTGGACCGCTTGACCGCGAACGCGTTCTGGTCGGCGGCTGGCGACGGATCGAGCACCGTGAGGCCCTTGGGCGCCAGGCGGGCCCGCAGCTTGGTGACGGTGGCGTCGAGGTCGCCGCTCGCCTCACCAGCGTTGCTGTTGACGAACTCCAGGAGGGTGCCGACGTACTCGGGCACCAGGTCGATCCCGTCGTTGGCGCCGCCCCGCTCCAGGGCCGGGAGGTAGACCTCGCGCTGGCCGAGCCCGCCCTTCAAAGTGACCTTGAAGCCGTTGGCCTCCAGCGCCTTGGCGTACATGTTGGCGAGGATGGCGCTCTCGGCGAACGGCGCCGAACCCACGACGACCGTCCTGCTCGTCTCGCCCGCCCCGCCACCCTCGTCCGACGCCCCACCGCAAGCAACCAGCGTCACCGTCGCCAGGGCCACCGCGATGACGGTCCTCGGGAACCGGGGCAGTCGCATGTCGTCTCCTTTTCGTCGCTGGCTCATCATGCCTGGCGTAGGCCGGCGGGCACGACGAGCCGCTTCAGGCCGCCCAGCGCCACCTCGGTGACGACCGCCAGGAGGCCCACGAGGATCGCGCCGGCCACCACAGCCACGTTGTCGCGCTGGCCGAAGCCGTCGACGATGTAGCGGCCCAGGCCGCCCCAGGCGGTGACCGCCGCCAGCGTTGCGGTCGCCACCACCTGGACCGATGCGGTACGCAGGCCGGCGACAACCACCGGCATCGCCATCGGCAGTTCGACCCTCCAGAGCAGCTGCAAGCCGGTCATGCCCAGGCCACGGGCGGCCTCGGCCACGTCGCGGTCGACGCCTCGGATGCCCACGTAGGCGTTGGTGACCAATGGCGGAACGGCCAGCGCCACGAGAGCCACGAACGCCGGGCGGGCGCCGAACCCCGGCCAACCCCGTAGCCCGACGGCCTGCTGGACCAGGGCCAGGATGGCGAGCGACGGCACGGCCCGGCCGATGTTGGACAGGTTGACCGCGAGCCACCCTCCCCGCCCTCGGTGGCCGATCCCGATACCTATCGGTAGCGCGATAGCGGCGGCCACGACCACGGCCGCGGCCGACATGGCGGCGTGCTCTGCCAGCCGGTGGGGGACGCCGAAGGTGCCGCTCCAGTGCGAGCCGTCGGCGAACCACGCCGCCAGTTGCCCCAGGAACCCGGTCACCGACTGCGGGCCCAGGGCGTGAGGAGGCGGCCAGCGGCGGCCAGCCCCAAGTCGGCCACCACAGCCAGAGCGACCGACAGCACCGACCCGACGACCACCGGCGTGCGGAAGTCGCGGTTGATCCCCTCGATGATGAAGGCGCCCAGCCCACCCTGGGCGATGAGCCCGGTGACCGTCACCAGCCCGACGGTGGTGACCGTCGCCAGGCGCACCCCAGCGAGGATCACCGGCAGGGCTAGCGGCACCTCTACGGTCACCAGCTGGCGCAAAGGCCGGTACCCGAGGCCGCGCGCCGCCTCCGTCACCTCGGCCGGCACCCCGTCGAGCCCGGCGAGGATGTTGCGGACCAGGATCATGAACGTGTAGCCCACCAGGCCGATCTCGGCCGTCAGCCGGGAGAGCCCGTACACCGGCACGAGCAGGGCGAAGAGCGCCAGCGACGGGACGGCGAACAGGAGCCCGGTCCCGGCCATCACCGGCTGCTCGAGCCGACGCCAGCGCCGGGCGGCGAGCGCCAGTGGGAACGAGATGGCCAGCCCGAGGGCGACAGCGATGGCCGTCAGCTCCGCATGCTGGCGGCCGGCGGCGGCGATGTCGGCCGAGTGCCGCGACACCCAGTCCCAGCGGACCCACGGGTCACCCGCAGACGCCAGCGGCACCGCGGCAGACTACGTCGGCCGTGATCCGTCTCGAGTCGGTCACCAAGCGCTACGGCGACCGGGTGGCGGTCGAGGCTCTCGACCTGGAGGTGGCGGAAGGCGACGTCTGCGTGCTGGTGGGCCCGTCGGGCTGCGGCAAGACCACCACCCTCAAGATGGTCAATCGCCTGGTCGAGCCCACCAGCGGCCGCGTCCTGATCGGCGGTGACGACGTCACCAAGGTCGACCCGGTAGAGCTACGGCGCCGCGTCGGCTACGTCATCCAGAACGTCGGGCTCTTCCCCCACCTGACCGTGGGCGACAACGTGGCGACCGTCCCCCGGCTGCTCGGCTGGGACCGGTCGCGGGTACGGCGCCGGACCGACGAGCTGCTGGAGCTGGTCGGCTTGGCCCCGGGCGAGTTCCACGGCCGCTACCCGCACCAGCTCTCCGGTGGCCAGCGCCAACGGGTGGGAGTGGCCCGGGCGCTCGGAGCCGACCCGCCGGTGCTCCTGATGGACGAGCCGTTCGGGGCCGTCGACCCGATCAACCGGGCCCGGCTCCAGTCCGAGTTCCGCCGGCTCCAGGGCGTGGTGGCCAAGACAGTGGTATTCGTGACCCACGACGTCGACGAGGCCGTGAAGGTGGGCGACCGCATCGCCGTCCTCGGCGACCACGGCCGGCTCCAGCAGCACGACACCCCGGCGGCGGTGCTCGGTCGTCCCGCCTCCCGGTTCGTGGCCGACTTCGTCGGCGCCGACCGGGGCCTGAAGCGGCTCTCCGTGGTGCCCATCACCTCTGTCGCCCTGGAGCCAACGGGCGATCGCGCCGGGCCTGGCGGCGCCACCGTCGACCGCAGTTCCAGCCTCTACGACGCGCTCGCCGCCATGCTGGCCTCCAGCACCAACGTGATCACGGTCGTCGACGGGCAAACGGTCTGTGGGGTGATCCGCCTGGAGACGCTCGGCGAGCTACTCGATCGGTCCCAGCCCGTTCCGGGGTCGTCAGAGCAGGGTTGAGCTGCCTGGCGACGACCCCAGAACGAGCCGGTGGTGGCGGGTTCGGGCTAGAGAGCCGGCTCGCGGCAGGGCGGCGCGGGCGTGCCCCCGGGCGGGTCGGTCCGGGGGTACGGCACCACGAAGCCCGAGCCCGGTGCCGGAGAGTTGAGGTACCGCAGGATCCCGGCGGCGAGAGCCCTGCCTTCCACCTCCTGGAAGTCGGGCCGCGACAAAAGGGCAGCCTCGGCCGGGTTGGAGATGAAGGCCAGCTCGGCGAGCACCGACACGGTCGGGGCGCCCAGGCGCAGCACCGCGTAGTAGTCCCCCCGGCTGCCCGGCCGGTACTTGGCACCAGCGTCGCGGTCGGCCACCCATCCCACGCGGTATCCGGCGAGGGCGCCGACCACGTCCTCGTAGATGAGGCCCGCCAGGCGCTTCGAGTCGGCGGAGGCCTGCTGGTAGTAGGTCTCGGAGCCGGGCCGGGCCGAGGGCCCGTCGGGCTCGGCGTTGTGGTGGACCGACACGAACAGCCGGGCGTCGGCGGCCTTGGCGATGGCAGCTCGGGTCGGAAGATCCACGTCGTACGAACCGGTGCGGGTCATCGCGACGGCCACGCCGGCGGCCTCCAGCGCGGCGCGGGCGTGGGAGGCCACGGCCAGGTTGACCGGCGCCTCGACGAGCCCTGCCGGCGAGACAGCTCCGGGCTCGCCCCCACCGTGGCCAGGATCGAGCACGACCGTCGCCCCGCCCAACGGCGTGCCGGCGGCGAGGTGGACGGTGTTGCTGCACGGCGTACGCACCGTCCATCCGCCGCTCGGGCTGGCCTTGACCACCGGCACGAGCACGCCCGTCGACGACAACACCAGTCGGGCCGCCCCGGCGGAGACCGTCGTCGGCGGCAACGGGACGGTCGTGCCCGCCGCGACGGTGGTCGCGGCCGCGGTGCCCGGAACCGAGGTCGTCCGCCCCGCCGGCTGGCCCGAGCCCGACCCACATGCGGCCGACAGGACCATCACCGCCGTGACGGCCGGAGCCATCCACCGCGTCATGGCCGGATGCCGTACCGGGACAGGACCTCGGCCGCGCCTGGGAACACGGTTGTCGTCGCGGCCACCAGGTCTCGCGGACGGGCGATCCCGTGAGCGTTGGCCGCCACGTAGGTCGCCAGCGCGCAGTCGACCAGCTCCGGCGGCCCGAGCGCGGCCAGGGCCTGGGCGCCCTGAACGTAGGCGCCGAGGTAGTACTGGGCCGACCGCGGGTCCCAGAACGACATCGGCTCCCCCGCCCGGCCCCGGACGGCCTCCGGCACCACCCGCGCCCGGTAGCCGGCGAGGGAGCCATCGGCCCGGGCCTCGGCCCACGTCGCCAGGGCCTCGTCGAGCCACGGGTCACGGGCCTGGTTGTTGCCGACCAGGGCGTAGAACCACTGGTGGCCGACCTCGTGGCTCAGCGATCGCCCCGAGGTCCCTGGCCCCTGCATGACGTGGCCGGGGTACTCGATCCCGCTTCGCAACGTGGGCGTGACCGACACGGTGAAGGTGGGCCACGGGTAGGGCCCGAACCGCCGCCCGAAGTCCTCGATCACGGCCACCGCTCGCCGCAGGTAAACCGAGGGCGCCTCCGCCATTCCGGCGTGCACGCCGACGGTCACGGTGACGGGCCCTGGAGCGTGGGCGACGGCCGACTCGGTCGTGAACCGCCCGACGGCGACGGCCACGTCGCGCATCGCGGTAGCCGTCCAGTGGCCGGGCCGGTCGGGCGTGCCGCTGGCCAGCACGCCCAGGCCTTCGGGCGCGAGGACGGTGAGGTCGAAGTCCGCGGTGGGCGCGGTGGACGCCTCGGCGAACTGGGTGGTGGGCGGATCGGTGGCCCAGCCCACGCCGGGCTCCCACTCCAGCATCGGGAAGAACGACCCGAGGCGTGCCGCGTCGCCCTCGGCCGAGATGCGGTCCCTCACCCTTAGCGGAAGCACCAGCTTCCAGGGCACGCGGGCGACGACGGCGTTGCCGGCGCGCAACCCGCCGGCGAGCGGCACCACCAGCGTGGTCGGGACGTCCAACCGCGACGGCGCCGGCTTCCCATCGACCTCCACCGGCCCGGTCTCGATACCCGCACCCTCGCCCCGTTGGCGCGGGCCGTTGGGCCACAGTCGGAACACCAGCCGGTCGGTGTCGAGGTCGGGGACGAAGCGCACCTCCACGCTGCCCTCAGCCGATCGCTCGGCAGGCCGCACGTCGACCCGCACGACGTAGCGCGGGCGGTCGGGCCGGGGCTCGGCCCTGGCGGGAACGGCCGGGCACGAGCCGGCAGGCAGGGCGGGCGCCGTCGTGGTCGCCGGAAGCGTCGTCGAAGGTGATGCCGTCGTAACCGGCGCTGCCGTCGTGGACGGGGCCGGGGCCGCCCCGCCGCCTCCCCCGCACGCCGACAACGCCAGCAGGCCGGCCGCCAGCACGCGCCCCCGGCTTCTAAGCAGGACGCCCGACCCTACCGATCCGGCGCGAACGGTGGCGGTGGCGCGCGATGCCGGCGTCCACCAGCTCGTCGACGAGCTGCGGGTAGGAGACCCCGGAGGCCTCCCAGACCTTGGAGTACATCGAGATGGGCGTGAACCCGGGAATCGTGTTGACCTCGTTCACGAGCAGCCCCCGGCCCCCCTCCTCGTACAAGAAGTCGACCCGCGCCATCCCGTCGACCCGTAGGGCTCGGCCCGCCTCCACGGCCAGCCGGCGCACCTCCTGGGTCACCGGGCATGGCAGCGGCGCCGGGGCCAGCACCTCGGCCGCCCCGTCGGTGTACTTGTCGTCGTAGTCGTAGAACGGGTGGCTGGGCCGGACCTCCCCGGGGGCCGACGCCCGCAGGTGGGGAAAGCCGAGCAGCCCGCACTCGATCTCGCGCGCCGCTACCGCCTCCTCCTCGATCACGAGCCACTCGTCGTAGGTGAGGGCCAGCTCCACCGCCGCCGCCAGCTCTCCGGCGTCGACTGCTCGCGACACGCCAACCGACGAGCCCAGGTTGGCCGGCTTTACGAACAGCGGAAACTTGAGGTCCTCGGCAGCGCGAGCGAGCGCGTCGTCGTCGACCTCGGTGTCGCGCAGGGCCACGTGGCGGACCTGCGGCAGCCCGGCACAGCCGACCACCTGCTTGGCCATCGCCTTGTCCATGCAGAGGGCCGAGCCGAGCACGCCGGCTCCCACATAAGGCACACCGGCCAGCTCCAGAAGGCCTTGGACGGTGCCGTCCTCACCCAGGGGACCGTGCAGGAGCGGGAACACGACATCGGCGTCGGCCAGGACTTCCGAAGGATCGACCTCATCCCCGGCATCCCGCAGCCCGCCGACGCCGGGCACCGCCTCCACCCACCGGCCGTCGATGGTGATTCCCACGGGCACGACCTCGTAGCGACCGGGGTCGGCGGCGGCGGCCACGTGGGTGGCCGACACGCAGGAAACGTCGTGCTCGGCCGAGCGCCCGCCGAAGAGGATGACCAGCCGCACAGGTGGAAGTGTAGGAACCAGGATGAGAACCTCCGGCTCCGTCGTGGCCGATGTGGTCGGCGGCCGCCTGGTCGGGCCCGACGTGGAGCTGGACGGCCTGTCCATCGACTCCCGCTCGGTACGCCCGGGCCAGCTGTTCGTGCCCGTCGTCGCCGGGCGCGACGGCCACGACTTCATCGAAGCCGCCCTGGCCGCCGGCGCCGCCGCCTACCTCACCATCCGCCCACCGGGCGAAGGAACCGCGGTGGTGGTCGACGACACCGCTGCCGCCCTGTCGCGAATCGGAGCCTGGGCCCGCGACCGCCTGCCGGACCGCGTCGTGGGCGTCACCGGGTCGGTGGGCAAGACCTCGACCAAGGACCTCTTGGCGCCGGTCCTGGCCCGCCGCTGGCCCACAGCCTCGAGTCACCGCTCGTTCAACAACGAGATGGGTGTGCCGCTGACGCTGGGCAACGCCCCCGAGGGCACCGAGGCGGTCGTGGTCGAGATGGGAGCGCGGGGCCGCGGCCAGGTGGCCGCCCTCTGCGCGCTGGCCCGGCCCACCGTCGGGATCGTCACGGCTGTCGGTGCCTGCCACACCGAGCAGTTCGGCAGCATCGAGGCGGTCGCCGAATCGAAGTCGGAGCTGGTGGCCTGCCTCCCGGCCAGTGGCACCGCTGTCCTCAACGCCGCCGACCCGCGGGTGGCGGCCATGGCTGAGAGGACGGCGGCCCGGGTGCTCACCTTCGGCGCCGCGGCCGCCGACGTGCGCGCCGACGACGTGCGGATAGACGACGAGCTCCGCCCCGCCTTCCGCTTGCAGTCCCCTTGGGGGCACACCGAGGTCGGCCTGGCCGTCCGGGGGGAGCACCAGGTATCCAACGCGCTGGCCGCCGCAGCGGCGGCCCTGGCCTGCGGGGTAACGCTCGACGACGTGGCTGCCGGGCTGGCCACTGCCACCCTCTCGCCGTGGCGGATGGAGCTGGCCCGGTCCCGGTCCGGAGCGATCGTCCTGAACGACGCCTACAACGCCAACCCTCTCTCCACCGCCTCGGCGCTGCGCACGTTGGCGCGCCTTGACGCCCGACGCCGTATCGCCGTCCTCGGCGTCATGGCCGAGCTGGGGTCATTCGCCGAGGCGGAGCACCACCGGATCGGCGAGCTGGCCCGCAGCCTGGGCATCGAGGTGGTTGGCGTAGCGACTCCCGACTACGGTGGCGACGTCGTGGCCGGTCCCGAAGCCGCACTCGAGCGTCTGGGGCCGCTCGTTGCCGGCGACGCCGTGCTGGTCAAGGGCAGCCGGGCGGCCGGCCTGGAGAACCTCGCCGCTAGCCTGCTGACGTTGTGAAGATCTACACCCGCACCGGCGACGACGGCACCACTGGCCTGCTCTATGGCGGCCGGGTGCCGAAGGACTCTCCCAGGACGGTCGCCACCGGTGACGCCGACGAGGCGCAAGCGGCACTCGGCCTGGCCCGGGCGGCCGCCGGCCCCGACGGCGAGCTGGCCGACCTGCTCGTGAGCCTGGAGCGGGAGCTGTACGTGGTGATGGCCGAGCTGGCCACTGCCGACGGCAATCGCCACCGGCTCGTCGCCGGCGAGACACTCGTCACCCCGGCCATGGTGGAGGCGCTCGAGCGCCGGATCGACGAGCTGAGCAGCCGGTTCCAGGCTCCCCATGAGTTCGTCGTCCCCGGCCAGAACCCGGTGTCGGCGGCGTTGGACCTGGCCCGCGCCGTGGTACGGAGGGCGGAACGCTCGGCTCTTGGCATCGCCACCGAGGGTTCGATGGCCACCACCTACCTGAACCGCCTGTCCGACCTGCTGTGGACAGTGGCCCGGTGGCAGGAGGGCGAATTCCTGCCGGCCCGGGCCGAGAAAGGAGCTTACTGATACCTATGGACCTCAGCGCGTCAGAGACGATCCCTCCCGAGGCCGAGGTCTTGGGCGTTCCTGTTCCTCGCCGCAGCGTCAGCTCGCCGCCAACAGGCGAGACGGCCGGGATCGACTGGGAGTACCTGGCCAGTCGAGGATTCGAGGGCAAGGTCGGCGAGGCTCACCTGATGCCCGGCGCAAGGGCCGCCGGCTCGCCCGCGGTGGTGGCTCTCGGGGTCGGCGACCCGAGCCGCATGACCGCCGACTCGCTCCGGCAAGCGGCGGCCGCGCTGGTGCGAGCCGCCTGGCGTGACGCCAAGGTCGCCACCACCCTGCTGGCAACGGCGCCTCCGAGTGTCGCCCCGGCCGACGCCGCCCAGGCCGTGGCCGAAGGCGCAGCCCTGGCCGCCTACCGGTTCGGCCGTTACAAGTCCGACACCTCGCCGTGCCGGATCGAGTCGCTGGCGATAGTCGGCACGCCCGTGTCCGAGGTCCGCCGCGGGATCGACCGCGGTGCCCGGGTGGCGGTGGCCGTCAACTTCGCCCGGGATCTGGTCAACGAGCCGGCCGGCGCCATGACGCCCCGCCGCTTGGCCGAGGTCGCCAGCGAGGTGGCCGACTCCGAGGGTCTGAAGCTGTCGGTCCTGGACGAGATCGCCATCGTCAACCAGGGCCTCGGCGGCCTGGCCGGGGTGGCCCAGGGCTCGAACGAGCCGGCCCGGCTGATCGAGCTGGTGTACGACCCGCCCGGCGCGCAGGGAACGGTCGCCCTCGTGGGCAAGGGCATCACCTTCGACTCCGGCGGCCTGTCGATCAAGACGGCCGACGGCATGGAGACGATGAAGACTGACAAGTCGGGCGCGGCCGCCGTGCTGGCCACCATGTCGGCCCTGCCAGCCCTGGGGATCACGACCAAGGTGATCGCCATCATCCCCGCCACCGAGAACATGCCCGGCGGCTCGGCGGTCAAGCCCGGCGACGTTCTCAAGATCCGCAACGGCAAGACCGTCGAGGTCCTCAACACCGACGCCGAGGGGCGGCTCGTGCTGGCCGACGGCCTCTCCCTCGCAGTGGAGGCCGGAGTCGACGCGATCATCGACGTCGCCACCCTCACCGGCGCCTGCATGGTGGCGCTCGGACGAAAGATCGCCGGGCTCATGGGCAACCACGACGGGTGGGTGGAGCAGGTTCGCAGCGCCGCCGACCGGGCCGGCGAGTCGGTATGGCCGCTTCCCCTTCCCGACGAGTACCGCGGCCAGATCGACTCCGAGGTGGCCGACGTGAAGAACATCGGAGCCGGCCGCTACGGCGGGGCGCTCACCGCCGGGCTGTTCCTTCGGGAGTTCGTGGGCGACGTGCCGTGGGCCCACCTCGACATCGCCGGGCCGGCCCGGGCCGAGGACACCGAGGGCTACGTCGCCAAGGGGGGCACCGGTTTCGGCGTGCGGACGCTGATCGAGGCAATCGAGAAGTTCCGCAAGCCGGACCGCCAGCCTGAAGCTCTGACGCGCTAGCGCTAGCCCGCAACCGTCCAGGCGGGCGACGCCACCGCGGCGACGGCCTCGGCGAAGGCCGCCCGCTCGTCCTGGCGGGGAGCCGACACCCACAGCCCGCCCGGCACCACACCGACGGTCACGCCGAGACCGGCGAATCCGGCGGCCAGCGCCGCAGCCGCGCCGGTCGCGACACAGCGGTACGGCAGGCCCGGGTAGGCGGCGACCACCCGGCCGAACGGCGCCAGTGCCTCGGACAACCACGCACCGTCGGCTGCCAGCCGGCCCCGCACCTCGGCCATCCAGTCTCCGCTCGAGAGCGCCGCCTCGGTCACGACCACGTCGAGGCCGGACAGGGACGAGCCCTGGTCGGGGCCGAAAAGCTGGTGAAGAAGGCTCTTGTCGCGAGCCCACGCCACACCCGTGCGCGCCGCGCCAATGCCTTCGAACAGCGATGGCGATCGCAGGGCTACAACGTTGTCGGCCGTGCCGCTGACGACGCTGTACGCGGACGGCGCCGGGAGGAACTCGACGAAGGTCTCGTCGACTATCAGGGTGGAGAAGGGGTGCCGCTCAGCGACCCGGTGGAGGCTGGCGGGGTCGAGAATGCTGCCCGACGGGTGGGGGTTGGGGACGACCACCAGCTCGGCGGCGTCCATCGCCTCGTCCACCTGTTCGAGCGACAGCCCAGTGCCTGACCCCGCCTGCACGGGGACCGGACCACGCCGGGCCAGAGCCCGGAGAAACCCGTCGGCTCCCCGACCGACCAGGAGCTCGGAAGCGTCGACGTGCAACGCCTCCGAATAGGCCGCCTCGAGCAGGACACCGGCTTCACGGGGTCCGATCTGGAGATCGGCAGGCGACAGCGAGTGGAGCGCCTCGAGGACGGCGGAGGGAGGACCGTAGCGGTTCAGACCGGTGCTCAGGTCGAGCCCGGGACCGGCCGGCGGCCGTACCCGCCGCTCGGCCAGACGTGTCGGCTGTGCTTGCATCGGTGCCCCCTCGTTGCCACGTGGATCGTGGTGGCATATTTCGACATGCCGGCCCCGTTCCTGTAACTGGTGCTGCCAGGTATGTTCCGAGGGGGTGCCAGCATCCCGGCACGGGACCTCTAGTCAAACCCTTTGGTCGCCGTCGGTGGAGAGGGCCTGGCGGTGGCGGTCCGAGGCCCACGCCGCCGACTCCCGGCACAGAACGGGATGGAACTTCCAGCGCAGGAGCTGGCGCTCGGTGGCCTCGACGTCCTCGCCCAGCTCGAACAGGCTGAGCGCCAGCCGCCGGCACCGGGTGCGAAGCTGCTCGGTCGCCGGCGTGGCCAGCTGGGCCTGCTGCCATTCCTCGTGCGCAGCACGCAGCGCCTCGGGCAGCCTCTGCACCTGCCGACGGTTGAGCGGCGGGACCTTGCGGCGCACCAGCAGGGCACCCTCGGGATGGAACTCGGCCAGGTCGAACTGGCAGCAGCGGGCCAGCGAGCGCATGAACGGCGAGTGCCGCCCACCCTTGCTCCCCAGCCCGAGAGCGGTGGCGGTGGCCGCCAGGTCGAGCTCGAAGCCGTCGGGTGCAGCATCGAGGCCGGTGGCGAGCCGCCGCAGAAGCCACGTTGTAGACGGGCCCAGGATCCCGAGCCAGAACTGCTCGACGTAGGACGACCGGGGATCGAAGCCGAGGGCATCGATGACGCCATCCGGCCAGGGGCGGATGGCGAGGGCGGCGAGGGTCGGGGGTAACTGGTCGTCGGTGGGCGAGGAGCCAGCGGGAAGCAGTGACGTCGTGCTCATGAGTCCTCCAAAGGGATTCGGCACGGTAGGAGAGGAGGAAGTGAGGGTGTTCTTAAGTCATTCCATGATCTCTCACTGCATCCAGCTCCGTCAAGACCGCAGCGCCCGAACGCTGTTCGACCGGGAATGTCGACCTTCGCGGTAGGGTTTCAAGCGGTACAGAAGCGGCGCCAGCCGCCATGTGGAGGACATGAGATGCCCACATTCCGAGAGCTGTTGGCCGACGCCAAAGCTGCCATCAGCGAGGTCGACACCGCCACCGCCGCCAGCGCCATCGAGCGACCGGGAACGGTCGTCCTCGACGTGCGGGAGGCCGACGAGTACGAGCAGGGGGCGCTCCCCAAGGCGGTGCACATCCCGCGTGGCTTCCTGGAGTCGCAGGTGGAGTCCAGGCTCGCCGACCGGGCCGCGCCCATCGTGGTCTACTGCGCCGGCGGCACCCGCTCCGCGTTCGCGGCCAAGACCCTCGGCGAGCTGGGCTATACCGACGTCTCCTCGATGGCCGGCGGGTTCAACCGCTGGAAGGACGAGGGCCGGGAATGGTCCACGCCCCGGACCCTCAGCGCCGACCAGCGCAACCGCTACCAGCGCCACCTGCTGCTGCCCGAGGTGGGCGAGGCCGGCCAGCAGAAGCTGCTCGACTCCAAGGTGCTGCTGCTGGGTGCCGGCGGCCTCGGATCACCCGCCGCCCTGTACCTGGCGGCTGCCGGCGTGGGCACCATCGGCATCGTCGACATGGACGTGGTCGACGAGTCGAACCTGCAGCGCCAGATACTGCACAACCTCGACCGTGTGGGCGAGCGCAAGGTCGACTCGGCCAAGAAGACCCTCGTCGCGCTCAACCCCGACGTGGACGTCGTGACCTACGACGTGCGCCTGGGCGCCGACAACGTGCTCGACGTGATCGACGGGTACGACGTGATCGTCGACGGCACCGACAACTTCCCCACCCGCTACCTCGTCAACGACGCCGCGCTGGTGAAGCGCATCCCGGTGGTCCACGGGTCGATCTTCCGCTTCGAGGGCCAGGCCACTGTGTTCGCCCCTTACGAGGGGCCGTGCTACCGGTGCCTGATCCCGGAGCCGCCTCCGCCGGAGCTGGCCCCGTCGTGCTCCGAGGCCGGCGTGCTGGGCGTGCTCCCCGGCATCGTGGGGTCGATCCAGGCCATGGAGGCGCTCAAGGTGATCCTCGGCCTCGGCGAGCCGCTGGTCGGGCGCCTGCTGGCCTACGACGCCCTGGAGGAGAGCTTCCGCACCTTCAAGGTCAACCGCGACCCAGCCTGCCCGGCCTGCGGTCCCGACGCTGGCGAGATCGTCATTGCCGAGTACGACGAGCTCTGCATGCCCCACCCGCGGGCGTAGCTCCCGCAGGGCGCTGGCGCCTTTACGGGGCGCCGTTCACAGCGAGTGGTGGCGGGGCTACGGTGAGTTGGATGCCCTTACGCCGTGCTCTCGTCCTCATCCTGGCCCTCTCCACTCTCGGCCTGGTGGGCCTGGCACCGGCCACTTCCGCCACCGCCAGCCCGAGCCCCGCTCCCACCTCCGGCTGCAACCTGGGTCTGCAACCAGTTGCCGGGCCCCTCGATCTTCCTCTCGGCCTGATCGGTGCCTGTCCCAGCGTCCGGCCCGGATCTCCGGTGCGGACTCCTCTCGGTCTGTGCTCGCTGAACTTCATGTTCAAGGGCTCCGACGGGTTCACGTACATGGGAACGGCCGGCCACTGCGTTCTCCAAGGCACCCCCACCAAGGAGATTGCGTGGGGACCCGGCGAGGGTCCCCCCGCCGCTGACGTCAACAAGAACCCGATCGGCCGGTTCGCCTACGCAGTCCAGGACGGACGGCGCGACTTCTCGCTGATCCGGCTGATCGACGGAGTCCAAGCCAACCCCCAGGTGTGCTTCTTCGGCGGTCCCACCGGCCTCGACAACGGCCCGGTTCAGCCTCTCGGCAGCCTGCACCAGTTCGGCCAGGGCCGGCTCTTCGGCGCCATCATCCCGGCTCGCTCGCAGCTGGCCCTCGAGGCCAATCCCGACCAGGTCCTGGGCGCGGGCCTGGCCGCTCCCGGCGACTCCGGCGGCCCCCTGCTGACCGATGACGGGCGGGCCGCGGGAGTGGTCGTGGCCACAGGCCCGGCCCTCCTCGGCCTGGTGGCAACCGGTGTGGTCTTCAGCACCCGGCTGGGCCCTCAGCTGCAGCGCGCCACCGAGGTGACCGGCGTGCGCTACGAGCTCCAGACGGCGCCCCGGCTCTAGTTCTGCGAGGGCCTAGCTCTTGCTCAGGCCCGACCAGCTCTGGCTGGCCTGGGAAGGATGCGGGTTGGCGAGGTTGACGTCGTTGGTCATGGCGTAGATCCGGGGGACGCCCGCCAGCGGGACGACGATGTGCTGGTCGTCGACCAGGATCCGCATCATCTCGGCTGCCGTCCGCTGCACCTCCTCACGCGTCTTGGCCCCCGCCGCGCTCTGGGCCTTGACGTCGAAGTCGCCCCCCGGTGCGAAGCGGTTGGCACCGTCGCTGCGCGAGTACATCCTCAGGACCGGTAGGAACGCGGGGTTGGCGTCGTTCTGGCTCGGTACCTCCAGGTCCAGGTCGAACTCGGTGTCCCGGTAGAAGCCGCGGAACGTCGCCTGGTCGGGGGCGGCGTTGACCGTGAGGGCGATGCCCACCTGGGCGAGCTGCTCCTTGATCAGGTCGTAGGCGGCGGTCGGAACCTCGGCCCAGCCCACGATGGTGAGCGCGAGCCGGCGGTCGCCCTTGGCCCGGACGCCGTCGGGCCCCGGGACCCACCCAGCTCCGTCGAGCTCCTGCCGGGCAGCCGCGGGGTCGCCACCCACGGGCGCCACCAGGTCGGCCGAGGCGCCGAGCACGGCCCTGGGCGCCATCCAGCGTCCTGGCTCGGCGTTGCCGGCGAAGACCCGGTCCACGTAGGCCTTGCGGTCGATCGCCAGGGAGACGGCGCGGCGCACCGAGGGGTCGGCGCCCAGGTCGTAGGGAGCCACGCCGGTCTTGTTCACGTAGATCACGTGGGTGCGACCGGGCTGGGAACGCACCAGCCGGAACCGCCGGTCGCGCCCGAGGGCGGCAATGTCGGCAGCCGGAACGTCGAAGACGAAGTCCGTCTCACCGGACTGGAGCGTCTTCACACGGGATCGAGGGTCGGCCATGAACTTCACCTCGAGGCGGCCCACTTTGGCTTTGGTGCCCCAGTATCCGTCGAACCGCTCGAAGGTCGCGCTCTCGCCCTGGCGGTACTCGGCCACCTTGTAAGGGCCTGTTCCCACCGGTGGGGTCGAGTCGAAGTTGTTCCCCTGCGGCAGGATCGCTCCCTGAGGGTGCAGCATCTGCTCCGGGAGCCTGAGGTTGGGCGCCTTGGGCGTGAAGTCGACGGTGAAGTCGTCGATCTTGCGGATGGAACCGTCGCCCAGCGTCTCGAGGACCGTGGTCAGCTTCCTGGCCTCCTCCTGGCGGGTCCACGTCCAGAGCACGTCGTCGGCCGTGAACGGCCGCCCGTCGTGGAACTTCACACCGTGGCGGAGGTGGAACCGCCAGGTCTTCTCCCCGTCGACCAGCTCCCATCGCTCGGCCAGACCGGGCTTGAGGCTGTAGTCGGAGCCGAGGTGGATCAAAGGCTCGTAGACGCCCATGTTCAGCGGGTACAGGAAGGTGGTCGAGCGCGGCCCCGATCCCTCGGCCGGCCACGGGTCCTCGCCGGCGGCCATGCGCACCGTTCCCCCGGCCGGGCCGCCCGCCGCGCCGTCGGATTCGCTCCCGGAACAGGCGCCGAAGAACACCGCCAGGACAGCGATGAGCGACACGGTGCGACGCACTGTCCGTCCCAAAAGAGTTGTCCCCCCTCGAAGAACCGCCCCTACCTGGGACGCAGGCCGACCGAGCCCGTCGCTAGCATTCAAGCAAACCTGCCGCCGCCGATGAATTCACGCATCCTCGAGGTCGACGACCTCCACGTCAGCTTCGCCACGGCCGGCGGTACCGCGCCCGCAGTGCGGGGCGTGAGCCTGGACGTCGGCGAGGGCGAAGTGCTCGGCGTCGTGGGGGAATCGGGCTCAGGCAAGAGCGTCACCATGCTCGCCACCCTCGGCCTGCTGCCGGCCAACGCCAAAGTTGCCGGCTCGGTCCGCTACCGCGACCGCGAGCTGCTCGGGATGCCGGGGGCCGAGCTCCGCAAGCTGCGGGGGGCGAGGATCGCCATGGTGTTCCAGGACCCGGTGACGTCGCTGAACCCGGTCTTCACCATCGGCCACCAGATCGCCGAGGCCATCCGCGTCCACCACCGTGAGGTCGGCCGCAAGGAGGCGAAGCGGCGGGCGGTCGAGCTGCTCGAGCGGGTGGGCATCCCCCAGGCCGACCGGCGCGTGGACGACTACCCGCACCAGTTCTCGGGCGGCATGTGCCAGCGGGCCATGATCGCCATGGCGATATCCAACGGTCCCGACCTGCTGATCGCCGACGAGCCGACCACCGCGCTGGACGTGACCATCCAGGCTCAGATCCTCGACGTGCTCCGGGCCATACAGGCCGAGACCGGGATGGGGATCGTGCTCATCAGCCACGACCTCGGCGTGGTGGCCGGGCTGGTCGACCGGGTGGCGGTCATGTACGCCGGACGGGTGGTGGAGAAGGGGTCGGTCGAGGACGTCTACTACCGCTGCCGGCATCCCTACACCCGGGGCCTGCTGGCATCGCTCCCCCGCCTCGACGACGACGGCCGGAGCCGGCTCACGCCGATCGAGGGCGGTCCACCGTCGCTGCTAGCCCTCCCCCCCGGCTGCGCCTTTGCGCCGCGCTGCTCGTGCGCGATCGACGCCTGCACCACCGAGGACCCGGTCCTCCGGCGGGTCGGCTCCGTCGAGTGCGCCTGCATCCGGGCCGAGCAGATCGTGGCCTCGGGGAGCCCCGGGTGACAGCCGGGGCCGGCCGGTGACGGTCGGGCCGGTGGTCGGGCCGGCTGCCCTCGAAGTCTCGGAGCCGGTCGGCGACGCCGCCCCCCTCCTGTCCGTGCGAGACCTGGTCAAGGACTTCCCGGCCCGGGGCAGCTCGGGCTTCGGCCTCGGTCGCAAGCACAAGAACCGGGTGCACGCCGTGTCGGGTGTGTCGTTCGACCTGGCGACGGGCGAGACCCTCGGTCTCGTCGGTGAGTCGGGCTGCGGGAAGTCGACCACGGGCCGGTGCATCCTCCGGCTGGTCGAACCCACCTCGGGGGAGGTGCGGTTCCGGGGTGAGGACGTGCTGGCCAAGGGACGGCGCGACATGCGCCGGCTCCGCCGCCACCTGCAGATCGTCTTCCAGGACCCGTACGCGTCGCTGAACCCCCGGATGCGGGTGTCTTCGATCCTGGCCGAGCCGCTCGTGATCCACGGCTGGAACCGAAAGGCGGCGCGGGCGCGGGTGGCGGAGCTCCTGGAGCTGGTGCGCCTGCTGCCGGAGCACGCCGGCCGTTACCCGCACGAGTTCTCGAGCGGGCAGCGCCAGCGCATCGGGATCGCCCGCGCCCTGGCCCTGGAGCCCGACGTGGTCATCCTCGACGAGCCCGTGTCGGCGCTCGACGTGAGTGTCCAGGCTGGCGTGCTCAACCTGCTGGAGCGGCTCCGCTCCGAGCTGCATCTGTCCTACGTGTTCATCGCCCACGACCTGTCGGTCGTGCGCCACATCTCCGACCGCGTGGCGGTCATGTACCTGGGCAGGATCGTGGAGGTGGGGACCCGCGACGACATCTACGCACGCCCGGCCCACCCCTACACCCAGGCGCTGCTGTCGGCCGTGCCGGTGCCGGACCCCCGCGCCGAGCGGGCCCGCAAGCGCATCGTGCTGGCCGGTGAGCTGCCCAGCCCGGTGGACCCTCCCTCCGGCTGCCGCTTCCGCACCCGCTGCTGGAAGGCCGAGGACATCTGCGCGGCCGAGGAGCCGGCACTTGTGGACCGCGGGCAGGGCCATCCCGTCGCCTGCCACTTCGCCGAGACCGACCCCGTCGTGCCATGAGCCTTGTTGGATGGCTTCGGTGGTCGGCTGGAGTCGTGGAGGTGCACAGGCAGCCGGGCGCTGGCACCTACGCCGACGTTCGCCAGGGCCGATCCGGCCCGGTCGCTCCATTCGCCTTTCCCGACGTCTCGTTCGATCTGGCCGAGATCCTCCCGTAGCGATCGTCCCGCCTACGCCCCTTTCGGGTTCGCCCTCGGGTCCGCCGGGCCGGTTCGGCGATGTTCGGCGGTTCACGGATATCGGTTCCACCAATGTCGAGCTCGCGGGCCTGGCCCGGGCCGGGGCGGCGGACGGGACCGTCGTGGTGGCCGACCACCAGACTGCCGGCCGTGGCCGGCGTGGCCGAACCTGGGAGGCCCCTCCGGGCTCCTCCTTGCTCGCCTCGGTGCTGCTGCGGCCCCCGCCTCCCCTCGCGACCATCGTGGCCGGACTGGCGGCCGCGGACGCCTGCGTTGACGCTGCTGGCGTGTTGCCGGACCTCAAGTGGCCCAACGACCTCCTCGCCCCGGGCGGCGAGGCCAAGGTCGGCGGGATCCTTTCGGAGCTGGTCGATGGAGGCGTGGCCGGGCCCGGGGTCGTGGTCGGGCTCGGGCTGAACGTCCGGTGGAGCTCTCCGCTGCCGCCGGGCGGCGCGGACCTGTTCTCGCTCACTGGTCTCACCCTCGACCGCGATGTGCTTCTAGAGGCCTTCCTCCGCCGCCTGGGGGAACTTCTGTGCGAGCCGTCTGACGACGCCCTCGCCGAGTACGGGAAAAGGTGCGTCACCATCGGCCGCGATATCCGGATTGTTCTGGCAGGTGGCGAGATTCGCGGCCGGGCGACCGACGTCGATGACGACGGCCATCTACTCGTGGCCAGCGGCGGCGGTCAGCTACACACGATCCACGCCGGCGACGTGATCCACGCCTCCCCGTACTGACGCGCCGCGCGCGCTTCTCGCCGCGACGACCTCGGGCGGCGCGCTCCGACGATGTCCGGTGAAACTAGACACGCTGCACCCTGACCGGCGTAGGCCATGCTCATGCCGAGCGGGCCTGGGCGGACGCGGCCACGTCTCCGGCGAGGTTGTCCTACCGGCTGTGCTACCGTCGGGTTTCGTGGCACAACGGGAGAAGCGGTCCGTGTCCCTCCCGCACGAACTGGCGGCCGCGATCGACTGTGCTGCCGAGGTGGAGGGAACGTCCTTCAGTGCGTGGCTGGCCGATTCGGCAGCCCACCGCTTGCGCCTTGAGGCCGGGCGGGAGGGTGTCGCCCAGTGGGAGGCCGAGCACGGCCCGTTGACGACTGAGGAGCTGGCCGAGGGCCTCGCCCGTGCGCGGGCGTTGCTCGGGCGGCAACCGACGAGAGCGCGGAGCCGGCGTCGGGCCTAGTGGGCATCACCTATGACACCGGAGCCCTCATCGCCGCCGAGCGCAACGACCGGACGATGTGGGCGCTGCACGCCGGGTTCCTCGCTGAAGAGGTCGTCCCGCTCGTTCCCGCTCCTGTCCTCGCTGAGGCATGGCGGGGTGGGTCCCGTCAGGCGAGCCTCGCCCGACTGCTGGCAATGTGCTTGATCGAGCCGATGAGCGACGAACAGGCCCGAGCGGTCGGCGTGCTCGCCGGACTTGCAGGGCACGACGACGTCGTCGACGTCACCGTCGTCGAGGGCGCGCTCCGACGCGGTGATGCCGTCGTCACGTCCAACCATGACCACATCGCTCGTATCGCCTCGGGAGCTCGTCAGCACTTGGGTATCGAGTCCGTGTGACGGCCGCGCCGACTGGCGAGCGGCCTCCGATCGCACGGTGTTCCTAAAGCCGCACTCGCCGGTGACCAACCTGGTCGGGACGTTGGTGGGCCTGGGGTGTCACCGTGCCAACAAGGCCTGACGGCTTCCGCCTCGCCAGGCCTGCGCTACGGCGGCAAGGGGTACGAGGATCGGAACCTCTGCGTCGGCGGCGGCACCGAGCCGAGCCCACTCTCCATCGCCGATGCTTGATCGTGTTCGTACAACGGGCGGTAGTGGCCTGGGGTGTCATAGTACGAACACCGTCTTCTCCGTTGTCGCCGGTCCGGCGATCAGGCTCTCCGAGCTGAACACGCCGCTCCGCCAAGGCGACGGCGATCGATAGCGCTGAAATTCTCGATCTGTGTGTATAGTAGGCGTATGCCACGGATGCAGGTCTACCTGCCAGACGACCTTCATCGGGCCGTCAAGGAGCACGACCTGCCGGCCTCCGAGTTGCTGCAAGCTGCAGTCCGGGCCGAGCTGCGTCAGAGAGACCTGATGGAGGAGACCGACCGGTACCTCGCCGAGCTCATCGACAGGGTGGGAGAACCGTCTCCCCAAGCCGTCGCCCGTGCCGAGGCCCTCGCCCGTCGGATCCGACGTGAGCCTTCGCAGCGGCGCGCCGGCTGATCGTGCTCGTCCTCGACTCGGGCGGTATCACTCGGCTCTCGCGCCAGAACCAAGCAACGATTGCATTGATAGAGGTGCTCAAGCGTGACGGCATCTGGCCACCGCTCGTGCCTTCCGTCGTTCTGGTCGAGTCGCTCACCGGACGTCAACGCCACGACGCACTCGTGAACCGGTTCTTGAAGACGTGCGATGTCGTCGAAGGGCTCTCCGCACGCCTTGCTCGTCGGGCCGGCAGTCTCCGAGCACAGGCCCGCCGGGGATCCGCGGTGGACGCGGTAGTCGTCGCCATGGCTGAACCCAGCGGCGCTGTCTTGGGTGGCGACCTCGATGATCTCCGGGCCCTCGCTGCCTACGCCGACGACGTGATCGTTCACCGTGCATAGAGGGCGACGGCACGAACCGCGGATCTCTTCGCGGCCACGCACCCACGGCTCTCGACCGCCCAGTGTTCGCTGGTTGAGCAGTACCAGCCGCTGCTGACAGGCAGGCAGGCGCTTCGTCATCTCGTTCCAGACGGTGGCCGAGATTCTCTTCGGCGCCCGGCGACGGCGCCGGGGGGCCGGAACGGAGGGTCTGGCTCGGAGACATCTTGGGGTTGTCGGAGTGGTCTGGCCGGACCGGAACTCCTTCAGGCGTCCGTCGAACTGTGCCTCGCCTGTGAGAGCGCCGGCCAGTTCGAGACGGCGCTCGGCCTCCCTTTGGAAGACAGGTGTTCGTACAATGACACCTGTAGTGTAGTGGAGGTGGAGGGAATCGAACCCTCGTCCTTCGGGCCCTACGCGGGACTTCTCCGAGCGCAGCCGACTTCAGATCTCGGGCGATCGCTCGTCGTCGGCATCGGCGACCGCCCCAGTCAGTTGAGATTTCCCCGACGGGCCCACTGACAAGGCCCTTCGGGTAAGCCCCGCTAGATGACGTCCGGTGCCGGTCCGCAGGGCTGGGACCGGGTGGACGTTCTCACTGCCTAAGCAGCGAGAAGTGCCGTCTTGGTGTCGGCGTTTGTTTTTGTTCCGGCTCTTTAACGTGGACTCCGGAGACCACGGCTCGCTTCTCCCGTTTCGTCGACCGAAGTCGAAACCAGGCACCCCCATGTCAAGTTGCGACGCCCAGTCTACCGGCGCCGGCGCCCTTCTCCGTTGCGGGCCCCTCCCCGGTTGCGGTCGGCGACCGCCCGCTGGACCTCCCGAGTGGCGTCGCGCTCGGCGATGGCGTGGCGCTTGTCGT
>JBOGIF010000221.1:0-2157 GCA_050742415.1 Acidimicrobiales bacterium | reverse complement strand
CTGGTTGGCTCCCACGACGGTCGGGTCCACGAAGAGCTGGACCGTGTAGTCCCCCACTCGCCGCTCCTGGTTCACGGGACCGCGCTCGGCCAGGGCGAGCGAGCGGCCCGGTACCAGCGCCACCAGGGTGGCCGCCAGCACCGTGGTGCCGGAGAGCAGCCCCAGCTCCACCGTGGCCGTCCAGCGGAAGCGACCCGGCCTATGGGCAACCGTTCGCCGGTGCCGGGACGCGAGCACGAGGGCCACGGCCAGTAGCACGATCTTGGCGGCCAGCACCCGCCCGTAGGCCACCCGCCACAGGTCGGCGGGCCCGGCCAGCTCGTTGAAGCTCGAGACCAGCCCCGTGGCAACCACCACAATCACCGCGGCTACCGCCAGGCGACTGAACCGAGCTACGACTTCGCGCAGGAAGGCGGCGCGACGGTCGGCAGGCAGGCACGACCACGCCCCGCTTCCGAGCAAGAGCAGGGCTCCGAGACCGCCGACCCACACGCCCACCGCCACCAGGTGGACGGCCACCGACGGCACGTTGGCGGGCGGGTAGGCGCTCGCGCGGGCATGGCCGCTGAGCGCGGTGACCAGGGCCAGGCCGAATGCCACCAGGCCAAGGACGGCTATCCACCTTCCCGGCGCCCACCCTAAGAGCGGACGGGACCGCACGAGGGCCACGACGGGCACCGCCGCCAGCCCGGTCAACCCAGCTTGAGCCACCCACAGTCGCCCGAACGTCGTCTCCAGCACCTGGCCGAGGACCCCGGGCCGGGCCGCCCCGGCAAGCGAGAGCCCGGACACGGTGGCGGCCTGGAAGACCAGTGTCAGCAGCCCCGCCACCGCCAGGACCAGCCACGCCGCCGGCAGGGCATGGGCGAAGCGGCTACGGAACGTGCTGGCCATGGCCGACTCCTCCAGCCCGGCCGCCCGCACCGCTGGCGTCCACACCCACCTCCGCGCCGCCACCATCCCGACAAGGCCCATGAACGCAGACAGCCAGGCGAAGCGGACGGCGCCGTAGCCCCAGACCACCCGTGCCGACGGGCCAGGGTCGCGGGCGACCGCCACCGCCGAGATCGTCGAAGGGGCGCCGACGTAGAAGCCGAACCCGCCGGACACCGGATGCCCGTCCTCGGATGCCACCCGCCAAGTGACGGGGTAGGTGCCGTCGGCCAGCGGCCGGACAGGGACGACCATCTGGCGCCCCGAACGCGAGATCGTGACCTTCGCCGGGTCGACCCGGCGACCGTCCACGTCGAACACCCGCACTGCCCCGAACGCGGCTTCGACCGGTTCGGAGAACTCGAGGCGGATCGACGTGGGGGACCGGGCAACGGTCGTCTGGGGAGACGGGTCGGTGCGGAGGAGGATGGCGTGGGCTGAGGCGGCGGTGGCCGATGCGACGGAGACGCCGAGGGCCAGCGCAGCCACGACCGCCACCCGTCGGACGGCGGACATGCTCGCTCCTTGCTGTGATCGTGAAGCCCGGCGGTCCGGGCGGGATCTCAGGCGGCGAGCTGCGGTGGCGCCCGGGCGCCCAGGGACCGCCGAGCGACCCTGTGGCGGGCAGCTTCGGGGGCAGGGCGCTCCCAACACCGCGACGGCTGGCGCCGTCGGGAAACGGCGCGCAACACGGTCGCGTCGCCCGCCACCCGCTCGACCCCGTCGAGCAGGAGAGTCATGACGGCCGCCACGACCACTTGAAGCACGATCCCGAGAACCAGCTCGGGTTGGCGCAGCAGCGTCGTCGGGTCGACTCCGGCGGCGGCCCTCTCCACCAGCTCGACAATGCAGAACAGCCCGACCTGGCACCCGGCCAACGTCGCCACCCGGGTGACAAGGCGACCGTGGCCGGGGTGGCGGGCCCCGCCACAGAGACCCCGCCGGGCTCCCTCGACGAGAGCAAGCAGGAGTAGAGCGCCGGCAGCGACCAGGGCGGCAGCCACCGCTGCGTGCCAGTAGCCGTGGCCGGTGGCCGAGAGTTGGTGGGCCCGCTCGGACGACTGCGGGTGGACCAGCGCGTAGTCGGCGGCGTGGGCGGCCACCACGCCCACGACGACCGAGGCGACCGGGATCCGGCGGGCCATGCGCGTCACCGCCGAGAGCCTACGCGGAAGGGGCCGCCGGGAGGCGGCCCCATCGACTACGACTACTGCGGTAGGACGA
>JBOGIF010000220.1:0-3221 GCA_050742415.1 Acidimicrobiales bacterium | reverse complement strand
GACCAGCACCGGCAGGGCGAGCACCCGCACCAGGGTGATGGCGTTGGCGGGGGTGGCCAGGGCCGACGGACCGAACTCGGTGGCCACTGCTCTGCGGCTTCTTATGCTGCTTCCAAGTCGACACCGGCGACACCGGTGACGACCACGTTGGCGAAGGAGCCGACGGGTATCCCATGCGGCACCGACACGATGCCGTCGATCTCGGGCGCCTCCCGGTGGCTGCGTCCCACGCCGGACTCGTCGACCAGGACCTCGATCTTCTCGCCGATCAGCCGGCTGCGACGTTCCAGGGTGACGGCGTCCTGAAGCTCGCCAAGCTCACGGAGGCGCTCACCCACCAGGTGCCCGGGGACCGTCCCGTCGAGGCCGGCGGCCAGCGTGCCCTCCTCCGCCGAATAGGCGAAGAAGCCGGCCCAGTCGAGCTGGGCGTCGGCCAGGAAGGCAAGCAGACGATCGTGGTCTTCCTCGGTCTCGCCGGGGTAGCCGACGATGAAGGAGGACCGGAAGGCGGCGTCGGGCTGGCGGGCGCGGATCGACTCGATGCGCGCCCGGAACCGGTCGCCGTCTCCCCAGCGCCGCATCCGTCGCAGCAGCGGCTTGGACGCGTGCTGCAGGGACAGGTCGAAATACGGAACTCCGGTGGCGCAGATGGCATCGACCAGGACGTCGTCGAGCTCGGACGGATACAGGTAGAGCAGTCGGGTCCGGGCCACGCGTTCGGCTACCGCTTCGACCAGCGGGACGATGTCGCCCTTGCGCCCGAGGTCACGCCCGTACGACGCCAGGTCCTGGGCGACCAGCACGACTTCGGCGACTTCGAGCCCGTCGACCTCGGCCAGGATCGACTCGAACGACCGCGACCTCTGCTTGCCCCTGAATGACGGGATGGCGCAGAAGCCGCACGTGCGGTCGCACCCCTCGGCCACCTTGACGTAGGCCCACGGCGCCGACGCCTTGGGCCGGGGCAGGTTGAGGAGGTCGAACGACGGGACGGGCGCACCCGGGCTCTTCTGCACCAGGGTCACTGGGACGCCGAACGGCGCGACAAGATCGACCTCCGGCAGTGCCTCGGCCAGCTCGTCGCCGTAGCGCTCGGCCATACAGCCGGTCACCACCAGCCGAGCCCCGGGTCGGCGCGAGGCGGCCAGACCGAGCACGGTCTCCACCGACTCCTGCCGGGCCGCCTCGATGAAGGCACAGGTGTTGACGACGACGATGTCGGCGCTGCCCGGGTCCGCCGCCTCTTCCATGCCGTCGGCTTGCAGCGTGCCGGCCAGCTTGTCGGAGTCGACCTGGTTCTTCGGGCAACCGAGCGTCTCGAGCCAGTAGCGCCCTGCCAACGCTCTCCCTACTTCTTGCCGAGCATTCGGTTCATCTTGGTCCCGCAGACCGGGCACGCGCCCTGGGCCGCCCGCCGCCCGTTGGCCAACTCGACCTCGGTGCCCTCGAACTCCCGCTTCTCGCGGCACTTGACGCAGTAGCCCTCGTAGTTCGTCATCTTGTTACCTCCTCGGTCTGGCGCTGGTCGAACAGGTACACGCTGTAAACGTCACGGAAGGAGACACTGCATGTACCACTTCGCTGTCGTCGCCCTCATCGGCCTGGTAACGCTCAAGGTCGTCGACCTCCTGGTCGAGTTGGCCCCCGGGCTCGGCCGCATCCCGACCCTAGTCACCTTCGGCGTAGGCGTCCTGGCCACCTCGGCTCTCGGCTACTCGATGTTCGACGGGTTCGCCGTCCCGGTGAGGGAAGCATGGATCGGAACGGTCGCCACGGGCCTGGTCGTGGGCGCGCTGGCCGGCGCCTGGCAGGCCGTTCTCACCCGGCTCGGGTCGACCGCCACCGACGGGTCCGAACGTCGCTCCGGCCGCCCCCGCATCGCCGCCTGACCCGACATATTCGCCCCCCCGCCCCAACGGCGCCTCAACGACGAGGCGCCGTTGGCGCGTCCGGGGTCAGGAACGGCCCTGGCGGTGGTCCAGCTCCTCGGGAGACATGAGCACGGCCCGTGCCTTCGAACCCTCCGAGGGGCCGACCACACCCCGGCGCTCCAGCAGGTCCATGAGCCTGCCCGCCCGGGAGAACCCCACCCGCAGCTTGCGCTGGAGCATGGACGTCGAGCCCAGCTGGCTGCGGACCACCAGCTCCAGAGCCGCCTCGAGCATCCCGTCGTCGTCGGCCTCGCTCAGCCCGTCGGAGCCGCCCATGAGAGGCTCGTCACCCTCCACCCCTTCGACGTACTGGGGCTGGGCCTGGCGGCGCCAGTGGGCCACGACCTTGCGTACCTCGTCCTCGCCCACCCACGCGCCCTGCACCCGGCGGGGCACGTTGGACGAGGCGATGGCAAGCAACATGTCGCCCTGGCCGATGAGGCGCTCGGCGCCCTGCTGGTCGAGGATCACCCGGCTGTCGGCGAGCGACGACACCGCGAACGCCAGGCGCGACGGGATGTTGGCCTTGATCACGCCGGTGATGACGTCGACCGACGGCCGCTGGGTGGCGATCACCAGGTGGATGCCCACTGCCCGGGCCATCTGGGCGATGCGGCATATCGACGTCTCCACGTCGCGCGCCGCCACCATCATCAGATCGTTCAGCTCGTCGACGACGACGAGGATGAAGGGCAGGCGCTTGTAGGCAACGTCGCTACCCAGCTCGGGCGCCAGGTCACCTCGGTCGAAGGCGGCGTTGTAGCCGGTGATGTCGCGCACTCCGACCTCGGCCAGCAGGTCGTAGCGGCGTTCCATCTCGTGGACCGCCCAGTCGAGGGCATTGGCCGCCCGCTTCGGGTTGACGACGACCTGGGTGAGGAGGTGCGGCAGACCGTTGTACTGGCCGAGCTCGACGCGCTTGGGGTCGACCAGGATCAGGCGCACCTGCTCGGGCGTGGCTCGGGCCAGAATCGACGTGACGAGTGAGTTGATGCACGAGGACTTGCCCGCTCCGGTGGCGCCGGCGATGAGGATGTGCGGGGCCTCGGCCAGGTTCACCATCACCGGCCGCCCGGCGATGTCGCGGCCCATCGCCACCTCCAGCGGGTGGACAGCCCGCTGGGCCTCGGTACTCGTGAGGATGTCGCCCAACAAAACGAGCTGGCGGGCCTTGTTCGGAACCTCCACCCCGATGGCTGAGCGGCCCGGGATCGGGGCCAGTATGCGGACGTCGGCCGACGCCATGGCGTAGGCGATGTCCTTGTGCAGGTTGGTGACACGAGCCACCTT
>JBOGIF010000219.1:0-2081 GCA_050742415.1 Acidimicrobiales bacterium | reverse complement strand
GAGCTACTACAACCCGAACATCTGGAAGCCCGCGCTCCGGGCGGCCGGTGTGGAGCCGACAAGGCCAGCGAGAACCGGGCACGTGAGACCGTCGACGACGCGTTCGTACTCGTGGGCACTTGTCGTTGAAGCCTCACCCGTAGCTGAAGTTGTCTGGGAAGGTGGTAGCCAGCAGTTCGCTGTATCGATCCAGCGGTTCGTCGGGCCAGTCGTAGAAGCCGGTCAGCCTCGCGAATGTTCGCTGCCAGACGAGGCCCGCGAGGAACACCATGTCCTCCAGGTGGCTCACGGAGACCGTCCGCTGGAGCCACCGCCTCGAGTCCACGTCATCGATCTGAAAGTGTACATAGTTACCGGGGCGCGTCGAATTGAATGACTAAATGACGGGTCGTCGACCGGCGATTTGCGGAAGTGGTTCAGCCGGAGCGCAGGGTGAGCCCGGCGACGACGCCCGGGTTCGGCGCCCGGGCCAGGTCGACGAGGAGCTCGATGGCGTCGGCTCCCTGCTGATGCGCGGTGCGCAGGAACGTCATGACACGGCCCTGGGTCTCGGCTCCCGCGTCGCTGCGGTTGCCGCCCCACACTTTCCGGTTCACGACGGCCGGCCTTACCCCTTGCTCGCCCTTCCAGTTTGTGGCGTCGACGCCGTCGGTGGTGAGGAAGGTGAACAGGGCATCCCGTTCATGGCGCAGGTGCTTGATCAGCCGGCGGTTGGCGTCGTGGGGGTGGGCCTGCTCGAACAGCAGGTCGAAGCGCTCCCCGATGTCGACGACGGCCTCGGCCCGGCCCTCCTCGTCGAGGTCGCGGGCGGCGAGAGCTTCGAGCAGGAGGTCCTTGACCTGCCGGGGCGTGCCCCGGGCCCAGGGCGGCTGGTCCTCGATCATCTCGTGGCATCGCCGGAGAAGGTGCGCCAGGCACGTCTGGTGCGACGCCTTCTTGTAGCCGTTGTACACGACCCAGCCGTCCCGGACGACGGTCCCGGCGTAGTCGGCGGGAACGAGGTTGGCGGCCGCGTCGAAGTCACGGTCGTGGGCCACGTCGTAGACGGTGGCGTCGTCGGTGGCCGCCACCCACAGCCAGGCGCCCCGGCCGCCGATGCGCCACCCCGTCTCGTCCATCGTCACCGCCGGGGCGCCGCCCACGTGGGCGACGATCGCGTTGTGGGTGGGCGCCAGGTCGGCGCCCGTCGACGCCGACGACGAACAGATCGCCCCGGGGGTCACCGTGACGCCCAGCCGGCCCAGCAACTGCGAGCACTTCCCGAAGCTCAGGCCGAGGGAATAGTGCAGCCACGTCCCCCAGGCCATGGCCCGGGGCCCGACCTGGGAGCCCGCCGCCCCCAGGGCGTCCGAGACCTGCTCGGGGTGGCGGCCCTGCACCCTCGCCTTGCAGCCCCGGCAGCGCCCCACGCCAACCCGGAACCGGGTCACCGTCGGGCGCAGCTCGGGAAGCTCGGCCTGGAACTGCTCGGCCCAACGCTCGAAGTCGAGGCCGTCGCCGCAGTGCGGGCAGCGCTCCGGCAGCGGGGCGTCGAGGGTGCGGTCGGGCTCGGCCGGAACGGCTCGGTGGCCGTGGCACCCGTGCTCCTTGCCCTTCTTGCGGCCCGAGGTCTCCCATTCGTCCTTCGACTTGTTCTTGGAGAAGGGGGCCGACTGGCGCTTGCCCGTTCGCCGGACCTCTTCGAGCAGCCGCTCCAGATCGGCGATCCGAGCGTCCCGAGCCGCCAACGCCTCGGTCAACGCCGCGATCTTCGTCTCGAGTTCAGCAAACCGATCGGCCTCGCTCACCGCCAGACGGTTTACACGACCGCGCGCGGATAGTGGTGGACCCTCACTTTCCGCGCGCCCACCCGCTAAACATGTACCTGCTGCTCGATCAAGGATGTGTTCTCGAACCGGATCGTCGGCTACGCCCTGGGCGAACGCATGACCGCGTAGGCCTTGTGCAGTCGGCTTGCTCGTCGTGCTCTAGCGGACCTCTTGAAGAGCGGCCTCCAGAGCCTCGGCTGCCTCGTCAATCGGAGTAGCCGGATCAATCCTGACCTTCCGTTCCCCTTTGGCCCCTGGAGCACGATGTCGACG
>JBOGIF010000218.1:0-3370 GCA_050742415.1 Acidimicrobiales bacterium | reverse complement strand
TTGTCGGTGGGGGTGTAGCGGCCTGGCCGGGTGCGGGGCGGTGCGGTCCGGTCGAGGGCTCGTTGCTTGAGCTCCAGGTCGGCGTGGAGGTAGTGACGTGTCGAGGTGGGCGACTCGTGCCCGAGCCAGAGGGCGATGGTGGTGATGTCGATCCCGCTGGCCAGCATGCGCATCGCGCAGGTGTGCCGGAGCGTGTGCGGGGTGACGTTCTTGGTCTGTAGTGAACGGACTCCGGCCGCGGCGTTGTCGGCGTGGAGGATGACTCGTTGGGCGACGGCGTCGCTGCTCATCGGCCGGGCGCGTCCGCGGGCGGGGAAGAGTGCCGCATCGGCGGGTGCGGGGTTGGCCCGGATCCAGGCGGTGAGCGTCGCGGTCGTCGTCTTGTCGAGTGGGGTGATCCGCTGCTTGCGGCCTTTGCCGGTGACGACGATGTGAGCGGGCCGGCCAGCCGCGACGTCACTGTGGCGGAGGCCGGTGAGCTCGCCGACGCGGATGCCGGTAGTGATCATGAGGAGCAGCCAGGCGTGGTCGCGTCGTCCGGTCCATCTGTCCCGGTCGGGGGCGGCGAGGAGGGCGTCGACCTCGGTATCGTGGAGGTAGGTGACCTGGACGCGGCCCGTCGATTTGGCCGGGACGGCCAGGACGCGGGCGATGAGGTCGGCGTGTTCGGGGTGCCGGAACGACGTGTAGGTGAACAGCGAGTGGATGGCGGCCAGGCGGGCGTTGCGGGTGGCGACGCTCACGTGGCGGTCTCGTTCGAGCATGTCGAGGAACCCGGCGATGGTCTGGTCGTCGAGGTGGCCGATGTCGAGTCGGGCTGGGGTGACGCCGTGGCGTTGATGGGCGTAGGAGAGAAGGAGCCGCAGGCAGTCCCGGTAGGCGGCCACGGTGTTCGGGCTGGCGCCTCGCTGGCCGATGAGGTAGTCGGTGAACCACGCCTGCAGCGTGGGAGCAAGGGCGGTCATCGCGGCCGCCGCTTCATCGCTGCGGCCACCCGGTCGGACACGACGCTCATCAGCTCGGGACTGGCGGTCAGATACCAGTAGGTGCTGTAGGCGTCGGCGTGGCCCAAGAACGTCGACAACACGGCCAGGCGGGCGTCGACATCAAGGCCTCGGCGGAGCGCGTCGACGAGGGTGTCGACGGCCAGGGTGTGGCGGAAGTCGTGCATTCTCGGCGGTCGTGTCCCGGCCTGTGGGGCCAGCTCGCAGGTGCCGACGAGGCGGCGGAAGGCGCCGTGGACGGTGCTCGGCGTGATCCGCCGGCCGGCGGCGCCGACGAGGAGCGGCCCGTCCCGCCGGCCAGTGCAGTACGCGTCGAGCCGCTCGGCGGTGCTGGGATGGACCGGGACGAGGCGCTGGCGGTCGAGCTTGCCATGCACGCACAACACGAGCCGGCTCGGATCCAGGTCGGCGATGTCGAGGGCGAACGCCTCACCGCTGCGCAGCCCGGTCACATAGAGCAGCCCGATGAGGACGCCCATGGCGTCGGCCACGAACCTGGCCGGCAACTCGTGAGCGGCGTTCATGAGCTGTTCGACCTGGTCGAACGAGTACAGGTACGGGGTCCTGCGCTGGTAGTTGCCGCGGATCAGGCCGGGAGGGACCGGGTCTGCCGCGGTCGGGTCGGTGGCCCGCAGCCAGTCGACGAAGCCGCTGATCACGCCGAGCCGGCGCGCCTGGGTCGTGCGGCTCACAACGTCAGCCCCCCGGGTGGCGAAGGCCACGGCATCGCTCACCGTTGCCCGGCCGGCGCCGCCGGCGTGGACGGCTTCGGCGAAGGCGGCGAGCAGGACGCCTTCGTCGATGAGCTTGTAACCCCGGGCCCGGCGCTGCTCCATGTAGCGGGTGACGGCGACGCGCACGTCGACCCTCATCGTGCTGACCCCGGCCATGGACGGGCCAGCTCGGCCAGCGCGGCGACATCGGCGCGGGCGTAGATCCCGGTGGCCGTCATGCTCGAGTGCCGCAGCAGCTGGCCGGCCTCGACCAGGCCCCCGCCGCCGGCGACCACCCGCATCGCCGCGGTGTGGCGGAGCCGGTGCGATCCGCCCCCGCCGTCGATCCCGGCCCGACCGATCGCCCGGCGGGCCATGCTGGCCACTGCGGACGCCCGGATCGGAGCGTGCGGCGCGTCGACCGCCAAGAACACCGCTCGGTGCGTCGTCCCGGAGGGGCGGCCCTCACGCAGGTAGGCGACCAGCACGACACCGACGTCACGCGGGATCGGGACCCGATCGACCCGGCCCCGCTTGCCGCACACGGTGACCGTCCCGTCCCGCCAGTCCAGCGACTCCAGCCGGAGCGACGCCGTCTCCCCAGCCCGCAGGCCCAGGCGCAGCATCAGCGTCACCAGGGCCACATCACGGACCCGGGAGGCCGGGTCCGAAGACAACGACGCCAACAGCGCCGCCACCTCCGCCGTCGACAGTCCCCGTGGTGGCGGGGGCCCACCCGGCGCGTACATCGACAACACCTGCTCGTGCAGCGGCTCTGCGACCCTCCGCTCCCGCCACAGCCACCGCAGCAGTCCCCGCACCGCGTTGATCCGCACCTGCACCGACCTCGGCCGGTCCCGGACCACATGGCCGTCGATGAACTCCCGGACCCCGTCCGACGTCAAGGCCTCCCACCGCCCCGCGAACTCCGCCACCAGCGGACGGACCTGCGAGCAGTAGCTACGGACTGTCGCAGGTGACACGCCCCGCGCCGACACCAGATGCCGGCTGAACTCGGCCAGCACCACGCGCACCCCGTCGACCGGGGCCACCGCCACCGCAGCCGGGATGGCCGCCGACTCCCGCAAGAAGCCGACCAGCGGGACCAGGCCCGACGGTGACCGCAACGTCGCAGTCCGACCACGACGATGAGCGGCGTACTCGGCGAGCACGTCCGAGTCGATAGCGTCCACGACGACGCCCCGGTCCTCCAGCCACCCCGACAAGTCGCGCAGCATCCGCGCCTGCGTCTCAATCGTGCGAGGCGCATAACCACGGCCCTCCAGCACCGCGACGAACCCCTCCGCATGCTCCGCCAGCGGTCCCCGCACGACCACGAACTCACCCGTGAACTTCCTCGACACGACGTCTCCTCTCCATCGATGGAGACGCCAGCGTCACCGCAGACCGCGCCGCGTTATGCCGAACTCAATCCGCTCCCAACCCCGCGGGCCAGGGCGACGGCACCCACCTCGGCATAACGCGGACATCGGCATAATTCGTGAAGCTCACGTCGAGGTCGTACATGTAGCGCAGGATCGCCTTGCGGTGGGTGGCGCAGGCGGTGACCAGGTTGAACGAGCGCCGCTCGCAGTAGCCGCGTTTGCGCCCGGAGGAGGGCGCTGCATTGGTGGCCAGTCCCTGGGCCACGAG
>JBOGIF010000217.1:0-7151 GCA_050742415.1 Acidimicrobiales bacterium | reverse complement strand
CACCGGTTCCGGCGGGTCGAGGTAGACCCGGATGTCGCAGCACGCCCGGCTGACTTTGGTCGACAGCGGCAGCAGCCCTTCCGCCACGACCAGCTCCCGGGGCTCGATCAGCACCGGCCGCTCCAGTTTCCCGTTGCCGTGGTTGTACACCGGTTTGAGGACGGGCTGGCCGAGGGCCAGCAGCTGGAGGTGCTGCTCCATGATGTCGACGTAGTTGCAGTCCGGGTGCAGCGGCGTGAACGGCTTGGTCTTGCGCTCCTCCCGGTCGTAGCGGTGGTAGTCGTCCACGCAGATCGACGTGATCCGCTCCGGCCCCAGCGCCTCGACGAGGCCCCGCGTGATCGTGGTCTTGCCGGCGGCGCTGTCGCCAGCGATGGCCAGCATGATCGGGCGCCCGGGGGAGTCGCCGTTGCTCCTCCACGCCCGCTGGATGTTGACCTGACGCTCTGCCATCGTGCTCACGCTCACGCTCCTTGGTGTCCTGCCGCCGACTCGATGGCCCGCTCGGCGCGGGACCTGATGGTGCTGACTGCGTCGGCCAGCCCGCCGGGGTGCCGGTACAGCGCACTTCCGGCTATGAACACCCGGGCGCCGGCGGCGGCTGCACCGGCCACCGTCTCCGGCCCGATGCCGCCGTCGACCTCCAGCTCGATGCGGTGGCCGGAGGCGGCGATCATGGCGGCCGCCTCCGCGATCTTGGGCTCCATGGTCGAGATGTAGGCCTGGCCCCCGAAACCGGGGTTGACGGTCATGACCAGCACCAGGTCGCACAGGTCGAGCACGTGGCGGATGGTGTCGAGCGGCGTGTGGGGGTTCAGGGCCACGCCGGCCTTGGCGCCCACGTCACGGATGCTGGCCAGCGTGCGGTGCAGGTGGGTGCACGCCTCGACGTGGACGATCACCAGCTCGCAGCCGGCGTCGACGTACTGGCGCATGAGCAGGTCGGGGCTCACCACCATGAGGTGGGCCTCGAAACCGACCGAGCAGTGCTTGCGGGCAGCGGCGATGATGTCGGGCCCGAAGGTGAGGTTGGGCACGAAGACCCCGTCCATCACGTCCCACTGGATGCGGTCGACACCGGCTGCCTCGAGGGCCGCCACCTCCTCGCCGAGGCGCGAGTAGTCGGCAGGAAGCACCGACGGCACTATCGAGACGGGGCTCGTGCGGTCCTGGTCGATGTCGCTGCTCATGGGATGATCCTCGTCACTGGCGGTCGAAAGGTAGGCAAGCGTATGACCTTCCGAGGCCGTCCCGCCTCCCCCCAACGGTGGATAGCAAGGTGGAGAACCGGTTGACAACCCCCGTCCGTGTCCTGCTCGTCGACGATCACCAGGTCGTGCTTGTCGGGCTGGCGTCCATGCTGGCTTCACAGGCCTCCCGGGTGACGATCGTGGGGTCGACCACCGAAGGGGAGGACGCGCTGAAGCTGGCGGCGGACCTGGCCCCCGACGTTGTCCTGCTCGACGTGAGGCTCAAGGGGGTCAGCGGGCTCGACCTCTGCGAGGAGCTGGTCCGGCGGGACCCGGCGATGAAGGTGGTCTTCTTCACCGTCTACGACGACGAGCAGTACCTGTTCACGGCCCTGCGGGCCGGCGCCGCCGGCTTCCTGCTCAAGACCACGACCGGGCCGGAGCTGGCCGACCACCTCGACCGGGTGATGGAAGGCGACGTGGCCATCGACCGGGCGCTGGCCGGGCGGGTGGCGATGACGGCGGCCCGCCTGCAGAGCGGCGAGTTCTGGCCGGGGGCGCGCCTCGGCCTCACCCAGCGGGAGAGCGAGGTCCTCGAGCTCATGGTCCACGGCCTGTCCAACCGGGCGATCGGAGTGCGCCTGTCGATAGGTGAGGACACGGTGAAGACCCATGCACGGGGCGTCTACCGCAAGCTCGAGGTGTCCGACCGGGCCCAGGCCATAGCCACCGCCCTGCGGGAGGGCATCTTCCATTGAGCTTCGCGGGGGTGGACCTGGCCGGCGAGAACCGGCTCCTTCGCCTCATCATCGAGGTGACCTCGGCCGACCTGGACGTGCGCGAGATCAGCCAGCGGGTGGCCGGCCTTGTCACCGCCGCCACCGGGTCCGACGTCTGCTTCGTGCACCTGCTCGACGAGGACGGCGAGCGGGTCGTGCTGGCCGGTGCCACCCCCCCGTTCGACGAGCTGGTCGGCACCGTGGAGCTGGCTCTCGGCGAGGGCATCGCCGGCTGGGTGGCGCAGCATGCCAGGCCCACCGTCGTGCCCGACAAGTGGCAGGACCGCCGGTACCGCTACATCCCCGCCCTGCGGGGCGAGGACTACGTGTCGATGGCGTCGGTGCCCATGCTCACACGCAGCCGCGGGGTCATCGGGGTGCTCAACGTCCACTCCCGCATGCCCCGGCAGTACGGGGACAGCCACGTGGCGCTGCTCAGCCAAGTGGCCAACCTCATGGCGGGCACCATCGAGAACGCCAGGCTCTACGAGCGCCTGGCCGAGCGTGAGGAGGCGCTGGAAGGCTTCGCATCGCGGGTGATCGAGGCCCAGGAGCACGAGCGGCGGCGCCTGGCCGGCGAGATCCACGACGGGATCAGCCAGCGCCTGATCAGCCTCTGGTACCACCTGCTGGCCGCCGAGGACGCCACCGCCGACCCGGCCACGCTGCGGCGGGAACTGGCGGTGGCCAAGGACCTGGCCACCGACGCCCTGGCCGACGCCCGTGGTGCCATCACCGGCCTGCGGCCTTCCGTACTGGACGACCTCGGCCTGGCGCCGAGCCTGGAGAGCCTGGCCCGGTCGCTACCGGTGCCCGACGTGCAGGTGGACTTGGCCGTCGTCGAGCTCGCGCCTCACGTGGAGGCGGCGCTCTACCGGATAGCCCAGGAGGCGCTCCAGAACGTGGTCAAGCATGCCAAGGCCGAGTCGGTGGTGATGAGCCTCGTCGTGAGTGACGGCGAGGTACGCCTGGCCGTGCGCGACGACGGCCGCGGGTTCGACGAGCAGTCCCCTGAGGACCGCGACCGCCACGCCTACGGCATGGCCGGGATACGTGAGAGGGCGGAGCTGATCGGCGCCCGCCTGAGCGTCACATCGCGGCGAGGCATCGGCACGACTCTCGAGGTGGTGGTGCCGATGCCGCCGTCGAGCGGTCAGACCCCGGCGGACTCCATGTCGCGGCTGTAACTGCCGGTGGCCGCCGCGCTGGTGAGGCTGGCCCGGTGGGAAGCGACCTTCTGGGCCTCGGCCACGTTGTCCGACGAGCCCTTCCACGTGCGCAGGGCCTCGTCCTGGAGGGCGCGGCCGTAAGAGAACGTGAGCTGCCAGGGGTGAGGGCCCCTCTTGTTCATGAGGTCCAAGTGCTCGGTGGCGAGCGCGGCCGACTGGCCCCCGGACAGGAAGGCGATGCCCGGCACGGCGGCCGGCACGGTCCGGTAGAGGAGGTCGAGGGTCTTGTCGGCGACCTCCCGCGGGCTGGCCTGGGTGGGGGAGCCCTTGCCGGAGATGACCATGTTGGGCTTGAGAACCATGCCGCGGAAGTCGATCCGCTGGCGGGCCAGCTCGGAGAACACCTTGCGGTGGGTGCGCAGGGTGACGTCGTAGCAGGTGTCGATGTCGTTGGACCCGTCCATGAGGACCTCGGGCTCGATGATCGGCACCAGGCCGCCTTCCTGGCACAAGGCGCCGTAGCGAGCCAGGGCGTGGGCGTTGCAGTGGATCGCGTAGTTCGACGGGAAGCCACTGGCCGCGTCGATGATGATCACGGCCCGCCACTTGGCGAACTTCGCGCCCAGGCTTACGTACTCGGCGATGCGCTCGCGAAGGCCGTCGAGGCCCTCGGTGACCTGCTCGTCGTTGTCGAGGGCGAGGGGCTTGGAACCGGTGTCGACCTTGATGCCGGGAAGGATGCCCTTGGCCGCGAGCATCTTCGGGAACGGGGTGCCGTCGGCACAGGACTGGCGGATCGTCTCGTCGTAGAGGATGACTCCGCTGATGTATTCCTCGATGCCGGGGGTGGAGAGCAGCGTGTCACGGTAGGCCCGGCGGTTCTCCTCCGTGGACTCGATGCCCAGGGCGGCGAAGCGCTTGGTGATCGTGGCGTTGCTCTCGTCGGCGGCAAGGACCCCCTTGCCCGGGGCGACCATGGCCTTGGCGACGGCAGCTAGATCGGACATGTGAGTCCTCCTCGTCGAATGCTTTGGTGGCTCTGACGTTAGTCCGGGCGGTCGGCCGCGACCAGGTTGAACCCCTCCTCACCGGTCGTGGTCACCTGGCCCAGGAAAAGCGCGGCCGTGGGTGGGAGCTCCTCTTCGGCCCTGGCCACCAGGTGCCACGATCGCTGCCGTGGCAGGGTCGGGCAACGCCACTCCTGGAGGCTGCCCTCCTCGAGCTCACGGGCTACCGCGTCGCGCGAGATGAGGGTGACTCCCAGCCCCACCTGGACCGATTCGCGTATCGCGCCGTTCGACCCGAGGGTCAGCGTGGCCGGCGAGATTCCCAGCTCGTCGAACAGCTCCTCGGCCGTGCTCCGGGTCCCCGACCCGGGCTCCCGCAGCAAGAGCACCTGGCGGGCCAGCTCCTCGACGGCCACCGTTCGGACCTCGGGCGTCCTGGTGCCGGTGCCGGCGGCCACCAGCACCAGGAAGTTCGAACGGGTGGCGAGGGTGGTGAAACGGCCCCGGCCCGGCGGGCGGCCGCCGATGGCAAGGTCGACCTCCCGCTCCTCCAGCAGCTCCCAGACCCGGTCGCGGTTGCCGACCTCGAGGGTCACCTCGGCGGCGGGGTGGCGGGCTCGGAACGAGGCGAGAAGGCGGGGCAGGACGTGCTCGCCAGCCGTGGTCACGGCGGCCAGGCGGACGCGGCCGCGCTCTGGGTCCAGGGCTTCGGAGGTGGCGGCTGCCGCTTCGGAGGCCAGCTGGAGCATGCGGCGGGCGTAGCGCACGAACACCTGCCCCGCAGGGGTCACGACCAGCCCGCGCCCCGACCTCGCCACGAGAGCCACGCCGAGTTCCCGCTGGAGCGACGACACCGCAGCCGACACCGCCGGCGGGCTGACGAGCAGGACGCGGGCCGCCTCGTTCACCGACCCGGCGGTGGCGACCTCCACGAAGGTCCGGAGCTGTGTAAAGGTCACGGTTAACGATATCGGCTTGGAGCAAGTGAATTCGTCATAGACAGGCTAACTCTAGCCGTGAAGAATGACGGTGCCGAAACGAGGAGGTTCAGATGGCTGAAAACGGCAGTTCGCAGGCGACGATCAAGGACCAGAAGAAGCGATACCAGGCGGGGGTGATCCCGTACGCCCAGATGGGCTACTGGGAGCCGGAGTACGTGCCGAAGGACACCGACATCCTGGCCGCCTTCCGGATCACGCCCCAGAAGGGCGTCGACCCGGTCGAGGCTGGCGCAGCGGTGGCGGGGGAGTCCTCCACGGCCACCTGGACGGTGGTGTGGACCGACCGCCTGACCGCGCACGAGCACTACCAGGCCAAGTGTTACAAGGTCGATCCCGTACCCGGGAACCCCGAGCAGTGGATCGCCTACATCGCGTACGACGTCGACCTGTTCGAGGAGGGCTCCATCGCCAACCTCACCAGCTCGATCATCGGCAACGTCTTCGGGTTCAAGGCCCTCAAGGCCCTGCGCCTGGAGGACATGCGCATCCCCGCCATCTACGTGAAGACGTTCCAGGGCCCGGCCCACGGGATCATCATGGAGCGGGAGTACCTCAACAAGTACGGCCGCCCGCTGCTCGGCGCCACCACCAAGCCCAAGCTCGGCCTCTCGGCCCGCAACTACGGCCGGGTGATCTACGAGGCCTGCCGCGGCGGCCTCGACTTCACCAAGGACGACGAGAACATCAACAGCCAGCCGTTCATGCGGTGGCGCGACCGCTTCCTCTACTCCATCGAAGGCGTCAACCGGGCCATCGAGGAGACCGGTGAGACCAAGGGCCACTACATGAACGTGACGGCCGCCACCATGGAGGACATGTACGAGCGGGCCGAGTTCGCCAAGGAGATCGGCTCGGTCATCATCATGATCGACCTCACCGTCGGCTACACGGCCATGCAGTCGATGGCCAAGTGGTCCCGGGCGAACGGCATGATCCTGCACCTCCACCGCGCCGGCCACGGCACCTACACCCGCCAGAAGACCCACGGGGTCAGCTTCCGGGTGATCTCCAAGTGGTGCCGCCTGGCGGGAGTCGACCACATCCACGCCGGCACCGTGGTGGGCAAGCTCGAGGGCGACCCCGCCATGATCAAGGGCTACTACGACACCCTCACCCAGGACTTCATCCCCGTCAACGCCCAGAACGGCATCTACTTCGACCAGGAGTGGAAGTCGATGCCGGGTGTCATGCCGGTGGCATCGGGCGGCATCCACGCCGGCCAGATGCACCAGCTCCTCGACTACCTCGGCGACGACGTCGTCCTGCAGTTCGGCGGCGGCACCATCGGCCACCCCATGGGCATCGCCGCCGGAGCGGAGTGCAACCGGGTCGCCCTGGAGGCCATGGTCAAGGCCCGCAACGAGGGCAGGGACTACGTCAAGGAGGGCGAGGACATCCTCCGCAAGACGGCCAAGAAGTACCCGTCGCTGCAAACCGCCCTCGACATCTGGGGCGAGATCAGCTTCAACTACGAGTCCACCGACACCGCCGACGTGGTCGCCACGCCGACATCGGCCTGAGCTGGAAGGAAGACCATCGCCATGCGCATCCGCCAAGGGACGTTCTCCCACCTGGACGACTTCACCGACGACGAGATCAAGGCCCAGATCCAGTACATGCTCGACAACAAGTGGGCGGTGTCGGTGGAGTTCACCGACGACCCGCACCCCCGTAACGTGTACTGGGAGATGTGGGGCCTGCCCATGTTCGACCTGGCCGACGCCTCCGCCATCATGATGGAGGTCAACAAGTGCCGCGAGGCGTACCCGAACCTCTACGTCAAGGTCAACGCCTACGACGCCCGGCTCACGAAGCAGACGACGGCGTTGAGCTTCATCGTCAACCGCCCGGAGGAGGAGCCCGGGTTCCGCCTCGACCGCACCGAGACCAACGACCGCCACGTGGAGTACACGCTGCACTCTTACGCCGCCGACAAGCCCCACGGCGAGCGGTACTTGTCCAACGGCACGGGCTAGCCCCAATACCGTTTACTTAAGACGACAAG
>JBOGIF010000216.1:0-2117 GCA_050742415.1 Acidimicrobiales bacterium | reverse complement strand
GCGGCTTGCGCTCCGATGAGATCACCCGGCTGCGCGTCGGCTGCGTCCGCTGGCAACACCATGGGCTCCCGATTCCCGCCGACGCGTCCGACGTGCTCGCCGAGGAAGCCGTCTGCCTACTCGATGTGCCTGTCCACAAGACCGGCACCGCGTTCACCAAGCCCGTCGATCCGCTCCTCGGCCAGGCCATCGAGGTCTGGCAGCGGATCCGGCCATCTCAACCGAAGACACTCGACAGAAAGACGGCCGAACACGTCGACGTCCTCTTCGCCGTGCGCGCCCAGCCGGTCGCTCGCAGCTACCTCAACCGCACCGTCATCCCCGCGCTGTGCGCCAAGGCCGGCCTCCCACCGACCGACGTGCGCGGCAAGATCACAAGCCACCGAGCCCGCTCGACCATCGCCAGTCAGCTCTACAACGCCAAAGAGCCGATGACGCTGTTCGAGCTGCAAGCCTGGCTCGGACACGCCAGTCCAGCCAGCACCCAGCACTACGCCAAGATCAGCCCCGCCACCCTGTCGAAGGCCTACAGCGAGGCCGGGTACTTCGCCCGCAACATGCGCACGATCGAGGTCCTCCTCGACCGGGAGGCCGTCACGTCAGGACGCGCCGGCAACGGAGAACCGTGGCAGCACTACGACCTCGGCCACGGCTACTGCAGCTACAGCTTCTTCGAGCAGTGCCCGCACCGGATGGCCTGCGCCCGCTGCGACTTCTACATCCCGAAACGCTCGACCCGCGCGCATCTCCTCGAAGGCCAGGAGAACCTCCAGCACATGCTCGTCGCCGTCCCACTCACCGACGACGAACGGGCAGCCGTCGAAGACGGCCACGCCGCCCTCGGGGCCCTTGTCGACCGGCTCACCGACGTGGCCAGCCCAGCGGGCTCCACTCCTCGATCGCTCGGCACCACCGTCACGCCAACCCAGCTTCCGAACGTCACCTTGCGGCCGACGCGAAGAACCAAAAGGACTTGACAAATCAGATTCCACAGAATCTACGTCATCATCGACATCTACAGCCGCTACGTGCCGGGCTGGATGCTCGCCCACGCCGAGAACGCCAAGCTGGCCGAGGCCCTCCTGGCCGACACCGTCGCAAAGCAGGGGATCGGGCGCCACCAGCTCACCATCCACGCCGACCGGGGCTCGCCCATGACCGCCAAGCCCGTCGCCTTCCTGCTGGCCGACCTCGGGGTGACCAAGAGCCACAGCCGGCCCCACACGAGCAACGACAACCCCTTCAGCGAGAGCCAGTTCCGCACCATGAAGTACCGGCCCGAGTTTCCCCAGCGCTTCGGCTGCTTCGAAGACGCCCAGGGCTTCTGCAGCCGCTTCCTCCGTTGGTACAACGAGGAGCATCGTCATTCCGGCATCGGGTTCCACACGGCCGCCGACGTTCACTACGGGCGTGCGGAACCCATCCGACGACAGCGGGCCGGCGTTCTCGATGCTGCCTACGCCATCCACCCCGAGCGGTTCGTCCGCAAGCCGCCGGAACCACCGGCCCTACCCACCGCCGTGTGGATCAACGAGCCGAAGGAGGACCCCGCTACGACACAGTGATTCTCCAAGAAATCTGCCTCGAAAAGGTTGACACGCGCCGTGAAGAACTGCCGCTACGCGCTTTCGAAGAACCCCGAGGACCTCACCGACCGCCAAGCCGGCAAGCTCGCCTGGATCGCCCGCCACAACAACCGGCTCTACCGGGCCTACCTGTTGAAGGAGCAGCTCCGCCTCGTGTTCCAGCATCGCGGAACCGAGGCCGAAGCGATGCTCGATGCCTGGCTCGGCTGGGCCCGCCGGTCGCAGATCCCTGCGTTCGTCGAGCTCTACCACCGCATCAAACGCCACCAGGCCGGGATCGTCGCCTCGGTCACCCACGGCCTCTCCAACGGGCTGACCGAGAGCGTGAACACCAAGCTCCGCCTGATCACCCGCATGGCCTACGGGTTCCGCTCCACCGACAACCTCATCGCCCTCTGCCTCCTCGACCGAGGCGGCCACTGCCCACCCCTACCCGGCCGGACATGACCCACGGATCCGCTCGGAGAGCCCCATAAGCGGAGGCCACCGCAGCGAGGTTTCTTGCCCATCCTTGTCGGTGAAGGCGGAGAT
>JBOGIF010000215.1:0-11378 GCA_050742415.1 Acidimicrobiales bacterium | reverse complement strand
CCTGGTGGCGCTGGTACCGGGCCGCTCGCTCGCCCTGGCCGAGCGCGGTCCCGTGAACCAGGAGCGGCGAGTGGGGGACTACACGGTCCAGCTCTTCGTGGACCCGACCGTCGTGGGAGCCAACCAGGTCCACGTCACGTTCGTGGACCAGCGCGGCCTGGGGGCGGCGGAGGTGGCCAACGCCACGGTCGTGCTCCTGCCGGCGGCCAGCACTCCCGTGCCCTTGTCGATGCGGCTCATATCGCCCGGCCACTTCGTGGGCGACGCTGAGCTTCCTGCTCCCGGTCGCTACCGCCTGTCGGTGGCGAGCCCTGCGGCACCGAGCACCAACTTCGATTTCCGTCTACAGAGGAGGAGTTCCTGAGATGCCCAAGCGCTTGTTCCTGCTCGTCCTCGTTGCCACTGGCATTGGCCTGGTGGGCTGGTCTCTTCCGGCGTCGGCCCACGAGGAGGTGAGCCCGTCGACCTTCCCGGTGGGGCGGCCGACCTTCCTCACGGTCAGCGTCGCCAACGAGCGCTCGGTCGACCTGACCCGCGTGACCCTGACTGCACCTGCGGGACTGCCGTTCGGGGAGGGCACCCGCCAGCCCCCGGGATGGGCCGCTACCGCGACCGAAGAGGCGGTCACGTGGTCGGGGGGCAAGGTGGCGCCCCACGCCTTCGAGCAATGGGGCTTCGAGATCGAGGGGGCCGACCAACCCGGCCCGGTCCGGTACAAGGTGACGATCGGGTTTGCCGACGGGAGCACCGAAGCCGCCGAGGTGGAGGTGACGGCGGTGGCAGCCGGTTCCGCCTCCACCCCCACGACCGTGAGTGCCGGGACGGTGCCCGCGTCGACGGCGCCCTCGGTGACGCCTACACCCCCGACGCCGGCCGACGAGTCCGACGACGGGGGTGGCGGGCCCGCTCTCACCTTCAGCCTCGTGGCCCTCGTCCTCTCCATAGTGGCCATGGGCTTGGCTCGGAGACGCCCGGCGTCACCTTCGGTGGCCGGCGGCGCCGAGGCTCCCAAGAGCCCAGGGCAGGATTGGTGAAGCTCTACACCGCGCGGTTGGTTCTGCCGCTCGTGCTGGCCACGGTGCTGACGGTGGCCGGCTGTGGCGGAAAGTCGGACAAGGCGGCCGAGCCGCGCCCCACCACCGACGCCCGGCTCCAGATCCTGGAACCCACCCCCAACCAGGTGACCGGTCCCGACTTGGACCTGAAGCTGAACCTGCTCGGGGCCAAGGTCGTGGAAGCGTCCACGGGTGTGCTGCGGCCCGACGAGGGCCACATCCACGTGACTCTCGACGGCAAGTTGATCTCGATGACATACGGCACCACCCAGGACCTCCACGGGCTCACACCTGGCCAGCACTCTTTGCAGGCGGAGTTCGTGGCCATCGACCACGTGCCGTTCGCCAACCGGGTGGTGGCCGCCGTGCTCTTCCGGGTGGGACCGTGACGGCGGTCGTACCGGCGGCGGTCGGCCTGTCGCACCGTCCCGCGGCCGTGGTAACGGTCGCCGGGGGCTGCCTGCTGCTCGTTGCCCGTCCTCCGCTGCTGGGCTCGGTCGGCAACCCGCAGGCCGTACTGGTCGTGCTTTTCGTCGCTCTGCTGGTCGTCGGCTGGGGATGGCCATTGACCTCGGCCGCCCCCCGCACCCTCCCTCCTTCTGGGGACCCTCAGGGTCGTATAGCGACGTTGAACGTCCCCGGAACGAGCCTTGGCGTTAGGTGGATGGTGCTGGGTGTGGGTGTGGGTGTGGGTGTGGCGGCTTTCGCCGTGGGCCGCCTCCTCGGGGGCGGTGAGGCGCCCTCGCCCGCGGTGCTGCCGCTGGTGGCGCTCAACAGCCTGGCGGCCGTGGCCGAGGAGGCGTTCTTCCGTCGCCTCGCCTTCGCCGCCCTGCTACCTGGCGGGGCGGCTCTGGCGGTGGTGGGCTCGGCCATGCTGTTCGCCGTGGTCCATGTGACCGTGTACGGGCCCTGGGTGCTGCCGCTCGACCTGGCGGCGGGGATGGTGCTGTCCTGGCAGCGATGGGCAACTGGCTCGTGGGGTGTTCCCGCCGTCACCCACGTGGTGGCCAACCTGTTGGTGGTGTTCTGATGGACCGCGTCGCCCGCACCCGGCGGTTCGCCGTGCTGCTCGTTGTCGTCACTCTGGTGGGCGCCGGCTGCGGACGGGCGGCCGAGACCGGCTCGCCCAGCCTGCCCGTGGGTGCTCTCTACCCGGTGTCGGGCCCGCAGGGGACCGGCGGAGGCGAGGAGCAGCGTGGTGTCGCCCTCGCTGTCGAATGGGCCAACGCGCATGGGGGCGTACGCGGTCGCAACGTCCGCCTGGTTACCGCCGACGTGCCCCGGGCCGAGGCCGTTCCCGCGGCGCTGGCCCGTCTTCGCGGCAAGGGCGTCTCGGTCGTGCTCGGCAGTCATGGCAGTGCCGTGTCGGCGACGGCCGCGCAAGTGGCCAGCGCCACCGGCATGAGCTTCTGGGAGACGGGAGCGGTGGGTGAGCTGGGCCCGGGAGTGGCCGGCGGCCAGAGCTTCTTCCGGCTCGCCCCGATGGGGGCCAGCCTGGGCCGGGCGGCGATCGCGTTCGTGCGCGACCAGCTCGCCGGCCGCCTCGGGGCAAACGGCCCGCTGCGGTACGCCGTGGCTCATGTGGACGACCCGTACGGGCGCGCTGTCGCGGCCGGCGCCGTCGACGAGGTCGAGCGCGGCGAAGTCCTGGCCGGCCGCTTCGCCTACGACGCTCGCAGCGAGGACTTCGGGGCGCTGGCCAGGCGGATCGCCGAAGCCCGACCCGACGTGCTGTTCGTGGCCGCCTACCTCGACGACGGAGTGGCCCTGCGCACGGCGACGGTGGCGGCGGGCGTGCCGCTGCTGGTGAGCATCGGAACCAGCTCGAGCTACTGCATGCCGTCGTTCGGCGACCGTCTCGGCGACGCGGCCGTAGGCCTGTTCGCCTCCGACAAGCCCGACGCCGCCGACGTCAACGTCGGTGCCCTGAAGCCCGAGGGCGCCCGGGCCCTCGAGTGGGTGAGAGCGCGTTACGAGGCCCGCTTCCACGAGCCCATGAGCGCTCCAGCGCTGTCGGGGTTCTCCAACGCCTATGCCCTGTTGGTCCACGTGTTGCCCGCTGCGAGCGGAGCGTCGCCGGCCGCCGTGGCGAAAACGGCGATGGCCGTGAAGCTGGACGAGGGCACTCTGGCCAACGGGGCCGGGCTCGACCTGGCGCCACCGGGCGCCGCCGACGCGGGGGAGAACCGGCGGGCCTCCAGCGTCATCTGGGAATGGGTGGCGCCGAGGACGAGGGCAGTTGTCTGGCCGCCAGCGTTCGCCACCCACGCCATCGTGAACCCACCGAGCCGATGAGCCGGCGGGTCGCGGCGGTGGGTGCGGTGGTGATGCTCGCCTATGTGGCGGTGGCGGGCGGCACACTGCGGCTGAGCGGGCGCCACGTACGTCCTCTGTTCGAGGGGGTAGGGCCGAACGCCCCGTACCAGTGGGTGAAGCCGCCGCGCGAGTTCGCGGCGACCAACGTGAAGCCCCATGCGGTCCGCATCGGCGTGGCGCTCGATGCCGGAGGGTCGGTGTTGTCGGGCGCCGGCAGCGCCGACGGCCAGCTCGTCCTGAACCTTCCGCCCGGGGCAGTGCCAGCCCACGACGCCGACAAGGAGGTCGAGGTCGGAGTGACACCGCTCGACCCGGCGACCCTCGCCCCGCTTCCCGATGAGCTGCTGCCGGATGGCAACGCCTATCGGGTGGAGGTGGCCTACCGGCCCTCCGGAAAGCCGGTCGAGGTCCTTGCCCCGCCGGGCAACGTGGTTATGACCGTGCCCGAGCCCGCCGCCGCCCTCCTCTACTCAGCCGACGGCCGCTCCTGGGCCCGGTTGCCGACCCAACCGGTGGCTGGGCTCAGCTCTGTCGGGGCCACCTTCGAGCGGGTCGGCTACTACATGGCCGGCGCCCTGGCCTTGGAGGCGGGCGGCTTCGACACGGGCGACGGTGGGGGGGTGGGCCCCATAGTCGGGGTGGGGGCGGCGACGGTGGTGCTCGCCCTGGGCCTGGGGTTCGGGCCGGCGCTGATCAGGCGTGCCCGTCGGGCGCATGGGTGGTCGGGGTCGTGAGGCGGTCCGCGCTGGCGCTGGCGACTGCGTTGTTGGCCGGCGTGGTGGGCGTGGTGGGTGCCGTCCCGGCGTCGGCGCACACAGTCACCGGGGTGTCGCCCACCAACTACCGCAGCGAGGTGGTCTCGGTCGTGCCCGCGGTGCGGGGTCTGCGCTTGCGGCTACTGGATCTGGGCCGCCGGGTCGAGGTCGTGAACGACACATCGACCGACGTCGTCGTCCTCGGCTACGAGGGCGAGCCCTATCTGAGGGTTGGTCCGAGCGGCGTTTACGAGAACCGTCGCTCTCCGGCCGTGTGGCTCAACCGCGCCGATGCGGAGACCGAGGTCGGCGATGCGCCGCCGCCCTCCTTCGACGCTGCGGCCCCGCCCTCGTGGCGACGCACCGGCGATGGCCAAGCGCTGCGTTGGCGGGACCGCCGTACGCGCTGGGAGGGTGTCGACCCTCCCGCGGTGCAGGCGTCTCCAGAAAGGCCCCACCTCGTCTCGCAATGGACGGTGGAGCTGCGCCACACGGTCCCCGTGACGGCCAACGGGCGGATCGTGTGGGTGCCTGGCCCATCGGCGGCGACGTGGTTGTTGACGGCGGTGGTCCTGCTCGGGCTCACTGCCTCGCTCGGATGGTCCCGCCGGTGGGGCCCGGCGCTGGCGGGTGCGACGGCCGCGCTGGTGGCCGTGGACGCCGTGCACAGCATCTCGACCGCGGTGGCTTCCGGTGGTTCGGTCCTCGCCATCGTCGTCGCCGTGGTATTCGGCGGGTTCCTCAGCGTGATGGCGTGGGTGGCCGGGGTCTTCGCTGTCGGCCGGCTCCAGCGCGAGGACGAATGGGGCCTGTGGACGGCCGGCGTGGCCGCGCTGCTCATCGCCCTGTACAGCCTGAGCGATGCCACGTCTCTGGGCCGTTCACAGGTGTCGTACGCCTTCCCGCCGGCCACCGCCCGTGCCGCGGTAGCCGCCTCCCTCGGGATCGGCCTCGGGCTACTCGTCGCCGTTGCCGCCGTCCTCAAACGCCGGTTCACGCCCGTCCCCCCCAACTCCCCGAACCGGTGACACGCGGGCTAGCGCCCTGGGGGCCTGGTGTCACCAGTTCGGGGGGGGTCATCGCCGCTCTCGACGGCACTCTGGAGATCGTGTCCCACCCGGGCGCCGGCACGACCGTCACCGGCCGGCTGCCTATCGCGTCCTACGGCCAGTGAGGCCCTACGTAGGGCTCAGGGTTGTCGCTGGCCCAGGCGTCGAGCCGCCGGGCCAGGTGGTTGGCAAGGGCCCCGTGGCCGGCAAGGTCCGACCTGCGGACGAAGACGACGGGGACGCAGGGCTTCTCCGCTCCGAGTCGTTGTTCGATGAGCGCCGAATAGTCGCCAAAGTCCTCGGTGACCATGACGCGCCCCTCCTCGACGGCGAGATCGAACACAACCTCATCGGGGGCGCCCCGGAGGTCGACATGGTGGACCGAGACCGCATCGTGGCCGCGCTCGTTGAGCTCGGTGGCAGCGGCCGGCGGGAGCATCTCGTCGAGCATCCACTTCACCCTTTGATCAACCGGTCGCGGCGATCAGTCAGGTGACGCACCCGGTCCATCGCCAGCTCGTCAGCCTCGATCCTCAGGTCGATCTCGGTCGGGAAGGCACCGTAGAAGTCGAGAGCGGACCTGACCCGGCTGATCGGCAAGTCGACCTGGTGAGCCAGGGACCGGATCCGCTCCTCGCCGTTTCCGGGTGTGTCGCGGACAGCACGCACGATCTCCCAAACGTCGGGACCTCCCAGCACTCCCGCTCGTCGGCCGGTGGGACCGTCCCGGTAGACGATGCCCGGGAAACGTCGTGTCTTGAGGCCCTCGTCGAGCATCGACGCCACCACAGCGGTCACCGAGGCCCCCCGCCTCGATGCCTCGTCCTCGAGCCGGGAGCGCAGGTCCTCGGAAAGCCGAAAAGATGTGGGTCGAGCCATAACCCCCTAGCATAGGTAGTCCAGCGCGCTACAGGGTAGTCCACGCGGCGACCGGTGGCGCTGGGCTCTTCGCCCTCGACGGCGGCGAGCGCGTCGTCGAGGTTCACCACGTAGCCCTCGATGCTGTTGGACCCCTGGATGGCTCGTGCCAACGCCGTGCGCCGCAGCAGGCCGGACCATCGCCGTGGTTCGGAGACATGGAACCGCAGCTGGCGCCGCAGGTCGTCGATCCGGTCTGTAACGATCCTAAGGATTGAGCTCACAGCGGACTCCCAGGATCAGGCGTCATAGTTGGTGGCCGTGGAATCTCAGGCCCGAGCCGGCGCCGCGGGGGAGCGGGCGATGCGAGTCCTGGTGGTGGACGACGAGGAGAACATCACCTTCCTGCTGGACTCCGCCCTCCGGCACTTCGGTTTCGAGGTCAGGGTGGCCCAGACCGGGCGGGCAGCCCTCAGCGAGATGGAGCAGTTCGGGCCGGACGTAGTCCTGCTCGACGTGATGCTCCCCGACCTCGACGGGTTCGACGTCGTGCGGCGCATGCGGGCCGACGGGATGAAGGCACCGGTCCTTTTCCTCACCGCCCGCGACGCGGTGGAGGACAAGGTCCGGGGCCTCACCCTGGGCGGCGACGACTACGTGACCAAGCCCTTCAGCCTGGAGGAGGTCGTGGCCCGCATACAGGTGCTGCTGCGCCGCCAGGGGGCGATGGTGGGCTCGTCGAAGCTTGCCCTCGCCGACCTGGAGATGGACGACGACGCCCACGTGGTGCGGCGGTCCGGCCAGGTCATCGAGCTGTCGCCAACCGAGTACAAGCTGCTCAGGTTCCTGCTTCTCAACTCCGGCCGTGTCCTGTCCCGCAACCAGATCCTCGACCACGTGTGGCAGTACGACTTCGGGGGCCACGCCACGGTGGTGGAGACCTACGTGAGCTACCTGCGCAAGAAGATCGACACGCTGGGCCCTCCGCTGATCCAGACGGTCCGCGGAGTCGGCTACAGCCTCCGGACGGGCTGAGGGAGCGGCCCCGTGTCCCTGCGGCGGCGCGTGCTCGTGGGCTTCCTGGCCGTGGCCGCCGTTCTCGTGGGGACGAACCTGGCGCTGTCTAGGACCTTCAACTCGTTCCTGCTCAACCGGCTCGACCGCCAGCTGGTGACGGCCGCCGTGCCGCTGGGGAGCCGGCCGTTCTTCCGGGGCGAGGTCGGGCGCTTCGGCGGGCTCGGAGGTGCCCAAGCAGGAGGGCAGGCGGACGGGCAGGGCGAGGCCTTCACCGAGTACTTCATCGCCGTGGGCGATCCTCGCAGCGGCGCGCTGGTCCGCCTCAGCTCCGCCCTCGACGACGATGCCAAGCCCCCGCCACGGTTGACGTCCGACGAGGTCCTGCGCCACCTGAGCCCTCGCCAGTCCCCCGAGCCTTTCACCGCCCCGGCCGAGTCCGGCGACAGCTCGTGGCGGCTGGTCACCGTGATCGGTCCTGCCGAGGCCAGGGTCATCGTGGTCGGCGTCAGCCTCGACGAGGTGGAGGCCACCCTCGCCCGAATCCGGCTGGTTCAGGTGGTCGGATCCGGAGCGGTGCTGCTCGCGCTGGCCGTCGTGTCGTGGTGGGTGCTGCGCCTGGGCGTCCACCCCCTGCAGGACATGGTCCGTACGGCCGACGCCATCACTGGCGGCGACCTCTCTCGCCGAGTCGAGAATGTCGACGACCGGACGGAGGCCGGGCGGATGGGCAACGCCGTGAACTCCATGCTGGAGCGCATCGAGGAGGCGTTCCGGGCGCGCGAGGCGTCGGAGGCCCGGGTCCGGCGTTTCGCTGCCGACGCCTCCCATGAGCTGCGAACGCCCCTCACGTCGATCCAGGGCTACGCCGAGCTGTGGCGCGCCGGCGGTCTGCGCAGCGAGGAGGAGCTGGCCGAGGCCATGCGCCGCATGGAGCAGGAGGCCCGACGGATGGCCGGGCTGGTGGAGGACCTGCTCCTGCTCGCCCGCCTGGACCAGCGCCGGCCCTTGGAGCGGGCTGGCGTCCGCCTCGATGAGGTAGCGGCCGACGGGGTCGCCGACGCCCGTACGGTGGAGCCGGACCGGCCTTTCGATCTCGTCGCCGACCCGGTGGTCGTAAGCGGCGACGAGATGAGGCTGCGCCAGGTGGTGGCCAACCTTCTGGCCAACGCCCGCACCCACACGCCGGCCGGCACCCCGGTGAGGGTGTCGGTGACGGCCACCGGCGCCCTGGCCCGCCTGGAGGTGGCCGACGAGGGTCCGGGGCTCGAGCCCGACGTGGCCGCCCGGGTCTTCGAGCGGTTCTACCGGGCGGACTCGTCGCGGGCGCGCGCCGGCGGTGGCAGTGGGGGTGGGGGTGGCACCGCAGGTGGCACGGGCCTCGGCTTGGCCATAGTGGCGGCCATCGCCGAAGCCCACGGAGGCCGGGCCACGGTGGAGTCCCGGCCGGGCCGGGGAAGCCGGTTCGTCGTCGAGCTGCCCGTGGGCGGCTCGGCTCCGGATCGGCCCGAGCCGGACGCCACGGACGCCACGGACGCCACCTCGCAGGTCCCATCAAGTCCGTAGGTGGCTCACAGCCAACTCCCAGGACGGCCCGTCATCCTGGGAGTCATGGAGACCTCTCCCTTCGCCGGCGCCGGTTCGACCATCCTGGAGCCGCCCGACGTCGGCAGTCCGGAGGCGTCCCCTCCCGATCTACCGCCCGCGGGACCGCCCCCCGTCCTCGCCGGCGGCCACTTGCGCCCCCGTAGCCACCGCGGCGTGGCGGCGGCGGTGGTGCTCGCCGCCCTCCTGGGCGGCACCGCGGGGTCGGTCATCACCCGGGCCATCGACCAGGACCCGGCTCCCAGCCAATCGTCGACCGCGTCGAGCACATCGAACAGCGCCGCGAGCGACGCACCCTCGGCGAGCCTGGCCGGCGCTCAACTCGACGTCGCCGGTGTGGTGGCCAAGGCCGGCCCGGCCGTCGTCTCCGTCCAGGTCGAACGCCGCGGCCGCCTGGGTGGCGCGACGTCGGCCGGTACCGGCGTGATCCTGACCGCCGCCGGCGAGGTCCTCACCAACGCCCACGTGGTCGAGGGTGCGACGACGGCGCGGGTCACCCTGGCCGGCGAGGCCCAGGCCCGCGACGCCGAGGTGATCGGTGCCGACACCGCGGCCGACCTGGCCCTGCTGCGGATCGCCGGCGCCAGCGGCCTGCCGGTGGCCCAGCTGGGCCGCTCCGCCGACGTCCGGGTGGGAGACGACGTGGTGGCCATAGGCAACGCCCTCGCCCTGAGAGGTGGGCCCACCGTCACCCGCGGCATCGTCTCGGCGCTCGACCGCTCGCTCGACACCGAGTCCGGCACCATGACCGGCCTGATCCAGACCGATGCCTCCATCAGCTCGGGCAACTCCGGCGGCCCGCTGGTCAACGCCTCCGGCCAGGTGGTCGGCATCAACAGCGCAGTGGCCACGTCGGCTCGCGGGACGGCAGCCGAGAACATCGGCTTCGCCATCGCGGTCGACCAGGCCATGCCGGTCGTCGAGCGCCTCCGGGGCCACCAGCCGGCGCCGCAGCGCGGCTTCCTCGGTGTGCAGACCGCTGACCCCGACGACGGGAGCCGAGGCGCCAAAGTCGTGAGCGTGGAGAGCGGTTCCCCGGCGGCCAACGCCGGGATCCGCGCCGGCGATCTGATCACCGCCGTCGGCGACAAGCCGGTGGACGGCGCCGCCGCACTCATCTCCGCCATCCAGTCCCACCGCCCCGGCGAGAGCGTGCCGCTCCGTGTCTTCCGGGGCGAGGAGGTGGTGGTCCAGGCCACCCTCGCAGCCCAGCCCGCCAGTTGAAAGTTGACAGTTGAGATGCCCGAAAACCCCGAAGGAGAGATGAGATGACAGAGACAACCGACCCGACCAGCCCTCAAGGCGACGGCGCAACGTCGACCCCTCGGCCCGGAAGCAGGCTGCGCTCGGGCCTGATCGCCGGAGGTGCCGCCCTCGGTATGACCCTCGCCGGCCTCGGCGTGGCGGCCGCCCAGACCGACGGCCCGACCACTACCACCAAGGCGCCGGCTACGGCCGACGGCCCCCGTGGCCCGCGCCTGGGGGCCCCCGGCGGTCACGGCCCCGGTGGCCGGCCGGGCATCGGCTTCGCCATGGGCGGCATCCATGGCGAGTTCACCACCAAGGCGCCGGGCGGCGGCTACCAGACCATGGCCACCCAGCGGGGTGAGGCCACGGCGGTCAGCGCCAGCTCGATCACCGTGAAGAGCGAGGACGGGTTCAGCCGCACCTATACCGTCGACGACAACACGCTCGTCAACGCCGGCAACAGTGGGATCGACGACGTGAAGACGGGTGACCAGGTGGGCGTGATGGCCGTGGTCAAGGACGGAAAGGCCAGCGCCGTCGCCATCCACGACGGGACCCAGATCGGCGCCATCCGCGACCGTTGGGCCCCGGGCCGCCCGAAGGCTCCCGACACGCCGAACTAGCGATACCTAGCCCCAACCGCCGCCCGTCGTCGGCCCTCGCGCCTACCGTTCTCTCGGCCGCGAGGGCCGTGCCATTCCTGTCGCCAGAAGGACCAGAAGGAGACGACAACCACATGCGCCGCACGCTCAAGCTGATCGGGATCCCCGTCGCTCTGGTGGTCCTGGTGGTCGGATGCACTTGGGCCTACATCCAGTTCGGCCGCGACGATGCCCCGGAGCGACTGACGGTCGACTCGGCGCCAGGGTCGTCGGTGCCGGGATCGACGGGCGGCGGAACGTCCACGTTGGACGGAGACCTCGAAGGCACCTGGAAGGTTGCCGCTGGCAGCCAGGCCGGCTACCGGGTCAAGGAGATCCTGTTCGGCCAGGATGCCGAGGCGGTCGGCCGCACGGAAGCGGTTACCGGCAGCTTTGAGCTGAGCTCCAGCGCGGTGACGGCGGGCTCGTTCGCCGTCGACATGGCCACGGTGGCGAGCGACGAGAACCGGCGCGACAACCAGTTCCGGGGCCGGATCATGGACGTGGCCACCTACCCTAAGGCCACCTTCGAACTGACCGATCCGATCGCTCTGCAGTCCCTGCCCGTCGAGGGCGCCGAGGCCAAGTTCACGGCCAAGGGGACCCTCACGCTCCGGGGGACCACCAAGCCGGTGACGCTGGAGCTCACCGCCAAGCGCACAGCTGGGCGGATCCAGGCGGCCGGAAGCGTCCCCGTGGTCTTCGCCGAGTGGGGGATCCCCAACCCGAGCTTCGGTCCCGCCAAGACAGGGGACCGCGGCGAGCTGGAGTTCCTCCTGCTCTTCGAGCCCCAGCCCTAGGTCGGCGACGGCCCGGGACCGGCCGACGGGCCCGGGC
>JBOGIF010000214.1:0-12052 GCA_050742415.1 Acidimicrobiales bacterium | reverse complement strand
GGTCGACCTCCTCGGCGTCCAGAAGTCCGCGCTCGACGACGACGTCGCGGATGGGCCGGCCCTCGGCCAGGGCCTGGCGCACGACCGACGCCGCCTCCTCGTACCCGACGTAGGGGGTCAGGGCGGTGGCCAGCGCTGGCGATGATTCCGCGTAGCGCCGGGAACGCTCCTCGTCGGCCTCGATCCCGCTGACGCAACGGTCGGCAAGGACCACCGAGGCGGCGGCCAGCAGGCGGACCGACTCCAAGACGTTGCGGGCCATGACGGGCATCGCCATGTTGAGCTCGAAAGCACTCGCCGTCGCCGCGAAGGCCACCGCCGCGTCGTTGCCCACCACCTGGGCCGCGACCTGGACCACCGCCTCGGGAACGACCGGGTTGACCTTGCCCGGCATTATCGAGCTCCCGGGCTGGAGCTCGGGCAGGCGGATCTCTCCCAACCCGGCCTGTGGGCCGCTCGACATCCAGCGGAGGTCGTTGGCCACCCGCAGCAGGGATAGGGCGACGACACGCAGCCGGCCCGAGGCGTCGACCAGAGCGTCGCGCCCGCCCTGGGCCTCGAAGTGGTCGGGCGCCTCGCAGAGGGCCAGACCGGTATCCGCCGCCAGCAGCTCGATGACGAGCGGAGCAAAGCCGGCCGGGGCGTTGATCCCGGTGCCGACTGCGGTGCCCCCGAGGGGCAGCTCGCCGAGGGCCGCTGCCGCTTGGGTGACCCGCTCGACTCCCTTCTCGACCGCGGTCGCGTAGCCCCCCATCTCCTGGCCGAGGGTGACGGGGGTGGCGTCCATCAGGTGGGTCCGGCCGGCCTTCACCACCTTCGCGAACTGTCGCTCCTTGGCGCGCAGGGCCTCGGCCAACCTCTCCAGCGCCGGCACCAGGCGGTCGTGGATGGCCCCCGCCGCCGCCAGGTGGATGGCCGAGGGGAAGACGTCGTTGGAGGACTGCGACGCGTTGACGTGGTCGTTGGGGTGGACCGGGCGCCCGAGCCGCTCGGAGGCCAGGTTGGCGATGACCTCGTTGGCGTTCATGTTCGAGGACGTACCGGAGCCGGTCTGGAAGACGTCGACCGGGAACTCGGCGTCCCATCGGCCAGTGGCCACCTCGGAGGCCGCCTCGGCGATGGCCTCGGCCATGTCCGCGGGGATCACGCCAAACTTGGCGTTGGCCCGCGCCGCCGCCCCCTTCAGCCTGGCCAGCGCGTGCACGAGCAAGGGGTCGACTGGCGCGCCCGAGATGGCGAAGTTGTCGACGGCCCGTTGCGTCTGCGGCCCCCAGCGGGCGTCGGTGGGGACGACCACGTCTCCCATCGAATCGTGCTCCACCCGGCCTTGCACAGAACCGGACGGTACCGGGTCGACGACCCGCAGCCGCTCGGAGGATGTTTGCAGCCGGGGACGCCAGGCCATAGGGTTCGGCCGGCCTCGGCAACCTCGGCGCAAGTGAGGCGGATGACTTCACCCCCCCGACGGAAGCGACAGCGTGCGGCAAGCCTTTTCCTCGGCATCGCCGTCCTGATCTCCGTCCCGGCCTCGGCGGTTGCTGCCGCCCCTATCGACGACAAGCGGGCCCAGGCGGCCCGAGTTGAGCGCGAGCTGGACGAACAGGGCCGCCAGGTGAGCATGCTGGCCGAGCGCTACAACCGCGCCAAGCTCAAGCTGGACCAGATCGACGGTGCCCTGGCCCAGTCGCAGTCCGACCTCACCCGGTCGGAGCAGCGGATGGGAACCGTCCGCCAGCGGTTGGCTCAGGCGGCGGTGCTGGCATACGTGCAGGGTGGCAGCTCCACCATGCTCGGCCAGCTGGCCCGTCCGGGAGCGGGCGGCAGCGGCGAGATGGTGGTGCGCCGGCAGTACCTGCGGATGACGGCGATAAACCAGCGCCAGCTGATGGGCGACCTCCGCTCCGCTCGCGAGGACATCGGCTCGCGGCGCAGCGAGTTGGAGTCGGCGCGGCGGACGGCCAAAGAGGCCTCCACTGCTGCCGACACCGCCCGTCGCCAGGCGATGGCAGGCGAGTCCCGCCAGCGCGCGCTCCTGCGCGGGGTCAAGGGTGAGCTGGCCCAGCTCGTCGCCGCGGCCCAGGCCCGGCGCGAGGCCGAGGCCGCCCGCCGGCCGACCACCACCGGCGGGTCACCCGGCCTGCGGGGCCTTCCGCCCACGGTTCTCGGCCCCCTGCTGGGCAGCGGCCGCGGGGCCGTGGCCGTCGCCGAAGCCGCCAAGCACCTGGGCAAGCCGTACCTGTACGGCGGCTCAGGCCCGGGGTCGTTCGACTGCTCGGGCCTCACGTCCTTCGCCTGGCGGGCGGCCGGTGTGCGTCTCTCCCACTCCGCCTATACGCAGTACATGGAGACCACCCGGGTGCCGTTGAGTGACATCCAGCCGGGAGACCTGGTGTTCTTCGGGCCGAGCGTGTCGGGGATCCACCACAACGCCCTGTACATCGGGGGAGGCCAGATGATCGAGGCATCGCGCACCGGCACTCCGATCCGGGTCCGGGCATGGCGCGGCGCCGACCTCGTCGGCATCGGCCGCCCCGGCTAATCCCGGCTCCCCCTCCCTTCTGGGGACGCTCGAGGTCGTATAGCCGCCCTGAACGTCCCCAGAAGGAGGGGGTCAGCGGTAGACGCCGTTGTGGCCCACGCTGTAGCGGCCGGGCTGAGGGAACAGGGTGAGGCCATGTGCACCGGCGCCGGCGGGGATGCTCGCCATCAGCGTTCCCGAAGCGGTGTCGATGACCGAAACCGTCCCCCCGAACCGGTTCGACGCCCAGAGCTGGCGCCCGTCGGCCGACACCTGCATCATGTCCGGGCTCCCGCCTACGGCCCAGGTGGAGCGCACTGTGCGAGTCGAGACGTCGACCACCGAGACGGTGCCCGCCAGGCGGTTGCTCACGTAGAGAGCGGTGGCATCGCGGCTGAGGCTGAGGCCGTGGGCGCCCAACCCGGTGGGGAGGAACGCGACCTCGGCCAGGGTCTGCGAGCCGAGCACCGATACACCATGGCGGCCCTGGTTGGCCACGAAGAACACCGACCCGTCAGGCGACACCTTCACGTCGACGGGTAGGCCTCCCACGGCCACGTTCCCCGCCACCTCCATGGAGACGGTGTCCACCTTCACGACCTGGCCGCTGAACTCGGTGCTGGCCACGAACCAGCGGCCGTCGGCGCTGAAGTCGCCGTGGTCGACGCCCGACCAGGGAACGGGCACGCTCTTGATGAGCGCCCAGGACCCGGGGTCGTAGAAGTCGAGCCTCTGGTAACGCTCGGCCACCACGATGGCCTTGGTGCCGTCCGGCGTGAAGTAAAGGTTGTAGGGGTCGACCACCGGGATGGCGCCCACCGCCGCCGACGTGCGGGGGTCGATCACGGTTAATGAATCGCTCTCGGTGTTGTTGACGTAGAGGCGGCCGAGGTCCCAGGCGGGAGTGACATGGTGCGGGACGCGGCCCGCCCGCACCACGCCCACCACCTGGAAGGTCGCTGGGTCGATGACGGTCACGGTGCGCGCCGCGCTGTTGGGCACGTAGACGCGCACGGGCACGTCGGCCACACTCGGGCTCAACCGAGAACCGAGGGTGGCGGCGTACACATTCGGCGGAACGACCGGCTCCACCCGTATGGCCGAGGCGTCAACGCTGAGACGGGCGGTGGGAACGGACCGGGGATCGACGTTCGCTGTCTCCGGGGCGACGAGCGCCGCGGCGACCACCGCCAGCCCGGCCGACAAGGCGCCCACCAGCCACCTCACTGCGAGCCGACCCTAGCGGCCGGCCCCGCCCGCTCAGCTGATGCTCAGCTGATCCTGCGCAGCACCAGGAGGGACTGGGCCTCGAGCGCCAGCTCCTGGTCCGCCCACACAGTCGTCTCCTCCGCCATTCGTCCGGACGTGTCCACCTCGACGGCATAGCTCGCCCCCCACCTCTTGTCGGGAAGGTGGAACGGGCACTGCGGCCCAGCGTTGAGCATGACCAGGAAGCTGTCGTCCACGACCCTCTCGCCCTGGGGGCCCGGCTCGGTGATCTCGTCGCCGTTCAGGAAGAACGACAATGCCCCGACCGTGGGCGTCGCCCAGTCGGGCTCGGCCATCTCCCGGCCATCAGGCCGGAACCAGCCGATGTCGGGCAGGCCCGAGCCGTTGATCGGCCGGCCCTGGAGGAACCGGCGGCGCCGGAACACCGGGTGCTGGCGGCGCAGGGCGACGATCCGGCGGGTGAAGTCGAGTAGGTCACGGGCTTCCGGATCGAGGTACCAGTCCAGCCAGTTCAGCTCCGTGTCGTGGCAGTAGGCGTTGTTGTTGCCGCCCAGGCTGCGGTTGCGCTCGTCGCCCGCCATGAGCATCGGCACGCCCTGGCTCAGCAGCAGCGTGGCCAGCAGGTTGCGCTGCTGACGGCGCCGCACGGCCCGTACCTCAGGGTCGTGGGTGTCGCCTTCCACGCCGCAGTTCCACGACCGGTTGTCGTCGGTGCCGTCGCGCCCATCCTCACCGTTGGCCATGTTGTGCTTGCGCTCGTAGGACACGAGGTCGCGCAAGGTGAAGCCGTCGTGGCTGGTGACGAAGTTGACCGAAGCGCCGGGCCCCCGGCCGCCGTAGAGGTCGCTCGAACCGGTGACGCGCCAGCCCATTCCGGCCAGCGGGGCGTGCCGGCCGGCCCAGAAGTCACGAACCCGGTCGCGGTAGGCGCCGTTCCACTCCGCCCAGGGCCGCGGGAAGTCGCCCACCTGGTAGCCACCGTCGCCCAGGTCCCACGGTTCGGCGATGAGCTTGACCCGCGAGACCACCGGGTCCTGTTGGACCACCTGCAGGAACGCCGACCGCCGCTCGAACCCGTGGTCGCCGCGAGCCAGGGCGGTGGCCAGGTCGAACCGGAAGCCGTCGACGTGCATCTCCGTGACCCAGTAGCGGAGGCTGTCGAGGACCAGCCGTAAGACGTCGGCATGGCGAGCGTCGGTGGTGTTGCCGGTGCCGGTGAAGTCCACGTAGTGGCCGGGATCCGACTCCGAGACCCGGTAGTAGGCCGGGTTGTCGATCCCCCGGAAGCTCAACGTGGGGCCGAGCCGGCCACCCTCGGCGGTGTGGTTGTAGACGACGTCGAGGATGACCTCGATCCCGGCCCGGTGCAGGGCCTGGACCATGGCCTTGAACTCACGAACCTGCTGGCCCTCCTGCCCCGACGAGGAGTAGGCGGCGTGCGGGGCGAACCAGCCGATGGGGCTGTAGCCCCAGTAGTTGCACAGGCCACGGGCGGCGAGCGCCTCCTCGGAGACGAAATGGTGGACCGGAAGCAGCTCGATGGCCGTCACGCCGAGGTCGACCAGCGAGGCCACGACCGACGGCTCGGCCATGCCGGCGTAGGTGCCCCGGCGCTCGGCAGCGACGCCAGGGTGGCGGGCGGTGAAGCCCTTCACGTGAAGCTCGAGGAGAACCGTCTCGTTCCAGGGCGTCTCCGGGCACCGGTCGTCGCCCCAGTCGAAGCCGCTGTCGGTAACGACCGACCGCGGCACGTGGGCGGCCGAGTCGGCCGGATCGGGGGTGCCGGGGTCCCATGTCGAGAAGCCGAAGATCGAGTCGTGCCAGTCGAGGTCGCCGGCAATGGCCCTGGCATAGGGATCGAGGAGAAGCTTGGCCGGGTTGCAGAACAGCCCGTGCGAAGGGTCGTAGGGACCGTGGACCCGGAACCCGTACCGCTGGCCCGGCCCCACACCCGGCAGGTAGCCGTGCCACGTCCCTGCGATGACCTCCGTCAGGGCCACCCTGGTCTCTTTCCCACCGCCTCCGGCGGGCCACAAGCACAGCTCCACGGCGTGGGCTATACCCGAGTACAGGGTGAAGTTGGTACCCTTCCCATCCCAGGTAGCACCGGGCGGGTTCGGCGCTCCCGGCCACACCTCCATGGCCGGTAGCTTCGCTCAGGACGGGGCCGACCCGCACGGCGAGAGGAGGAGATCGAGGCGCATGCATCCGGCGTACGAGAGATCCGGCTGGTTCCGAGACCTTCCCCGCTGGTGGGCATTCCTGCCCGGGCGGCGCCGGCTCAACGTCGGCGTCTACGCGATTGCCTCGGTGTTCCTGTTCGCCACCCTCGGCGAGGTCGCCCTCGGAGGGGTCCCCGCCAGGGACAACCGGGTGCTGGCTATCGGCCGGATGCCCGCCGAGGACGACTCGGAAGCGACGGCCCCCACCTCGACGGTGGCGCCTCTACCCCTGGTACCCGCGATCGAGCTTCCCCCCCTGATCTCGCCGCCCGTCGTCCAACCCCGATCCGCCACGACGAAGCCTCCGCCCACGACGAAGGCGCCGAAGCCCGAGCCGGAGCCGACGACCGAGCCGCCGAGCACGTTCGGGAGCATCCCGCCGCTGGTGCCGCCGGTGTTCGAGCTGCCGACCACGACAAGCATCAAGGAGCCGGAGACCACGACCTCCACGAAGGGCAAGAACAAGCAGACGACCACGTCCTCGCCCAACGAAACCAAAAAGACCGACACCACCGACATCTTCAACCAGTAGAGGACTGCGTACTTGAGGGAACAGCCGGTCTTCGAGATGGGATGGCAAGCCACGATGGCCCGCATCCCTCGCGGCTACCGGGTCAACATCGTCCTGTACATGCTCACTGCTCTGTCATTGGTGGCCCTGCTCGGAGAGGTGGCGTTCGGCAGCTCGGACGGTGAAGGCGGGGAGTTCGCAACCGCGACGGTGCCGACGACGACCACCATCCCCCATGTCACCACGAGCACCAGTCCCATCGTCACCACCCCGCTGCCGCCGGCCCCGGACGTGACCGCTCCGTCCGGACTGACCGCCACCACCTCCCGGTTCCGTCCGACCGTCGTGGTGACCCAACCGGGGCCCGAGCCGGAACCTGAGCCGGAGCCCGAGGAGCCGCCGGTAGTCACCCTCCCGCCGACGACTGAGCCGGAGCCCTCGACCGTGCCGCCCACCACGAAGAAGCCGCCGGCAACGACCACCACGACGTCGAAGAAGACCACCACGACCGTCAAGCCGACGACCACGACGGACAAGAAGGACAAGTCCTAGCCGGCGGGCGGCCTGGGCGGTGTCAAGGGCACGCTCCGGGATGCCGACATTGTCCAGTTATGAGAGCCTTCGCCGTCGCCGTACTGATGGCAGCACTCGCTGCCGGCGGCTGCGGTCAGTCTGAGCCCGAGTCGGCCAAACCACTCGGGCGGGCCGACACCGATACCTCCGCGACGAGTAGAGCCGTGACAACGACGCTCCTCTCCCCGACCACCACCTCGACCCGGCCAGCCCCGTCCCCGCCACAGACCATCGCCCGGGCCGCGAGCCCGACGATCGGCACGGTCCCGGAACCGCCGGCCACCACGAAGCCGGACCTTTCCGCCGCTGAGGCCAACTTCAAGCTGTGTGGCCAGATCGAGTATGCCGACCAGGCCGTCACGGCCGGGAACTTCGTCGCCGGGGGCCTACGCCTGGCCGCGGGGATCTCCAGCTACGGCGACATTGCGGATGCCGGTCTGGTCCAGCTGACGCGCCAGATGCTCTCCACCGGCAAGGCGGGCGATGCTGACGGCTACACGGCGGCCCGGTCGGGGGCGGCGGCCCTATGCGCACAACTCGGCCGACCGATCGCCGTCGGCGGCATCCAGTGCGTCACCACCCCGTGCCCCTAATCTTCACGGGCGGTCCTGGTCCGAGAAGGTCGGTTTCGTATTCGGTTCGAGGACGTTGAAGACTTCCAGGCAGACCCAGCGCTTCGACCGCCCCGGGAGGCCGGTCACCTCGCTAACGATGCCGTCGGCTTCCAGCCTGCGAACGTGGTTGAGCGCGCTCTGGAGTGAGGTTTGGAGCGCTTGCGCGATGCGGGTCGTCGTGAGCACCGGGTTCTGAAGCACGAGGTCGACCACCTCGACCGCGGCGCGATCGGTCACCTAGCAGCCGTTGCCGGTAGACCTCACGGAGGTCGACGAGGCGCTCGGCCTGGATGACGGCGTCAGCGGCCTGCTCCTTGACTCCGACGAGGAAGAACGCCAGCCACTCGCTCAGCTCACCGCGCTCCCTGACCGCCTGCAACCGGTCGTAGTAATCGCTCCTACGGCGCTCGACATGGGCGCTGAGATACAGCAGCGGCTGAGGAAGGAGCTGCTGCTCCACGAGGAGGAAGGCGACAAGGAGCCGGCCCAGGCGTCCGTTGCCGTCGAGGAAGGGGTGGATCGTCTCGAACTGGTAGTGGACGAGCGCGATCTTGACCAGAGGAGGGATCGTGGTGTCCTCGTGCAGGAAGTGTTCCAGGTCGTCGAACGCTCGCCGCATGTCATCGACGTCGGGGGGGACGAACACGGCCGTCTCCGGACGGTTGTCAGGTGAGCCGATCCAGTTCGGCGACGTACGTACCTCACCTGGGCGCCGCTTCGCCCGCGGACATTTGCGAGCAGGATCGCGTGAACCTCGCAGAGCAGCCGCTTCGAGAGGGGGAGGGATCGAAGACGGTCCAAACCGTGCTCGAGGGCGCTGATGTAGTTCGTGACCTCCCGGACGGGGCCGGCGGGCCTGTTGCGGGCTTGGGCGTCGAACACGTCGGAGAGCGACGCCTGGGTCCCCTCGATCCGGCTGCTGGCGAGTGCGTCCCGCGCGATGCAGGGCTGCAGCCGCCCAGCCCCCGCGAGCCGGCCAAGCGCCCGGTCGGCCTCGGAGAGGAAGAGGACGGTGTCGGCGCTGAGTTCTACCGTACCCCGGGCTGTGGGCCCCAGGGGCGATCGACACCGGCTTCATAGCCGAGCTCACCGACTCGACATCGCCGACGGTCTCGATGCCGCGGCCGCCATTGGTGACGACCGGATCCAGGAACAAGCCCAGGGCCAGGTCAATCCAGAGTCCTGGACCCATGGGTCATCGGAACAACGTCAACGGTGGTTCCGCACCGGCTACGGCTCGACTGATCCCGCCCTTTGCGACACCTTCTCGGCTGCGACGGTCTGAACCCTGCGCCTTCTCGCGCTCGACGGCCTTCAGGGCCTGCTTGGTGGGCTCGAGCACACAGTCGAGCCGGCGAAGCACCGTGAGGGGAGGATGACCCGGCCCGTATTAGGACTGCTTGGGGTGGTCGGGAGGGCCGTGGCCGGCCCTCAGGACCGGGCACTTCCGGCGGGGGCTCACCGGAGGTAGTGGCCATGGGGGGGCGTTCCGTTACCCCGCCGTAGCCTGAGCCGATGGACGAGGAACCTTGCATCGAGGTCATAGCCCCAGCCTTCCCCGACACCATTCCGGCCTTCCTCCAGGAGTGGGTGCGGCAGATCCTCGATCCGGCCCACCGCGACGTGCTGACCGGCGTCGCGCTCGACGCGAGATGCCCGCGGTCCAGTTTGGCCGGCGGCTGTGGCCGCAGCATCGCCGCCTGAGGTCGGACCGCCGGGATCATGAGCCTGCGAGAGGTCCCTTCGGAGCGGTTTGAGGGGCTCGTGGCCGACGCCCTGGACAGCCTGCCGGAGGAGCTCGGCCGGCTCATCGATAACCTCTGGGTCACCGTCGAGGACGTGCACCCAAAGGAGGACCTGCTCGGGCTGTATGACGGCGTTCCCCTCACCCAGCGGGAGGCGTACGGCGGGATGGTCATGCCGGACCGAATCACCATCTACCGGCTGCCCATCTGTGAGATGTGTGACACGGAAGAGGAGATCGTCGACGCCGTCCGGGCAACGGTTATCCACGAGGTGGCGCACCACTTCGGTATCGACGACGACCGCTTGGCGGAGCTGGGCTGGGACTGACTGACTAGCGCGGGTGGTCGTGGACCGAGGCGAGCGGAGCACCAAACCGTTCCTACGTTGCCGGCGCCGCGGTGACCGCCGCCGCTCGGGCCACCACCAAAGCGCTTTCCGATCGCCCCTTGGCTTTGGCCTTGGCCTTGGCCTCGGCTGCCAGCGCCCGCCGCGGTCACCGCTCTGGTGGACAATGCCTGCGTTTGAGTGAGTACTCGCTGGTTCCGGACTCGCCAGTCAGCTGTCCTGGATCCGAATCCAGGACTCCTGACATCCCCCCAGAGTTGATGCGGTCGCTCAGTTGTCCGTAACGGCGTAGACGAGGGTGAGGTCGGTGCCCGGGTAGGTGGTCCGGGTGGCGGTGAGGTCGGCGCACAGACCGGCGAGAGCTCGGGTGCGACGGGGGGCGGAGAGCGGCTTGACGCCGACGTGGAGTTCGTTGCCGACGACCCGGAGGTCGGCGGGCGAGCGGAAGACCTCACGCAGCAGGCTGCGGGCTTCGTCCTCGGCGCGGCAGTAGTGGGGGGCGAGGAGTCGGGCGAGGTCGGACTCGGCGTTGTAGGTGGCCATGCGGATGGCGTCGTGGATGCGCTTGCGCTCGGGGTCGAGCCGGGCGGCGCCGGGGTGGCTGTCGCCGATGGGCGCCTTGGCCGGGATGGCCCGTGCGTCGGCCTGGAGGCGGTCGATGTCGGCCCGTGCGTCGGCGAAGGCGACGCCCATCTTGGTGGTGTCGGCCTTGGTGCGCCCGCCTCTCACAGCCGCCCGTCCCTCCTCGGCCTCGGCTGCGGCAAGGCGCTGGCGGGCCTCGCCCAGGTGGCGGTCGGCTTGCTTGCGGGCTGGGTTGGGAACCAGGCGATCGAGGTCGTCGCCAACGGTGGCGTAGGCGTCGAGGGAGTCGAGAGCGTAGTGGGCGCGCATGTAACGGAAGAAGTTCTCCTGACGCCAGCGAGAGAACATGGCATAGGCGATGGGGGCGGGGTCCGGATCGGTGCGGGTGGTGAGGACCTGGGTCTGATGCCCGCTGTCGGGGTCCAGTCGGGTGATCTGGCGGCAGGCGAAGTACCGCGCCTTGTTGTGGTCCTTGTAGGAGATGCGCAGCGCCGCCCCCGGTCGTCGACGAAGACATGGAGGCTGAAGGCGGACCGGGGCTCCAACCGACAGGGCTTCTTGCGGTAGGTGAGGATCTCGAAGCCGCCGGCCACCAGTTCGGCGAACAGCTTGGGGCTCCACCCGCCCCGGTCGAAGGCGATGGTGGGGCGGCGATCGGGCCCGAGCAGGGTGCGGACCTCGGTGGCGACCCGGCGCAGCTCGCCGACGAGTGAGGCCCCGGGGGGAGCCGACCACACCAACAGCCCGTCGCCGTTGGCGTCGGCCACCCAGGTGTCGACCTCGGCGGGCATCGACAGGCGGATGCGGGCCACGTGGGCCTTGGGAATGTCGGCGCTGCCGTGGTAGGCGCGCACGTGTCCGTCCACGTACAACACGCCCATGGCCTCGTCGTGGGCGGCGGCGTGGCGCCGGGCCAGGCCGGCGAGCAGCCGGTCGGCCTTGTGCTCGGCGGCCAGGGCCTCGATGCGCCGGCGGATGGTCTTGACCTCCGGGGCGCGGTCGAGGCCGAGCAGGCGACCGGCATCGACAGGATCGATGCGGGTGACGCCCTCGGCGCGGGGCTCGCCCAACAGCGCCGCGAACACCACGCTCAACACCAGCGACCGCAGCCCGTAGAACGAGGCCCGGGCCCGGCCGTAGACCTCCTCGGCCACATCGAGCAGGCCGGTGGCCACCAGGGCGGGCAGGATCACCAAGGCCCCGACCAGGGGGAGCGATCCTCCTTCGGTGATCACCGGCGCCGCCTCGGCCAGCTCTCCGCAGCGGGCTGCTTCACGCTCCTCGATGCGGGGCTCGGGCCGGGCCAGGGGCTCGAGGGCGGCCGCCGTCCCGGCCTCCTCGCCGTCGCCGCCAGCGCCGGTCGCTACGTCGCCGGCCAACGCTCTCGACACCGAGTTGCGGCTCAGGCCCACCGCGGCGGCCACCTCGTCCATGGAGGCGCCCAGGCCCCGGAGACGCCGGATCTCGCCGACAGTTGCCTCGGTCAGCTTCGAGGCACCCTTGGGGCCCCGCTTGGCCGGCCGCAGCGCCTCCACCCCTCCTTGGCCATAGGCCGCACGCCAGCGGCGCAGGGTGTCGGGGTCGGTCCCGAAGCCCACGGCAACCTCGCCGTGGCGGGCGGAGCGTGTCTCCACCAACTGCACCGCGGCGAGCCGCCGCGCAATCACATCGCCGGGCTCCCAGCACCACGTCGCCCGGCCCCACACGAACA
>JBOGIF010000213.1:0-4179 GCA_050742415.1 Acidimicrobiales bacterium | reverse complement strand
GCGGCGGACCCGGGCCGGGTCGGTCGCGAACCCGGCGTGCTGGGCGTAGTCCAGCCACCCCGTGGACAGCCGCGGGTTGACCGCGTCGGCGTCGGTCACGACCGGCTTGAGGTTGTCCGGGTTCTGTGGCCGGCGCCGTTATGTGGCCGGTGACGACCCTTGCCGGCGACCATGGGATGCGCCGGCCGCCACCGGCCACATAACGTTCAGAGCGATGACAGCCAGTTGAGCAGCGTCTCGTCGGAGCGCCAGACGGGATGAGGACGGGGTCCCGCCGAAGAAGCGGGTGGTTCGGTGTTGCGGAGGGCCTCGATCTTCGCTCGTGTGTTGATCTCGGCGTAGCGGTTGGTGGTGGTGAGGTCGGCGTGGCCGAGCCAGCCGCGGATGACGTTCACTTCGACGCCGGCCTCGAGCAGGTGCATCGCTGCGGTGTGGCGGAAGATGTGCGGGCTCACTTTGCGGTTGGTCCGAGCGTCGTCAAGGTGCCCGGCGTGGCGGCGAACGATCTTGTAGATGCCGAAGCGGGTCAGGGCCTCGCCGGTGGAGGAACGGAACACCGGCGTGTCCGCTGGGGGTAGTTCACTGGTCGACGAGGCGAGCAGCTCGCCGAGCAGTTCGGCGGTCTGGCGCCATAGTGGGCAGGTTCGCCACTTGTCGCCCTTGCCGTGCAGGCGGACCAGGGCTCCTTCCCCGAGTTCGAGGTGTCCGGTGCGCAGATCGGCGACCTCCTGTGCCCTGGCCCCGGTGTTGTAGAGGAACAGCAGCAGGGCGTGGTCTCGAAGGGCGTGGCGCCCCGTTCGGGGCAGCTGTTGCAGCAGCGCCTGCATCTCGTCGCGCTCGAGGAAGTGGGTCTGGGCCGGAGCCGAACGTTTCATCGGATGGCCGTGACCTGCTGGCACGTGGCGAGCATCTCGGGCTCTCGCGTGGCGATGTAGTCGAACAGGGTGTGCAGCGCGGCAAGGCGCTGGTTGCGGGTCCGGACGTGATTGCGGCGGTCGTTTTCCAGGTAGCGCAGGAAGCCCAGGACGCGCTCGAAGCTCAGGTCCTCGAGGGTGAGCTTGGTGATCTTCGTTCCTTTCTGCTGGGCCACGAAGCACAGCAGCATCCGGATGGTGTCGCGGTTCGCGGTAGCTGCGCACCGAGGCCGGCCGGAGCCCTTTCACGGTGACCAGGTGGTCGAGGAAGAAGGAGTGGACGAGCGGCCCGAGTGGCCGCGACCCGGTCACTGCTTGGCCTCCGACCGCACCGGCTGGGCGAAGGCTTCGAATCGCCGATTGGCTTCGGCGAGCAACTCGGGGGTGATGGTCAGATAGACGGCGGTGGAGGCAGGGTCGACGTGACCCATGAACGTTGCGAGCTGGCAGAGCCGCGTCGCCGGGTCGAGACCCTCGCGATACCAACGCAGCAGACAGCCGACGGCGAAGGAGTGCCGCAGGCAGTGAAGATGGGGCCCGGCCACGCCGTCAGGGACGGGGAAGGCCAACTCGACGACGAGGCGATGGAAGGTCTGGCTCGCGCTGCCAGGGTGCACGCTGCGCCGCTCGTCGAAGCTGAACAGCGGTGCCTCAGGTTCTGTCGCGCCGGCGAGGCGTCGGCGCTCGAGCTGGCGGGTGAGAAGCTCACCGATGCGCGGCCCGTGGGGAACGAGACGGCTCTTGCCGAACTTGCCACCTCGCACGACGAGCAGTCCCCGGTCGGCGTCGATGTCGCCCACGCGCAGGCCGCACGCTTCCCCGGCTCGCAGCCCGAGCCCGTAGCAGAGCACGAAAACGGCGTGGTAGGTCGTCCCGCGTCCGCTGGCCCTCGGGTTGTCGGGAAGGGCCGCGGCCGTCTCGAGTAGCCGGCGGGCCTGAGCGGGGTTGAAGAGGAAGGGCAGGCGCGCAGCCGTCTCCCGTCGCCGGGTCGCGCGCAACGGCGAGGCGTCCAGCCGCTGCTGGGTGAGGGCCCAGTCGAGGAAACAGCCCAGGGCCCCGACGAGATGGTTGAAGCTGCGGGCTCGTTCCCGCGGCCTGGAGGCGAGGAACTGATCGAGCAAGGACGGTGTGAGCTGGCGCAGGTCGTGCACCCCCTGCCCGCTGGCGAAGGCCACGAGCAGACGCAGCGTCACTTCCTCGGTCTGATACTTGCGGCCGAGGGCACGCTTGTGGGCCAAGAAGTCGGCGGCCGCGGCGGCGAGGCTGTCGGTCATGACAGGACCGCCTCACCGTCGCCCATGGCGACCTCGCGCAGCGCCTCGACGGCGACTTTGGCGTAGACCTCGGTCGAGCGGGCCGAGCGGTGCCCGATGAAATCGCCGATGGTCTTCAGATCGACGTTCGTATCGACGAGGCGCTGAACCGCCGAGTGGCGCAGGGTGTGCGACCCGGGCCGGGCAACGGTGACTTCCGCCTTGAGCAGGTAGTGGCGGGCTCGCGCCGACACCGCAGCGGCCCCGATCGGCTGGCAGGGAGCCACCGCCCGGAAGAACACGTGCCGGTCGGTTGTCGTGGGGCGTCCGTTCCGGAGGTAGTCCAGGACGGCCTCGCCGACCACGGCCGAGAGGGGAAACGCCGTGGAATGCCCAGCTTTGCGCTCGGGGACAGCCAGACGGTCGCGTTTCCAGTCGATGTCGTCGAGGGTGAGGGCGGCGATCTCCCGCCCGCGCAGGCCGTAGGTGACGAAGAGCAGCAAGATCGCGTAGTCGCGCCTGCCCGCCGCGGTCCTGCGGTCGACACCGGCCAGGACCCGGTTGACATCGTCCCAGGAGATGCAACGGGGGATGTCGGAGAGCCGGTAGACCTGCGGCCACCCGACAGCGGCGCTCAGGTCGCTGGCCAGGAGGCCTTCGCGGTGGGCGTAGCGCAGGAACACCCGCAGCACACCCGCGCCATCGCGCACGGTGGTCTTGGCCAGCCCCGCGGCGGCACGGTCGACAACGAAGGCACTGAGGATCGTCGGTGAGAGTTCGTGGATCGAGCCGACACCGATCCGGCGGAGGTAGGCCTCGAATCGGTCGAGGTGGTGAGGGTAGGCCAGCACCGAGGCCGGGCGCAGACCGCGCTCCTCGACCAAGTAGCCGAAGAAGCCGGGGACGGCATCGGCGAAGGGAGCGGCGTGCCGCGGCCTGCCGCTCGGCTCGAAGCCGGCAAGCACGACCGAGAGCATCTGCTCGACAGGTCCCCGAACCTCCTTCGCCATCGGCCTCTTCGATGCTGTGCACGCCTCGTGGCGTGCGACGCGGTCGGCCACGAACGCCTCGACGTGCGCAGTCAATTCGCCGAGGGTGCTCGCTCCTCGTGCGCGCGCGAACTCCCCGAACGCGAAGGCGGTCGGGACGCGACGCCAGATGCACCGGCGGCTGTATCGGTGCTCGACCAGCCAGACCAGGTACTTCTCGATCTCCGCGGCGATCCACGAACTGCGGAACCGATCGATCGTCGCCGGCTTGACGAAGTAGTCCTCCAACATCGACAACTTCCCTTCTCCAGATACGGATTGAGGAAGTCACCCTCGCTCGGGCCGACCGTTATGTGACTCGCCGCCCGGACAGAATTGAGCAGTCACGCGCGTCCGACACCGATCCGCGCGATCCGGCCACATAACGGCGTCGGCCACAGAACGTCGACAGCCTCAAGACCGGGGTGGACCGTCCGGACCTCTACGACCCGAAGATCAACCGCTCGTATGCCGAGCTGGCCGTCCACTACGGCACCTTGGTCGACCCGGCCCGGGCGAACAAGCCGAAGGACAAGGCCCGGGTGGAGCGGCCGATGCCCTACTGCCGGGATTCGTTCTTCCGCGGGCGGGAGTTCACCTCGCTGGCGCACATGCAGGCCGAGGCGGTGGCCTGGTCGACCCAGGTCGCCGGGGCCCGGGTGTGCCGGCCGCTGGACGGGGCGGCCCCCGTGGCCGTGTTCGCCGCGATCGAGGCCCCGGCGCTGGGTCCGCTGCCGCGCGCGCCGTTCACCTTGGCGCACTGGTCGCGGGCCACGGTCGGCCCGGACATCCACATCAAGGCCGGCCGGGTGTCGTACTCGGTGCCGTGGCGGTTCATCGGGCAGGTCGTCGACGTCCGGGCGGCCGAGGCGATGGTGCAGGTCTTCGCGAAGGGTGAGCTGATTGCCAGTCACATCCTCGCCGAACGCGGTAAACGGACCGACATGGCGCACTACCCGCCGGAGAAGAGCGCCTTCCACATGC
>JBOGIF010000212.1:0-30178 GCA_050742415.1 Acidimicrobiales bacterium | reverse complement strand
CGCGTTCGTTGATGCGTGGACCACCGAGCCGCCCGACGTTGCGAACGAGACGGGGATCAACCAGCAGGCTGTCGGGCCTTGGGGTCACCGCATCTGGATCAGGAAGTTCCAAGCCAGGTCTACCGATCCCGTGGCCGGCTACATCTACGTGATGCTCTTCGAGTCGTAGTTCGTCAACCGACGCGGCGGAACACCACCCAGCCGTCCACGTCGAGGAACACCTGCTGCCACCGGCCGGTGGCCTCGAGAATCGAGGTCAGGGGCAGGTCGCGGTCCCACAGCACTACGTCGACCTGTAGGCGGCGCAGGATGTCGAGCGACTCCCGCCGGCCGCGCAGGAGAGCGCTGTAGTCGCCCGAGACGGCCGTCGGGTACATGTCGACCCGGTCGTCGACCAGCACCGGCGCTTCCCGGCCGAAGCGCAGCTCGAGGTAGTTGCCGACGAAGTCGAGGTGCCCCAGGCGGTGCGGTGGCGTGAGCAGGTGCTGGCGGTCCAGAAAGGCCACCGCGTCGACCGGGTAGCCGTCCAGCTCCAGCCCGGGACCTCGCAGGACCGATGCCGCGAACACGGCCATGGCCAGGCCGATCACCACCAACACCGCCCGGTTGGCCCGCGCCTGGGCCGGCCCGACCGGCCGCGGTGCCTGCGACTTGCCGGGGCGCAGGGCCCGGCCGAGAACGGGGGCAAGCACCAGAGCCGTCAGCGGGAGGTTTCGCATGGCGGCCAGCCCGAGGACGATGAACACCACCGCCGGCACCAGGTCGCGCCACGCCAGCTTGGCCCGGAAGAGCAGCACGAGCGCCAGCGCCAGGCCGACGAGCGCGGCCCGCCCCGGCGGGCTCTGGAAGTCCGGCGACATCCACTCCACGATCCGGGCGAAGGAGGCCCGCTTGCCGCCCAACGTGAACGGGAACAGCAGCAGGCGTCCGCCGAGGGGGTTCAGGGCGGCGGCTACGAGGCCGGCGGCGAAACCCCCCAGGTAAGGCATGGCCTCACCGGGCCACGACCGCCAGTCCCGCCACTCGCCGACCGCCCGGGCCCCGAGCCACACCAGCCCGAGCGGGAAGGAGCCGTGGCTGTTCACCCACAGCCACACCACCGGGATCAGAAGCCACGGGGTGCGCCTCCGCTCCACGACCGTGATGGTGAGCACCATCCCGAGCAATCCGAACATCAGGGGGCGCTGCGCCCAGAAGGGCGCCCCGATCGCCATGATCACCACGCCGGCGAGGCCGGTGCGAAGGGGCGAGCCGGTCCGGGCCAACCGCAGCGTGAGCCACGCCACGACGGCCATGATCACCGCCTGCTCAAGGGCCACCGCCGGGAACCCGCCGAGGCGCCAGGCCCAGCCGTAGGTCCACTCGGGGAACCAGCTCTGGACCACCCAGGGGTGGCCGGCAGCCGTGTACGAGTAGGGGTCGACGCGGGGAATGCCGCGGCCACTCACCATGTCGATGCCCGTACGCATGTGCGTGAGCATCGAGTTGTCGCCTATGGGACGAGCCCCCAGGCGGAAGCCGAGCAGCACGAAGGAGGCGACGAAGAGCGACTCCAGCCGTGGCGCCCGGCGGCGGGAGATCACTCGGCCGGAGCGGCCTCAGCCTCCTCGGCGGGAGCAGCGGGAGCGTCCTCGGCCGGCCGGGTGCCGACCTCGGCGGCGTACTCGGCCCACGCCGCCTGGGCCTCGGTCTCGGGCGTGAACTCGGCGGTGGCGAAGTCGGCGGCCGCGAAGTCGCCTCCGATGTAGTTGCCGGCCTCGTCGTAGGCGTGCTCCCCGAAGGCCTCCTGGTACTCGGCGGCGACCACCCCGCCCTCGGCCGCCTGCTTGATCGACAGGCTGATCCGGCGCCGCTGGAGGTCGAGGTCGATGATCTTCACCCACAGCTCTTCGCCGGGGGTGACCACCTGCTCGGGGAGGTCGACGTGGTGGGCCGCCATCTCCGAGATGTGCACCAGGCCCTCGATGCCGTCGCCCACCTGCACGAAGGCCCCGAAGGGGACAAGCTTGGTGACCCGGCCGTAGACCAGCTCGCCTACGCGGTGGTTGTTGGCGAACTCCTGCCAGGGGTCGGCCTGGGTGGCCTTGAGTGAGAGGCTGATGCGCTCCCGGTCGAGATCGACCTCGAGCACCTGCACCTCGATCTCGTCGCCGACCGCCACTACCGAGCCGGGGTGTTCGACGTGCTTCCACGACAGCTCCGACACGTGGATGAGCCCGTCCATGCCGCCAAGGTCGACGAACGCCCCGAAGTTGACCACCGACGACACCACGCCCTTGCGCTTCTCGCCGGGCTTGAGATTTTCGAGGAACTCCTCGCGCTGCTCCTTCTGCGTCTCCTCCAGCCAGGCCCGGCGCGACAGCACGACGTTGTTGCGGTGCTTGTCGAGCTCGATGATCTTGGCTTCCAGCGTGCGGCCGACGTAGGGCAGCAGGTCGCGCACCCGCCGCAGCTCGACCAGCGACGCCGGCAGGAAGCCCCGGAGGCCGATGTCGAGGATCAGGCCGCCCTTGACCACCTCGATGACCGGGCCGGACACCATGCCGTTGGTCTCCTTGACCGACTCGATCGTGCCCCACGCCCGCTCGTACTGGGCCCGCTTCTTGGACAGGACCAGACGGCCTTCCTTGTCCTCCTTCTGGAGGACGAGGGCCTCGATCTTGTCGCCGCAAGTCACGATCTCGGAGGGGTCGACGTCGTGGCGGATCGAGAGCTCGCGCGACGGGATCACGCCCTCGGACTTGTAACCGATATCGAGGAGGACCTCGTCGCGGTCGACCTTCACGACCGTTCCGGTGACGATGTCGCCGTCGTCGAACTCCACGATGGTGCCGGCGATGGCGTCCTCGAACGACATGCCCTCCAGGTCGTCAACGGTCACCTGCCTCGGCACGTAGTCGGCGAGCTCGGGTGCGGGGGGCTCGGGAGTTGAGGGCGCGGGCTGCTCTATCGTTGGCTGGTCGGACATGGTTGGTTGGCCTTCTTTCCGGACAGGTTCTCCCGGCCCGATAGGGCTATGTCTACGGGAGCGCCGGAATCCTACCCGTTGGGTCGGCCTCAGCCCTTGGCGTCGGCCCAGGTAGAACCCCACGACAGGTTCACCTCGAGCGGCACCGACAGCTCGCAGGCACCCTGCATGGCATCCAGGGTCAGACGCGTCACCGGCTCCTCCTCGGCCGGTGGCACCTCGAGGATCACCTCGTCGTGCACCTGGAGCACCAGGCGGCCCGAGTGCCCGGCCGCCTCCAGCGACCGATCGAGCCGGACGAGGGCCACCTTGAAGATGTCGGCGGCGAGGCCCTGGATGCCGGCGTTCATGGCCTGGCGCTCGCCGGCCTGGCGCAGGCGGAAGTTGGCCGACGACAGCTCGGGTATCTGGCGGCGACGGCCGAAGAGGGTCTCGGTGTAACCCCGGTCCCGGGCCTCGGCGACGGTGGCGTCCATGTAGGCGCGCACCCTGGGGAACGCCTCGAAGTAGGCCCGCAGGATGGCCGCCGCCTCGTCGGTCGGTATCCCGAGGCGCTGGGCCAACCCGTAGGACTCCATCCCGTAGGCCAGCCCGTAGGAGACCATCTTGGCCTTGGACCGCTGCCCCAGCGTCACCGAGCCCGGGTCGCAGTCGAAGATCCGCGACGCCGTCTCGGTGTGGATGTCCTTGCCGGCGGCGAACGCCTCCACCAGGCCGGGGTCGGACGCCAGGTGGGCGATCACCCGCAGCTCGATCTGGTTGTAGTCGGCGACGAGGAAGCGACAGCCATCGGCCGGCACGAATGCCGAGCGGATGCGGCGGCCCTCCTCCGTACGGATGGGAATGTTGTGCAGGTTGGGTCGGTCGGAGCTGAGACGCCCGGTTCGGGCGACGGTCTGGTTGAAGGTGGCGTGGATACGGCCGTCGGGACCGACCTCGCCGAGCAGGCTCTCGCCGTAGGTGGAACGGAGCTTCTCCAGCTCCCGGTACCGCAGCAGAGGCTCGACTATCGGATGGAGCCCACGCAGCTTGGCCAGCGACGCGGCGTCGGTCGAGAAGCCCGTCTTGGTCTTCTTCTGGGGGGCCAGGCCGAGCTTGTCGAAGAGGATGCGGCGCAGCTGCAGCGTGGAGTTGACCACGAACGGCTCACCGGCCAGCTCCTGGATCTCGCCCTCCAGCCGGCGACCTTCGGTCACCACCTCGTCGTAGAGGCTGCGCAGCCGCGCCACGTCGACCCGCACGCCCGCGTCCTCCATGCGGGCCAGCACCCGCACCAACGGCCGCTCGATGTCGTCATACAGCCGGCGCAGGTAACGGGCGTCGAGAGCCTGGGCCAGCACCGGCGCCAACCGGCGGACCGCCGCCGCCCGCCGGGCGGCCTCCTCGGCCGGGTCGGGCGCCGAGCCGGTGAGGTCGAGCTGTCCAGGCGGCGGCGCGTCGGGCGCGCTCAGGTCGAGACCGAGGAAGCGAGCGGCCAGCTCCTCGATGAGGTACCGGCTCTCCGCCGGCTCCAGGAGGTAGGCGGCGATGGCGGTGTCGAGATCGAGGCCGCGCAGGTCGAGCGCCCGCACCACAGCCTTCGCCCCGTGGGCCGAGAAGTCGGAGAGGGCCAGCGCCTCGCGCACCCGGTCGTCGGCCAACAGGTCGGCCCCGATCCAACCGACGGGCGCCTCGGGGCCGCTGTCCATCGCGGCCACGGCCAAACCCAACAGCGGGGTGCGGCCCTCGTCGCCCTCCCAAGCGGCGGCGAGGGCGACCGGCCCGGCGCCCAGGGCGCGCACCGCCTCGTCGGCCGTCGTATAGAGCGCGACGTCGACCTCGAGGCGCACCGTCGCCGGCGCCAGCGCCGGCGTCGCGCCGCTGGCCCCCAGCGCCTCGACCAGGCGGTCGAACAGGGTACGGAACTCGAGGAAGCCGAAGAGGGCGCGCACCGCCTCGGTGTCGAATTCCCCCATCCGAAGGTCGGACACGTCGACACCGAGCGGCACGTCGCGCACCAGCGGCGTGGCCGACGCGTTCTTCCGAACCCGCTCCTCCGCCGCCACCAGGTTCTCGCGGAGCTTGGGCGTGTTGGCCTCGACGTTGGCAAACACTCCGTCGATGTCGCCCCACGCGTTGATGAGCCGGGCCGCCGTCTTCTCACCCACGCCGGGAACACCCGGAAGGTTGTCGGACGGGTCCCCGCGCAAAGCCGCGTACTCCGGGTACTGGCGGGGCGTGACGCCCGTGCGCGCGTGGATGCCGGCCTCGTCGTAGAGCACGTAGTCGCTCACGCCCCGGCGGTTGTAGAGCACCTTCACCAGCGGGTCCTCCACCAGCTGCCAGGCATCGCGGTCGCCGGTGACGATCACCACCTCTTCGCCCCGGTCGCGAGCCTGGGTGGCGAGAGTGGCGATCACGTCGTCGGCCTCGTAGCCGGCGACCTCGAGGATCGGGATGCGAAGTGTCTCCACCACCTGGCGCACCAGGCCCATCTGCTGGCGGAGGATGTCGGGCGCGGCGGCCCGGCCAGCCTTGTAGTCGTCCACCAGGGCGTGGCGGAAGGTCGGCTCCGGCCGGTCGAAGGCCACCGCGATGGCGTCGGGGCGGTGGTCCTTCAGCAGGTTGACCAGCATCGACGTGAACCCGAAGACGGCGTTGGTCACCTGGCCCGACGCGGTCGCCATGTCGGTGGGCAGTGCGAAGAACGCCCGGTAGGCCAGGGAGTTCCCGTCGAGAAGCAGCGCGCGGGCCATGTGTGGAACCGATGCTACGAGGGCGCTCGCAGAAAGGAGGAGGCCGTTACGATGGCCCGATGGCCGACGGCTTCCATCCCCCGCTCGAGGAGTACCTCGAGGCCATCTGGGAGCTGGAGGAGGAGGGCATCTCCGTCATCCAGGCCCGCCTCGCCGAGCACGTGGGGCACTCGGCTCCGTCGGTGTCGGAGATGATCCGTCGGCTGCGGGCCGACGGCTACGTCGACGTTAGCGGCCGCGCCCTCACCCTCACCGCCAAGGGGCGGACACGGGCGGTGAGCGTCGTGCGCAAGCACCGGCTGGCCGAGCGCCTCCTGACCGACGTCATCGGTCTCCCCTGGCACAAGACCCACATTGAGGCCTGCCGCTGGGAGCACGTGATCTCCGACGAGGTCGAGGAGCGCCTGGTCGTGCTCCTCGGAAACCCGTTCACCTGCCCGCACGGCAACCCCATTCCCGGCGCCGGCGGCCCCGACCGGAACCTGGTGGCCCTGGCCGACACGTTGCCGGGCGACCGGGTCACGCTCCGGCGGGTGACCGAGCAGGTGGAGGTCGACCTGCCGGCGCTCGTCTACCTCGACGATAACGGCTTCACCCCCGGCGCCGGCGCCAAGGTCCGCTCCAAGGCGCCCGACGGCACCCTCGTCCTCGACCTCGACCAGGGCTCCATCGCCCTGGGGCCCACCCTGGCCGGCCAGCTCTACGTGGAGCGCGTCTCCTAGGGCCCACCCGGACCCTTCCGGGGACTCTCAGGGCGGCTATACGACCTTGAGCGACCCCAGAACGGTCCCCCGGGGGGCGGTTAGGGCGCGAGGGTGCCGTCGATCACCTGCTGGGCGACGGCCCGCATCCTGGCCCGCTGGCGCATCGCCGACTGCTGGATGAACGAGAAGGCGTCGTTCTCGGTCATCTTGTACCCGTCCATGAGGATCCCCTTGGCCCGGTCCACCAGCCGGCGGGACTCGAGCTGCTCCTTCAGGGTGTTGGTCTCGTCCTCCAGCGCCTTGACCTCGCGGAAGCGGGCGAGCGCCACCTCGATGGCGGGGATCAGCTCGCTCTTCTGGAACGGCTTCACCAGGTAGCCGACGGCGCCCGCGGCGGTCGCCTGGTCGACGAGGTCGCGCTGGCTGAAGGCGGTGAGGATGAGCACGGCGGCGGCCCGGGCGCCGGTGATCTCCTTGGCGGCGGCGATTCCGTCCATTCCCGGCATCTTGATGTCGAGGATGGCGATGTCGGGGCTGAGCTCGCGCACCAACGCAACCGCCTCGTCGCCGCGGCCGACCGCTCCGACCACCTCGTATCCCTCCTCCTCGAGGGTCTCCTGGAGGTCGAGCCGGATGATGGCCTCGTCCTCGGCGATGACTATTCGTGTGCCCACCAGCGTTACTCGTGCGCCGCCATGGTGCCGAGGCGGTCGAGCAGCTCGTCCTGGGAGCGCTCGAGCTCGCTGATCGCCGACGACAGGTCGGCACGGTGGCGGGCCATGGCGTCGGCGTGACGCTGGTTCTCGCGGTGGTCCCGCTCGGCGAGCGGCGTCTCCGACACGAGGGCGCGCAGTCGGCTGTCGTCGGCCGCGTCGCCCAGGGCTGCCAGCTGCTCGTCGGCCACGGCAAGCTCCTCGCGCAGCCGCCTGAGGCGCTGCGCCGACTCGGACAGTCGTCGTTCGACCAGCCAACGGGTGGACATCGGGACCAGAAGTCTAACTATGGGAACCGGGCCGGCCTCGCCCACGTCGAAGGAGCAACCGACCACGGGAGGAAGCCATGCGAAGGATCCGGATCACCAAGGTAAAGGCAGCGGCGGCGGCTGCCCTTCTCCTCCTCGGAGCCGGTGTGGTGGTGGCCAACGGCGACCGGGACCTCAAGCGCGAGCGGGACCTCTACCGGTCATCGGCCGCGACCACCGACAGTGCAACTGCGCTGAGGTCCTCGAGCGGAGCCGGATCGAGCTCCGACGAGGGCAGGAGCCGTTCCTCCGAGTCGGCAGTCGCCAAGTTGGCGCCCGCCCCAACGGCGGACGTGGCCTCCGACGGCATCGCCAGCACGGGCAGCCAGATCGGCGCGGGCGGCGCGGGCGGCGCGGGTGGCGCGGGATCGCCGGTCGTGCCGGGCGCAGCTCGGGTAGTTCGCACCGCCGAGCTGCGCGTCGAGGTGGCCAAGAACGGCTTCGGCGCCGCCTTTGACCGGGTGGCCTCCATCGCCGCCAGCAATGGTGGCTTCGTGGCCTCGTCGAGCATTGCTTCCTCGCCCGACGAGGACGGCCAACAGGTCCCTTCCGGCGAGCTGGCGATCAGGGTTCCCGCCGACCGGTTCGACTCCGCCCGCCAGGCCCTGGCCGGCCTCGGCAAGGTCGAGACGCAGGCCATCCGCGGGGAGGACGTGAGCGGGCAGCTGGTCGACTACGACGCCCGCCTGCGCAGCCTCACCGCCCAGGAGGACGCCCTACGCACCCTCGTCGGCAAGGCCGGCTCGGTGGGCGAGGTCCTCCAGGTGCAGTCCACGCTCTTCGGCGTTCGCCAGCAGATCGAGCAGCTGTCCGCCCAACGTGCCGACCTCGACCAGCGGGCCTCGCTGTCGAGCATCTCGGTCTCACTATTCGAGCCGGGAGCGCTGTTCGTGACCAAGCCGGTTCGCGAGCCGGCCACCGGCCTGGCCGGGAGCTTCGAGCGCGCCGTGGACGGGGCCGTCTCGGTGGTCGGCGGGATGATGGTCACGCTGGGATGGGCCACGCCGGTCGCTGCCCTCGGGTTGGTTCTCTGGCTGCTGGCCCGGCTCGCCCGCGTGGCCCGCAGGCCTCCAGCGGTCCCGGCGCCTGACCCTACCCCCTGAGCAATCCGCCGAGGTCCAGGCTCAGGCCCGGGAGGTTCAGGGGCGCTGGCCGGACGCCGCTCTCGGGTGCCGGCTGACCGAGGCCGACGATTGGCCGGTCGGCGATCGCCACCTGGAGCGTGACGATGCCTCCCCCATTCCCTCCGCCGCGTAGGTCGAGCCCATGCACGCCATTCACACCCAGGTCCACGAGCACGCCCTGGTCGCCGGAGCTGGGCTCGTCGGAGGTCCGCGTCGGCGGTAGTGCCGGTGAGCTGACGACCACCGGTCGAACGAGCCCGCGGCCGCCGCCCCGGCCCGGCACGCTCAGCTGCACCGCCAACGCTCCATCGGGCTGCCCGCCGATCCCAACCGTCGCGGCGGCAGGGCTGGGCTGGCCCGCCCGGCTCGGTACGGCCGGCGGCGGCGGTGTGGCCGGCGGCGGGGCGGCCGACGACGGCGCCGGGAGGGCGACGGCGGTTACCAGGGACGCGACGAGCGCCAATGCCGCGGCCACGCCGACCGTGCGGATTCGTAGCGGCAACGTCTTCTCCTCGGGAGCGGATGTGCGCCATCGGTTGGCGTTCGCTCTACGGGCCGGAACCTAGCCCGGACGCTCGAAGCCCTTCGTCTAGGGTCGCCCCGTTGGCCCGCGTTGACCATGCCGCCTGGGGTATCGACCGCGGCTACTCCGATTTCGCGGGCCGGTGGCGGGAGCCGCCCGCCACGACCTTGGCCACGATCGCAGCCGCGATGGGTGCCGACGGTGACGCCGAGCCGCCGGCGAGTCCGATGCTCTTCCTGCGGCCGGGCGGAGCCCCCCTGCTGGACAGGCCGGCGACGCTGCACATCGAGGACGGCGCCGAGATGGCGGTCGACGGCAGGCTCCCACCCGACCTGCCGCTCGGCTATCACCGGCTGACCGACCTGGCCGACGGCCGGAGCACGACCGTCGTGGTGAGCCCCGGCCTCTGTCCGCTCCCGCCGGCGCCCGCGTGGGGGTGGGCATCACAGCTCTACGCCGTGCGCTCGGAGGCGAGCTGGGGCATCGGCGACCTGGCCGACCTGCGGGAGCTGGCCCGGTGGTCGGGCGAAGAGCTGGGTGCCGGCTTCCTCCTGGTGAACCCGCTGCACGCGGCCTCGCCGGTGCTGCCCCAGCCGGCGAGCCCGTACTTCCCCAGTAGCCGCCGCTTCCGCAACCCCCTCTACCTCCGGGTCGAGGACGTGCCGGGCGCCGGCGGGCTGGGCTCGGAGCTGGAGGACCTGGCCAGCGCCGGCCGCTCCCTGTGCTCGGACCGTCGTATCGACCGCGACGCGGTCTTCGCATTGAAGATGAGCGCGTTGTCGAAGCTCTGGGACCGCTTCGGCGAAGGACCTGACGACGACCGCTTCGACGCCTGGTGCTGGGCACAGGGGCCGCCGCTCGACGGGTGGGCCACGTTCTGCACGCTGGTGGAGCAGCACGGCCCCCGATGGCGGGCGTGGCCGACGGGGTACCGCCATCCCGACCGGCCCGAGGTGACGCTGTTCCGCAACACCCACGCCCGAGCTGTGCGGTTCCACACCTGGCTGCAGTGGCTGCTCGAGGAACAGCTTTCGGCGGCCAGCACGCACCTCCCATTGGTGCATGACCTCGCCGTGGGAGTCGATCCCGACGGGGCGGACGCCTGGCTCTGGCAGGACGCCTTCGCCGACGGCGTGACCATCGGTGCTCCTGCCGACGAGTTCAACACCCAGGGACAGGACTGGGGGCTACCGCCTTTCGACCCGTGGCGGCTGCGGGCGGCCGGCTACCTGCCTTACGTCGAGACCGTGCGAGCAGTCCTCGCCCACGGCGGCGGCTTGCGCGTCGACCATGTCCTCGGCCTGTTCCGCCAGTTCTGGGTGCCCGCTGGCGCCTCGCCGCGCCACGGCGCCTACGTGCGTTACCCGGCCTCCGACCTCCTCGACCTCCTCGCCCTGGAGGCACACCGGGCCGGGGCGTACGTGGTTGGCGAGGACCTGGGCACCGCAGCCGAGGGGGCGAGGGACGAGCTGGCCCGGCGACAGGTCATGTCGTACCGGCTGCTTTGGTTCGAAGACACCGACCCGTCCGAGTATCCACGCGAGGCGCTCGCGGCCGTGACCACCCACGACCTCCCGACGGTGGCCGGCATGTGGACCGGCAGCGACCTGGCCTGCGAGCGCGCCATCGGCCGCCAGCCCGACGAGAAGGCGAGCTCCGCCGTCCGCCGCCGCCTGGCCGAGCTGACCGGGCTCGACGACGCCGCCGCGGTAGACGATGTGGTTGTCGCCGCCTACCAGGCCCTGGCCCAGGCGCCTTCGCTCCTGCTCGCCGCCGCCCTCGAGGACGCCCTGGCGGTCGAGGAACGACCCAACATGCCCGGCACCACCGACGAGTGGCCGAACTGGTCCCTGGCCCTCCCGTCGACCCTCGAGGAGATGAAAGCCGACCCCCGCCCCCGCCGCCTAGCCGCCGCTCTGACCCGCCGGCCCGCGGTGTGATCGAGGGGCTGCAGCTGTGGCTGGCCGCCACCAACTGCTGGATCGTGGCGCCCGACGGGCCCGGCGGGGAATGCGTCGTGGTCGACGCTCCGCCCCAGCCCGACGTGATCCTCGACCGGCTGGCAGCACAAGAGCTGCGCCTGGTCGCCCTGATCGCCACCCACGGCCACATCGACCACGTCGGTGGCATCGGGGGCGTCGTACGCGACACCCCACGCGAGGTACCCGTCCACCTGCACCAGGCCGACCACCACATGCTGGCGGACCCGATCGCCACGAGCGGATCCCTCGGGCAGGTGCTGGCCTACACCGATATCGACCTCCAGCCTCCCGAGCTCCTCTACGGGCTGGATGACGGGCAGAAGGTGTCGGGGGCGGGAATGACATTCACCGCGATCCACACCCCCGGCCACACCCCGGGCTCGGTCTGCTTCCTCCTCGAGACCCTCGGCGACCCACCGGTGCTCTTCAGTGGCGACCATCTCTTCGCCGGCTCCATCGGCCGCACCGACCTGCCCGGCGGCTCCCAGGAACAGCTCCTGGCGTCGATGGCGACGAAGATCCTCCCCCTGCCCGACGAGGTCCTGGTGCTGCCCGGCCACGGCCCCACCACCACCGTCGGCCACGAGCGGGCCAACAACCCCTTCCTCGAAGGCCTGAGGCCCTCGTAGGGCTAGTGCCATCGTCGGTCTAGATCAGCCAGCGGCGATCGCGGTACCAGGCCACGTCGGCGGCGATCTCGGTCGCCAGGTCGGTGTGAACGAACCGGAAGCCGGTGGCCGCGAGCGCGTCGTTGCTGAGGCGGTTGTTGCAGTTGCCTTTGGCCAGCAGGCGGAGCCGTTCCGGCGACAGGATGATGTCGGTGGTCATGCCGGACGCCACCATCTGGTCGTGGACCGCCTGGCGCGCGTCGCCCGCCAGGCCGACCTCGGCCTCGGGGTCGTCGACCACCTCCAGCTCCAACCCGATCTCGGCGGCAACAACCTCGGCCACCTCGTGGCTGGACGGGTAGAGGGAAGCCACGTTGAACGCCTTTCCCACCGCGTCCGGGTGCGAGGCGAGGTACAGGCAGGCCGCCACCAGATCGTCCACGTGGACCAACCGCTGCTCGATCGGCGGCCCGGCCACCCCGAAGCGGTCGAGCCCGGCGAAGCGCTCCAGGGCGGCGTCGAGCAGCACGCTGGCCAGCAGCTTGACGGCTCCCGGCCCGAAGACGCTCACCGGGCGCAGCACGACCGCCGGCAGTCCGGCGGCGGCCGCCGCGGCCGACCACACCGCCTGCTCCGCCCCCCATTTGGCCTTGCCGTAGCTGCGGCTCGGCTGTGGCTCCACGTCCTCGACCACGGGCAGCGGTAGCTGAACCGACTCGCCGTAGACCGAGGTCGAGCTCATGTGGACGAACCTGCGAACACCCGGGCCCAGAGCGTCGACCAGGCGCTGCGTGGCCGACACGTTGGAGCGCTGCATCTCGGCCTCGTCGGCGACCGAGCTCGAGGCACCGGCCAGGTGGAAGACGTGGGTGACGTCGACGGTGAGCGCCCCCAGGTCGTCGGCCGCCAGGTCGGCCGGGAGATACGCGACGTCGGCCGGCATCCAGCCTGGACGCGCTCGCCGACCGCACGCCCGTACGGCCCAGCCGGCGTCGGCCAGAGCCGGCAAGAGGCGCGAGGCGATGAAGCCGGTAGCGCCCGTAACCAGCGCGAAAGGTCGATCCGATGTTGGTTCCAGAACGGGCCGTAGAATGCCATTGGATGGCGGTCTCCGTGTACTTCAACCCGGCCTGCGGCACCTGCCGCACGACCCAGTCGATCCTCGCCGAGCGAGGTGTCGACGCCGACTACGTCCGCTACCTCGAGCAGGCTCCGAACCGCAGCGAGCTGGAGAGCGTGATGGGCCTGCTGGGCATCACCGACCCTCGCGACATGATGCGCACCGGAGAGGCGGCCTACGACGAGCTCGGGCTGGCCACCGCCAGCCACGACGAGCTGCTCGATGCCATCGCCGCCCACCCTGTCCTGCTGCAGCGACCCATAGTGATCGCCGGCGACCGGGCAGTCATAGCCCGGCCGGCCGAGCGTGTGCTCGACCTGCTCGACGGATAGCCGGCGCGCGGGAGGCCAGGGTTGCCGACCAGTAGCAAGTCCACGTTGATCGCCGGCCGCTACGAGCTGGGCGAGGTATTGGGCTCCGGCGGCATGGCCAGGGTTCACGCCGGCACCGACCGCCGACTGCGCCGACCGGTGGCGATAAAGCTGCTGCGCTCGGAGATGGCTGCCCGGCCCGACGTGCGGAACCGCTTCGAGGCCGAAGCACGCTTGGCTGCGGTGATCGCCCATCCCAACGCCGTCTCGGTGTACGACACAGGCGAGCATGACGGCGTGCCGTTCATCGTGATGGAGCGGCTGCCCGGGCAGACCCTCGCCGATCGCATAGTCAGGGGGCCGATTGAGCCCGTCCACGCCCGCCGCATGGCCCGCCAGGTCCTCGGCGCCCTGGAGTCGGGGCACGCCTCCGGCCTCGTCCACCGCGACGTCAAGCCCTCGAACATCCTGCTCACCGCCGATGGCCAGGCCAAGATCGGCGACTTCGGGATCGCCAAGAGCATGGGCCGGGTGGAAGGAGCAGACCCGACCCTCACCGGCCAGCTCATCGGCACTCCCGCCTACCTGGCGCCGGAGCAGCTCGAGGGTGTGGCGGCCACGCCGAGGTCCGACGTCTACTCCATGGGGGTCGTCCTCTACGAGGCCTTGACCGGGAACAAGCCCTCGAGGCCGGCTCAGCCGCTGGCGTCGGCGCTGCCGGGCATCGACGCCACCCTGGCCGCGGCCGTCGACCGGGCACTGTCGGCCGATCCCACCCAGCGCTTCGCCTCGGCGGGGGAGATGGGAGTCGCCCTCGCCGGCGCCGAGCACACGGTGGCGCTGGGACACCGGGGTGCACCGGCTGTGGCAGACGCCACGATGGTCTTCGAGCAGCCGGCCTTCGACCCTCCCGGCCCGCCTTGGCAGCCTGACGGTCGGCGACAAGGCCATCGCTCCCCGGGCCGGCGGGCCCCGGTGCTAGTGATCCTGCTGGCCCTGGCCCTCGCCGGAGGGTTGGCCGCAGTGGCCGTCGTGGCCAGCTCCCGGGGCGAGGACAAGGGCGAACAGGGCACCCGCGGCCTGCAGGATCCGTTGGCCCTGCAGCTAGCGGCGGCGGCCGACGGCCTTACCCCCGCCGACGGTGCGCGCGCCTCCGAGCTGGCCGATCGGCTGAGGAGGGTCGCCAGCGCCGTCGATCAGGGCGGGGGCAGCCTCGACGCCTCCGACCTCATCGCCAAGGTGACGAAGTGGGAGCGGTCGGGTGAGCTGTCGCAGCCCGCCGGCATTCGGATCCGACAGCTTTTGACCAGGGTGCCGGGCGTCGTCCAGCCGACGCAGCCCACCGTCGCCGCCACTTTGGCGCCCACGACCGTCGTCCCCGACGACGAGGCACCGGCGCAATCGGACACGACCGTCGACAAGGGCTCGGCCTCGACCACCCCGACGACCGGCGCGTCCGCCACCACCGACGCCAGCAACGACAACGGCAAGGACAAGAGGAAGGGCTAGGCGTCGGGCTGGCGTTCCTTGCGGACCAGCCAGCGGAGACGGCGGGCGCCCTCGAAGGCGGCCTCCCCTGCCAGCTGGCCGATCGCCGTCGACAGGGTGGGGTAGACGTGGATGAGGCTGGCCAGCTCCGACAGCTTCATTCCCTCGTTGATGGCGACGGCCAGCTCGTGGATCATCTCGCCCGCCGCCGGAGCCAGGATGTGGGCGCCAACCACCCGGCCCTTGGCCGTGACCACGACGATGGCGCCCTCCGGCGCCCCGTCCGCCCTCGCCCGGTCGGAGTGCGCTAGGTCCATCCTCCACACGTCGACCTCGCCGTGGCGATCCTCGGCCTCGGCCACTGTGAGGCCGGCGTGGGCCAGCTCTGGGTCGGTGAACGTGCACCACGGCACGAAGTCGGTCACCTTCCCCTTGCCCGGGTAGAAGGCGTCGCGTATCGCCCGTACCGCCTCGTAGCCGGCGGAGTGGGTGAAGAGGAAGCGCCCGGCCACGTCGCCGGCGGCGTAGACCGACGGAATGCTCGTGCGCATCCGCTCGTCGACCTCCACGCCGCGCCGGCCCACCTTGACGCCGGCCTCCTCCAGCCCGAGTCCTTCCACGTTGGGTCGGCGCCCGGCCGCCACCAGCAGCTCCTCCCCCTCCCACCGGGCGGGCACGCCGTCCTCGCTACCGTGCACCACCTTGCGCCCGGCCGAGACCGTGACCCGCTCGACCTCCGTGTTGAATCGCAGGTCCACACCCTCGTCGACCAGCAGCCTGGTGAGGATCGAGGTCAGGGAGGGCTCGTCGCGAGGCAAGAGGCGCGGCCCTCGCTCCAGCACGGTCACGGGGATACCCAGGCGGGTGAACGCCTGGGACATCTCGGTGGCGATGGGCCCGGCGCCGATCATCACCACACTGGCCGGTGCCCGCTCTAGGTCCCAGAGGCTTTCGCTGGTGAGAAAGCCGGCCTCGCGAAGGCCCTCGATCGTCGGGACGTTGGGCCGGCTGCCGGTGCAGATCAGGATGAAGCGGGTGTCGAGGTCCCGCTCGTCGCTGACCCGCACGGTGTTGGGCCCGGTGATGCGCGCCGGGCCGAACACCAGCTCTACGCCCATGGCCTCGTAGCGCCGGGGGTCGTCGTCGGTGGCGGCCACCTGGCGTTGCACGGCCCGGATGCGGTCCCACACCTTTGCGGTGTCGATCTCGATCTCCGTGGCCGGCAGCCCGTAGCGGTCGGCAACCTTGATGGTGTGGGCCGCCTTGGCCGAGGCCAACAGGGCCTTGCTGGGAACACACCCCGTCCACAGGCAGTCGCCGCCCACCCGGGCCTTCTCGACCACGGCCACGCGCAGCCCGATGGTGGCGGCGAGCTCGGCGCCGACCATCCCTCCCGAACCCATCCCGACTATCACAAGGTCATAACGGCCAGCCATCCCCAGCTCCTCCCGGCGGCGATGGTATCGGCCGGCCCCCTTACGATCGGTACGTGCCCCTCGCCGACAGCAGCGGTCTCGATCTCCTCATGGGCCTGGCCGCGGTGGTCACGATCGTGTCGGTGGCCCGGGCGGGCGCTGCCTTCTGGGACCGCGACTTCACCCGAGCCGACCGCCGGCTGGCCAGCCAGGTGGCGGTGTTCTGCGTGCCGCCGCTACTTGTGATCGTCCACGAGCTGGGCCACGTGGCCGCCGCCGCGGTGATCGGGGCACGGGTCGTGGGGTTCCACTACGGGGTGTTCGAGGGATCGGTGACCGTCGAGGGCAGCCTGACGGCCTCCGGCAACTGGCTGCTCGCCGTGTCGGGCAGCGTCGTCGCCGCGCTGGCGGGCGTGGCCCTGGTGGTCACCGGGATGAGGCGAACGAGCATGCGTCCGGCTCTGCGCCACGTGTGCCTGCTGGGCGGCGTGCTGACCGTGCTCTTCAACTTCGCCGTCTACCCATTGGTATCGCTGGCGGAGTCGGCGGGCGACTGGGTCCGCGTCTACGACTTCTCAGCCACACCGGTTCTGAGCGGCGTCACCGCCGTCGTCCACGTCGGCGTGGTGGTCGGCCTGATGCAGTGGTGGCAACGTCGGGGACAGCAGGCGCTGCCTCGGGTTGCCCCGGCGCCGGTTACGCAGCCGGACCGATCACCGGAAGGGCCTTGACCAGAGGCTCCAGCTCGCCTCTGATGACCACGTTGTCGAACCGGGCGGAGATCCGGCCGTCGGCGCCGACCACGTAGACCCACGGCTCGGCCAGGTTGCCGTCGCGCAACACCCATTCGGCCGCCGACTTGTTGACCACCTTGCCCTGGAAGTCCCGCCAGACCTCCACGTGCACGAAGGTGGCGCGGTCGCCGTAGCTTCGGGCCAGCTCGGCCACCATGTCGGTGACCGGGCCACAGAACCGGCTGACGCAGTAGACCGGTGTCGATAGCACCGCCACCACCGGCCGCTTGGCGGCGAGGGCGGAGGCGATGGTGGATCGGTGGAGCTCCGGGTCAGGGATCTCGCCACCACCCGCGGCCCGCGAGTCGACGGCCGGGCGCAGCTCCGGGGGAGCGGTGAGCGTGAGGTTCTCGGTGGCGGGGGCGGCATCGCCCGGTGCCGGGAACTGGTGGCGCCCGAGCACCTGGAAGGCTCCCGTACCGCGCCGGGGTCGGCCGTCGACCTTGGCCGTCACCTGCACCTCCCAGAACCCGGCCCGGTCGAAGACCGTCGACGCCGCGTAGACCCCGCGGGCCGATGCCGCGGTGACGACCTGGGGAGTGGAAGGCGGCGGGTCGGGCACCTCCGACCCGGCGATGGCCAGGTAGCGGGCCTCCACCGGCGGCCCCGGCTCCTCCGACTGCTCGCCCTTTCCGGTGCCCGCGAAGGCGAACCGCATGGTGACGGTGCCGAAGGTGACCAGCCGGCGGTCGGACGTCTCCAACCCGGCGGTGAAGCGCGACGGAGTGCCCTTGGCGAGGTCGTAGTTGGCGGCGGTGACGGCCAGGTCGTCCACGCTCGCGCCGGCGGAGGTCGCCGGGGAACCGGCCTCGTTCCCGCCACCACAGGCGGCCATCAGCAGGGCGAGGCACACGCCGGCCGTGGCCCGTCTCAACCCGCCACCCGGCGCAACACCCGCAACGAGCCCTTCCCGGCCCCGTCGACCTCGGCGAAGGTCCCGGATGCCAGCGCCCTCAGGTAGACCTCGAACGGCGGGCGGCCGCCTTCGGCGGGGTCGGCGAACACGTCGTGGATGGCGAGCACGCCCCCGACCGCGATCCTCGGCCCCCAGGCGTCGTAGTCCGCGTGGGCCGGGCCGGCTCCGTGGCCGCCGTCGACGAACAGCAGGCCGAGAGGGGTCAGCCAGTGGGCGGCGACGGTGGCGGACTCCCCCACCACGGCCACCACTGCATGCTCCAGACCGGCGTCCTCGACGGTCCGCCGAAACGACGGCAGGGTGTCGATGCGCCCGGTGCGGGCGTCCACCACCGCCGGTTCGTGGTGCTCCCAGCCAGCCTGCTGCTCCTCGGACCCTCGGTGGTGGTCGACCGAGAAGAGCACCGTGCCGGCCTCGGCGGCCGCGGCCCCGAGGTACACCGCCGACTTGCCGCACCAGGCCCCGATCTCCAGCAGCGGGCCCACCGGCGCCGCCTCCCGAGCCGCCCGGTACAGCGCCAGGCCCTCGTCGTCGGGCAGGAAGCCGGTGGCGCGGCGGGCCATCTCCAACAGCGCCGCTTTCACGGCGTGCCCTCCGTCGGGCCCTTGTCGGTCACCCCGGCGGAGTCGAAGGTCGCCATCTCGGCCAAGACCTTGGCTGCCGCCTGGACGATCGGCAGGGCCAGGCAGGCCCCGGTTCCCTCCCCCAGGCGCATCCCGAGGTCGACCAGAGGATCGAGGCCCAGGTGGTCCAGGGCAGCGGTGGCACCGGGCTCGGTGGAGCGGTGCCCGGCGATGCAGTAGCCGATCACCCCGGGGGCCAGGGCAACGGCGGCCAGGAGGCCGGCGAGAGCCACCACCCCGTCGACGATCACCGGCACCCTCCCAGCGGCGCCACCCACGACGAAGCCGGCTATGGCGGCGATCTCCAGGCCCCCCACCGACGCCAGCGTGGCCACCGGATCGGCGGGATCCAGGTGGCCGGCGGCGGCGGCCCGTGCCAGCGCCGCCTCCACCACGGCCACCTTGCGGGCCAGGGTGGCGTCATCGATCCCGGTCCCCCGGCCTGTCACCTCGCCCGGCGGCCGGCCGGTGAAGGCCGCGACCAGCGCGGCCGACGCCGTCGTGTTGGCGATGCCCATGTCGCCCGTGACCAGGCACCGGGCGCCGCCGGCCACGGCCTCGGCCGCCACCGTCGCACCCACGTCGAGGGCGTCCCACGCCTCGGCAACGGTCATGGCCGGCTCGCGCAAGAGGTTGGCGGTGCCTGGCCGCACCCGGCGCTGGAGCAGGCCGGGGGCGGGCGCCAGGGGCGTGGCGACGCCCACGTCGACCACGACCACCGTCGCTCCGCCGTGCCGGGCCAGCACGTTTACAGCCGCTCCGCCGGCACAGAGGTTGGCCACCATCTGGGCGGTCACCTCCTGCGGCCAGGGCGACACGCCCTCTTCCAGCACGCCGTGGTCGCCAGCGAAGACGGCAACCGTGGCCGGCTCGGGCACGGGAGGCGGGCAGGCGCCGGCGATCGCCGCCAAGCGGGCCCCCAACTCCTCCAGCCGACCGAGGGAGCCCCGCGGCTTGGTGAGCCGGTCCGAGAGGGCACCGGCCTCCCGGACCGCCGCCTCGTCGGTAGGCCGGACCGAGGCCAGCGCCTCGGCGATCACTCGACGGCTGCCGGTTGGGAGGCGAAGATGACCCGGTTCATCACGAAGAACTTCCCGACCCACAGCGCGCCGAAGGCGGCGAACGCCGCGAAGTTGACCACCAGCTTCATCCCGAGCGACGACGTGGTGATCCGGTGGGCGTTGGTGCCGGCGTAGTCGGCCGCCCAGGTCGAGAAGACCAGGCCCAGCAGCGCCATGGCCCAGAAGGGGGCAACCTCCTTGAGCAGGTGCGACTTGCCGCTCTTGCCCCAGGCCCACTTGCGGTTGAGCTGGTAGGAGGGAATGGCAGAGATCCCGACCGCCCAGATGTTGGCGCTACGGGGCGACATGTGGAACTGGGCGAAGAACAGCACCACCTGGTTCACCGCCACGGCCACGACCGAGACCAGGCTGTAGCGCACCATCGTCTTCGAGACGGCCCGCGCGTATAGCGAGCGCAGCTTCAGCGGGGGTCCCATGCGGCATCGATCGTAGGGCAGCCCCGGGGAACGCAATGGCGGGCCGGCCACTACCGTGGCTGTGAGTGTCACAGGGGAGCCAGCACACCACGGTCGAGGCCCTCGGCATCGCCGTGGCCGCGCAGGTCCCGGTGCTGCTGTGGGGTGCTCCGGGCACCGGCAAGACGTCCGCGATCCGCGCCATGGCCGACGCCATGGGCTGGCCGTGCGAAACCGTCATCGCCGCCATCCGGGAGCCGTCCGACTTCGCCGGGCTGCCCATCGTGTCGCAGGCCGACGGGCCGGGAGCCGACGGGCAGGGAGGGCCCGGCCACGTCGAGGTCCGGATGGCCCCGCCCCGGTGGGCGCAACGGCTGGCCGTAGCCGGCCGGGGCCTGCTCTTCCTCGACGAGATCTCGACGGCGCCGCCCGCGGTCCAGGCCGCCCTGCTGCGGGTCGTGCTGGAGCGGGTGGTGGGCGATCTCCCGCTGCCCGACGGAGTGGTGGTGGTGGCCGCCGCCAACCCGCCCGAGCAGGCCGCCGACGGGTGGGACCTGTCGGCCCCTCTGGCCAACCGCTTCTGCCACCTGGACTGGGTCGTCGAGCCGGCGGTCTTCGCCCAGGGACTGGTCGGCGGGTTCGAGGTACCCGACGTGCCGACGCTCCCAGCCGGCTGGGAGGACGGGGTCACGGCCACCCGCAGCCTGGTGTCGGCGTTCATCACCGTGCGCCCCGGCCTGGCCTGCGAGCTGCCGGCCGACGCCGCCCGGGCCGGCCGGGGCTGGCCGAGCCCCCGCACCTGGGACATGGCCGCCCGCTTGTGGGCAGCGGCGAAGGCGGCCGGCGCCTCCACCGAAGCGGAGACGGCGCTCATCACCGGGGCCGTGGGCGAGGGGCCGGGCGTGGAGCTGCTGATGTGGCAGCTGGAGATGGACCTGCCCGACCCCGAGGACGTGCTGGCCGACCCCGACGCCTTCGTGGTCCCGGAGCGGGGCGACCGCACCCACGCCATCCTGTCGTCGGTGGCGGCCGCGGTCGCGGCCCGGCCCACGGTCGAGCGCTGGATGGCGGGGTGGCGGGTGGTCGGCAAGGTAGGCGAGCGCACACCCGACGTGGCCGCCGTGGCCGCCCGGGTGCTGGCCGGGTGCCGGCCTCCCAAGGCCACCACACCGCCCGAGGTGAAGCTCTTCCTCCCGCTCCTGCGCGATGCCGGGCTGCTGGCACCGGGGCCCCGTTGACCACGTTGAACGCCCACAAGCTCCAGGTGGCGCGCCTGTGGGCCGTCCAGCGCCACCCCTACCTCACCGCCGCGCTGTTCGCCTCTCCGGTGGTGGCCTCGCCCGGCCTCGGTGGTGCGGCCGTCGACGGGTCGTGGCGGCTCTACATCGACCCCGAGCTGGTGGAGCGCTGGAGCATCGAGATCCTGGGCAGCCTGCTCATCCACCACGCCGGGCACCTGGTGCGCGACCACGCCGGGCGCGCCCGCCACCTGGGCGTGGACCAGAGGGTCGCCCAGGACTGGGCCCTGGCCGCCGACGCCGAGATCAACGACGACCTCATCGGTACCGGCCTGCGACTGCCCGACGACCGGGTGGTGCCCCAGGAGCTGGGATGGAAGCCCGGCCGGCTGGCCGAGGAGTACTTCCACGCCTCCCACCCCAGCACCGACGACCACCCCGACTGCGGGAGCGGCTCCGACGGGCTGGTCCGTGAATGGGAGCTCGCTCCCAACGCCCCCAGCGGCCTGCCGCCGGGCGAGCAGCACCTGCTGCGGTGCCAGGTGGCGAACGAGGTGCTGGAGTTCTGCAAGGGGGGAGCGGGCCGGCTGTCGGCGGGCTGGAAGCGGTGGGCCACCGAGATGCTCGAGCCCAGGGTCGACTGGCGGCGGGTGCTGGCCGCCGAGATCCGCAAGGGCCTCACCCTCGTCAGCGGCCGCGTGGACTACACGTACCGGAAGCCCTCTCGGCGGGCCTCCGCCTGCCCCCAGGTCGTGCTGCCGGCGTTGGAGCGCCCGGTGCCCGAGGTCGTGGTGATGTGCGACACGTCGGGGAGCATGACCGCCGACCTCCTGGCCCAGGTGCTGGCCGAGGTCGAAGGCCTTCTTCGGGGTGTCGGGCTGGCCCGCAACCGGGTCCGGGTCATGTCAGTCGACTCGAAGGTGCGGTCGTCCAAGCGCGTGTCGGCGGCCAACCAGGTGGAGCTGGTGGGCGGTGGCGGCACCGACATGGGCGCCGGGCTCGACGCCGCCCGCCTGCTGAGGCCCAGGCCGTCGGTGGTCGTGGTCCTCACCGATGGCATGACGCCCTGGCCGGCGGTCGCGCCCAAGGGGCTCCAAGTGGTCGTGGGCCTGGTGGGACGGCCCGCCCAAGGTGGGAGACCGACCGCGCCACCGCCGTGGGCCCGGGTGGTCGAGATCGACGACGCTGCCTGAGCACGCCCCTGCCCCCTCGATGACGCTCACCAACCAGGGCCGGTGGTACCAGTTCCTCCAACCCGTCACCGCCACCGTGGAGTGCGACGGCCAGCCCCACCGCGTCACCTGGCGGCGCGGCCGGCTCGTGCTGGAGGACCACGACCTGACGGCCGAGCGGACCATGCTCGTCTTCGGCGGCGAGCAGTGCGTGTGCATGAGGGTGCTGGAGCTGTGGCGCCAGCAGTTCGGCATGCCGCCCGAGGCCTTCTCCCGCATGGGCTCGTGGCTCGGGGCCAACGCTTTCCTGTCCCCCCCTGAGTTCGCCCGGCCGCGAGAGCTGGGGATGGTGGTGAGCTGGGAGCGGTCGTGGCGCCAGTCCGCCCACATCCACCACAAGCCGGCGCGGCTGCTCCAGGACGAGCTGAAGGACCATGCCCTGCGGCCACTGCGCGAGCACCTCAACTTCTGGAAGACGGACGCGAAGGCCCGGATGGTCTCGTCGGTCGAGGTCAAGGTGGTCCCCTCGCACCAGACGCCGACCATGGAGGGGCGCGTCGAGGGCATCAGCATGAGGGCCGCGGCCAAGCTGGGCGGCCGCTGGGTGGTCGACGTCTGGGGCCGGGGAGCGGCGGTGGTCGAAGGTGCCTTCGTGTTGGAGGTGGTCGAGTCGCGCAACCCGACCGAGATGGTCGTGAGAGCCGTGCGCTGGCGCCGGGGGGCCGGCGGGTTCGAGCCCTTCGCCGCTCGGGCCACCGCACGCCGGGCCGACGGCGGCGGCTGGAGCCTGCACTGGGAGGACGACCCTGTCCGGTAGCGAGCTGGCGGCCGAGCAGGGCGTGGTCGACCTCGCCTATGCCCGGCTCGAAGCCATGCGGCAGTCGGCACGGTCGGTGGCCGACGAGGTGCTGGAGCTGGGCGCCGGCGGCACCCATTCGGCACGCCTGGAGCGCGACGTGCGGGTTGCCGTCACCGCCCGCCGGCTGGCCGAGCTACGGGGGGGCGAAGCCGGCCTGGTGTTCGGCCGGACCGACGACGCCGAGGGCGTGCGGCGCCACATCGGGCGGGTCGCGGTCGACGACGAGGACCACGAGCCGCTGGTCATGGACTGGCGGGCACCGGCCGCCGAGCCCTTCTACCGGGCTACTGGCGCCCACCCCATGGGCCTCGTACGGCGCCGGCACCTGACGCTGCGGGGACGCAAGGTGGTGCGCCTCGACGACGAGCTGCTCACCGCCCCCGGGGCGAACGGCGACGGTCTGGTTCTCATGGGCGAGGGCGCGCTGATGGCCGCTCTGGAGCGCTCCCGCACCGGCCGCATGAGCGACATCGTGGCCACGATCCAGGCCGAGCAGGACGAGATCGTGCGGGCGCCCCTGGCAGGCGTACAGGTGGTGCAGGGCGGCCCCGGCACCGGCAAGACGGCAGTGGTTCTTCACCGCGCCGCATACCTGCTCTACACCCACCGCTTCCCGCTGGAGCGAGCCGGGGTCCTGTTGGTCGGCCCCAGCCAGGTCTTCCTCCGCTACATCCAGGAGGTGCTCCCGGCCCTCGGCGAGGACGCCGTCACCCTCGCCACCCCGACCACCCTTTCCGCGGTAGCGGCCCGCGGCACCGAGCCGCCTCGCCTGGCCCGGCTCAAGGGCGACGCCCGCATGGCCCGGGTGGTGGCCAAGGCAGTAGCCGACCGCCAGCGCCCGCTCCCGCGGCCGGTGACCATCCTCGTCCAGGGCCGCCGGCTGACGCTGACGCCTCGTGAGTCGGCCCGTATCGTGGCCTCGGCCAAGAGGAGGCCGGGCTCGCACAACGAACGGCGCCGGGTGGTGGAGCGGCTGGTGGTGCGCCACATGCGGGGCCAGTGGCAGGAGGCCGGCGAGCCGATCCTCGAAGAGAGGCCGGTGTTCGAGGCGCTGGAGCGCATGTGGCCCGTCCTGACGCCCGAGGAGCTGCTCCACGACCTGTTCGCGTTCCCGGCGCTGGTAGGCCTTGCCGCTGGCGGCACCCTCAGCGCCAAGGAGCAATCCATGCTCGTGCGGGCCCGCACCGCCAGCCCCGCCGAGGTGGCGTGGACCGAAGCCGACCTGCCCCTGCTGGACGAGGCGGCCCGCCTACTGCTGCAGACCGATCACGCCAGCGGCTGGGGCACCACCTTTGGCCATGTCCTAGTGGACGAGGCCCAGGACCTGTCGCCCATGCAGCTGCGGATGCTGGCCCGCCGATGCCCCAGCGGGTCGATGACGATCGTCGGCGACCTGGCCCAGGCCAGCGGCGCGTGGGCGCCCAGGAGCTGGGACGACGTACTCGCTCACCTGCGCTTCCAGCGCCCGCCGCGCGTCTCCGAGCTGACCGTCAACTACCGGACACCCGGCGAGGTCATGGAGCTGGCGGCTCGGGTGCTGGCCGCCGCCGGCGCCGGCGTGAAGCCGTCCCGGTCGGTCCGGTTCTCGGGCGAGGACCCCGTGATCACCTCGGCCGGGACCGGGCGCTTGGAACCGGTCGTCGCCGAGACGGTGGCCTCCGAGCTGGCGCTGATGGGCGAGGGCCGTCTGGCGGTGATCGCCCCCGACCGTCTCCTCGACGCGCTTCGAGCGGTACTGCCCGACGCCGTCGAGGGCACCGCCGCTCTCGACGCGCCCGTGGCCCTGCTCGGAGTGGCCCAGTGCAAGGGGCTCGAGTTCGACTCGGTGGTGGTGGTCGAGCCCGCCGCCATCGTGAGCCAGGCCGACGCCGAAGGTAGGCACGGGCGCCGCGGCCTCTACCTGGCTCTCACCCGGACGACCCGGCGGCTGAACGTGGTCCACTCCGAGCCGCTGCCGCCGGAGATGGGATGATGACGGCCGTGGCACCGGGCGCCTGGGAGATCGAACCTGCGGGCCCGTTGCGGGGTGAGGTTCGCATAAGCGGGGCGAAGAACGCCGTCACCAAGCTGATGGTGGCCGCCCTGCTGGCCGACGCCCCGAGCACCATCACCAACTGTCCCCGCCTGGGCGACGTCGACATCACGGCCGGGATGCTCCGCAGCGTGGGGGCGGGCGTAGCCGTGGAGGCCGCCGGCGACGACGGGTCCGCCATCACCGTCGACCCCGCGTCCACCGTCGACAGCCGGATACCGATTCGCTACACGGGCCTCAACCGGGTCCCCATCCTCATGGTGGGCCCGTTGCTGCACCGCATCGGCGAGGCCTTCGTCCCGTTGATGGGCGGCGACCGCATCGGCGACCGCCCCGTGGACTTCCATGTCGACGCCCTGCGCCGCTTCGGCGCCGAGGTCGAGGTCACCGAAGCCGGCTTGGAGGCCAAAGCCCTCCGGCTGCGAGGCACGCACCTGCGGCTGCCCTTTCCGAGCGTCGGCGCCACCGAGACGGTGCTCATGACCGCTGCGGTGGCTGAGGGCCGGACCATCCTGGAGAACGCCGCCATCGAGCCCGAGGTGGTGGAGCTGGCGCTGTTCCTGCAACGCATGGGCGCCCGTATCGAGCTCCAGCCCGACCGGCGGTTCGTGGTCGAGGGCGTCAGCCACCTGGCGGGGGCCACCCAACGTCTCGGAGGCGACCGCATCGAGGCCTTCTCCTACCTGGTGGCAGGGCTGGCCACGGGCGGGCGGGTCCGGATAGTCGGGTGTGCCCAGGACCGGCTGGTCACCGCCATCTCGACGCTGCAGCGGATGGGTGCCCGGTTCGAGATCAGCGACTCGGGAATCGCCGCCGAAGCCACCGACCTGCGCCCCGCCGCCGTCCACACCAGCCCCCATCCGGGGTTCATGACCGACTGGCAACCGCCTCTGGTGGTGCTGTGCACGCGGGCGGCCGGGATGTCGGTGTTCCACGAGACGGTGTTCGAGGACCGGCTCGGCTACGTCGACGCCCTGCGCTCCATGGAGGCCCAGGTGGAGCTGTTCGAACAGTGCCTGGTCGGCAAGCCCTGCCGGTTCGAGGAGAGCGGGTCGTCGCACTCGGCGCTGGTCCGCGGGGCTTCGGCGCTACGGGGCGCCGAGGTGGAGATGCCCGACATCCGGGCCGCCTTCGCCTACGTCATCGCTGCCGCCGCCGCCGAGGGCCGCTCGGTCCTGTCCGGCGTGCACCACCTGGAACGGGGCTACGACCAGGCCCTGGAGAAGTTCTCCCAGCTGGGCCTCGGCATCCGCCAGCTCTGATCTGAACCGCCCCCCCACCTCCGTTCTGGGGACGTTCAAGGTCGTATAGCCGCCCTGAGAGTCCCCGGAACGCTCGGGGTTGCCTTGGTCTAGCCCTTCAGGGCGGCCATGGGGCCGGCGCCGGTGGTGGCCCAGTCGTAGATCGAGCGGCCGGCGATGCCGTTCTCGGCCAGCGCCTGCACGAACCCGGCGTAGTCGGCCGCGGTGGCGGCGTTGCCGATGCCACCGACGAAGTGGATGGGAACGTCGCCGAGGTGCTGGCGCAGCAGCCTGATGTTGTCGGTCGTGTGGTGGTAGGCGTCGCGGTCGGGAGTGCCGGCTCTGCGGTTGGTCCAGTAGCCCATCGGCAGCCAGGCGTCGTAGTACGGCTTGATCGACTCCCACGGGAAGCCAGGCCAGTACGCCGGGTTGATCACGTCGGTCACCACCGGCGGCAGCACGATGGCCCCAACCGGCAGGGCGCCTGCCGCGGCATTCAGCTGGCGCGACAGCTCTACCAGCTGGGCGCCGCGGGCGGCGGCGTCGGGCACCGCCGCCCGCCACTCGATGTCGAGACCGATCCCGTCGAAGCCCCTGCCGTTGGCCTTGAAGGCCAGCATGGCCGAGAGGTGGCGCATGTCGTCGCTGACGTCGGCGAAGTGCGGTAGGTACCACGCCACGACCCTCATCCCCCGGGCGTGCGCCCGGGTCAGGAACTGGGCGAGCAGGTCGGGCGACACCAGGTCACCGGGCGCCAGCGGGTCGTTGGGCCGGGCCGACTGGAGGTAAAGGGTTCGCACCCCGGCGTCGGCCATGGTGTCCACCGTGGCGGGCGACACCGCCGGAGGCTGGCCGTTGGTGTGGGCCGGGTTGAAGTCGAACACGTCGACCCATGTCCCCAGCCCGGCGAACGAGGCCGGCAGACCCGACGCCGACTCCGAGGGCGACGGGGAGACAGGCTTGACCGCGGCCGCCGGCTGAGCCTTGGGCGCCGTGACCGTGGGACGGGTGGCCCTCGTCGTAGTCACCCGGGCCTTCGTCGTGGGGGGCACGGTTGAAGGCGAGGTGGTCGGGGGCTCGGTGGTCGTAGGCGCCGCCGTGGTGATGGTCACCATGTCGACGACCGTGGGTGCCGGGCCGACAGCTACCGACTGGTCGCCATCGCGATACCGCAGTGTGAAGCCACCGGTAGCGAGCGCCAGGGCGATCGCGCTGATAGTGAGGACACGACCGCGCACGCGGCGATGGTAGCGGCACGGTCGCCGTTTCGACGCTCACCCGCTGCCATCGCCGCGTGCCGGCGGCCTACCCAGACGGCCGGGGCGATCACCCTGTTCAGCGGGCGCGCCGTCCGGCGGCTAGAACTCGCCCGTGACCCGGTCGAAGGCGGCTCCCGGATCAACTTGGAGCCGAGTGGCGGCCGCTCCCGTGGTCGCCTGCGCGGTGGCGGCGATCGCCGTCTATCTCGTGCTCGCCATCCTCCGAGCACGCCATCCCTTCGAGCTCGACTGGATCGAGGGCGGCCTGGTCGATCAAGTGCGGCGGGTTCTCGATGGCCGCCCGCTCTACGGCGCGCCCTCGGTGGAGTACGTCAGCCTCCCGTACCCGCCCCTGTTCCCCTGGCTGGCGGCAGCGGTCTCCCGGCTGACGGGTCGCGGATTCCTTCCGCTCCGGCTGGTGTCGGCGGTGGCGTCGGTCGGCTGCATGGCCGTCCTGTGGGCGTGGATCCGCAGGGAGACGGGCGACGGGACCGCCGGGCTCGTGGCTGCGGGCCTCCTTGCCGCCTGCTTCCGGTTGGCCGGCGCCTGGTACGACATCGGCCGCGTCGACTCCCTGTTCCTCCTCCTCCTGTTGTGCTCGCTGGCGGTGGCGCGGTACGCGGCAACCCGGCGAGCGGCCGCCTTCGGCGGATTGCTGTTGTTCCTCGCCTTCTTGACCAAGCAGAGCGCCATCGTGGCCGGGCTACCGGTTCTCGCGGTGCTGTTGCTGCGCCCGCGGTCCGACGACGTCGGGGCGCGTGACCGCCGCGTGGGACTGGCCTTCGGCGCCGCCTTCGCCCTCCCGTTGCTGGCGAGCACCCTGCTGCTCGACCGAGCCAGCGACGGTTGGTACCGCTTCTTCCTGGCCGGCAGCCTGGCCGGTCACGATCTCGAGGCGTCGGCGTGGACGACCTTCTGGACCTCTGACCTGGCGCCGCTCGCCGTCGGCCTCGGTGTCATGGTGGCAGGTGCAGTGACGCTCTACCGCGACCGGGCGTCGGCGCTGTTGCCTGTCGGCTTCTACGCCGCCGCTACCGCCGGTCTCTTCGCCACCTCATGGGTCTCGAAGCTCCACGAGGGCGGGTACGACAACGTGCTCATGCCGGCGGTGGCCGCCGCGTCTCTCCTCGTCGGTCTGGCGTTCCACTACCTGCGCCACGGTCCCGGGTGGCTGGCGGCCGGGGCGGCCCTCGCCGTGGTGGCCCAGTTCGCGCTGGTCGCCTACGACCCGCGCGACCAGCTACCGACCGCGGCGGACCGGGCGGCCGGGAGACGGTTCGTGGAAGCCGTGCGGGCCGTGCCCGGGGAGGTGCTGGTCGTCTCCCATCCCTGGTACGCGGTGATGGCGGGGAAGGCGGGCGGAGCCCACGCCGCCGCCATCGAGGACGTCCTGCGCGGCGACGACAACCGGGCCAAGGACGGGCTGAGGGCGAGCATTGCCGCGGCGGTGCGCGCCCAGCGCTTCGCCGCCATCGTGTTCGACGACACGGCGCCCGGCCAGCCGGGCAGCGGTGGGGGGCTCACGCGCGATCGGGCCGACTTCCCACCCGACCTCGAGCAGTGGTACCAGCCGGCGGCCGACCCTGTCTTCGCTCCCACGGCCGACACCTCTGCGCTCTACCCGGTTACCGACCTCAGGGTCCGTCCCGAGACCTGGTGGGTCCCCCGCCGCTGACGCCCCCTCCGGAAACGGCCCGCTTGTCGAGCCACCGCCGCAGACCGGCGGCATTGGAGTGGATCCCGTTGAGGGTTTCAACCTTCCTTCGTCCGGTTGGGTCGACGCCGGCCATCTCCGGCGAGAACTGCTCGTCCAGCGCCGAGGCGATGTCTGCACCGGCGCGCCACGCCGCCTCGGCGACCTCGGCCCACCGCCGAAGGGCCGCCTCCGCCTCTTCCAACACGTCACTCGGCTCGCCCGGCACCAGCCCGTAGTGGGCGAGGGCCAGCGCCGACGGGCGGCGCTCTGCGAACCGGCGCAGGGACATGAGCGCCTGCCCCAGGTGGAAGTCGGGCGGTGGGGTGGCCGGGCGCAGCACTCCGACGTCGGGAAGCCGAACGCCCACGGCGTCGCCCACGAAGAGGATCCCGGTCTCGGAGTCGTGGAGCCCGACGTGGTGGCGGGCGTGGCCCGGCGAGTCGACCGCGGTGAGGACCCGAGAGGGACCGACCCGTACCTCGTCACCGTCGGCTAGGACCTCGATGCGGTCCGCCGCAGTCGGCGTCAGGCGGCCGTACAGGTCGTCCAGCAGGTCGCCGTAAACCCGGGCAGCCGAGTCGACGAGACGGGTCGGGTCCACCAGGTGCCTGGCCCCGGCGGGGTGCACGTAGACCTTGGCGTCGGGGAAGGCGGCGGCGACATCGCCCACTCCACCCGCATGGTCCAGGTGAATGTGGGTGACGACGACACCCGCCAGATCCCCGGGGCCGACCCCCAGGCCTTCGAGCGCAGCGAGCAGCGTCGGCACCGACGTCTGGCTCCCGGTCTCGACCAGCACCGGCTCCGGCCCCTCCACCAGGTACCCAGCGGTCATCTGCTCCCATCCGCCCAGGCGGGTGTCGATCTGGACG
>JBOGIF010000211.1:0-7677 GCA_050742415.1 Acidimicrobiales bacterium | reverse complement strand
GCCTTGGTGGCAGGCGGCGTGATCGCCGTCACTGGCCGGCGCATGCTCACCGCGCCGAAAGCCGACCAAGGCACGACGGTGCCGTACCGCCGATTCATGCAAGTTGGCGGCGTGTTGATCGTGCTCGCCCTCCCGCTCGTTTGCACTGGCCTCGCCGCGCCCAGCCTCACCGTCGCTGGTGCCGCTCCCCGCCTCTCCCGGCACGCTCGGACGGCCCCGAAATGGGCCGGACGGGAGGTCGGAAGTGGGGTGATGGACGAGATCGGGAGCGGTCGGGAGCGCTGACAGCTCCGGATCACACCAGGGAGGAGCTGGGCTTCGTTCGCTCGGACTTCTTCAGGTTGAAGTAAATAGCCTCTGACCAGGGCGGAGGGAGTGGGATTTGAACCCACGGGGCTCATCGCCCAAGGCTTTTCAAGAGCCTCGCATTCGGCCGCTCTGCCATCCCTCCGGAACAGTGGGAAGGCTACCTGTCGACCTGGCTCCGCAGGTCCGAGATCCAGACGTCGGCCGCCCGCCAGGACTCCTCCGCCTCGCGCCGACGGGCGGGGCCGTGAGGGCCGGCGGCCGGGTAGGAGCCCAAGAACTTCAACCCGGCCAGCTCGGCGTGCAAGTCGCGGAGGCAATCGGCCACCACCTCGTCGTCGACGTGGCCCTCCAGGTCGATGATGAAGCAGTAGTCGCCCAGGCTGTGCTTGGTCGGCCGCGACTCCAGCTTCGTGAGGTTGATGCTCCTAGCGGAGAACTGGCCGAGGATGGCGTGAAGGCTCCCGGGCCGGTCGGCCTGCTGGAAGCAGACGATGCTCGTCTTGTCGTGGCCCGTCGGTGCCGGTATGCCGGAGCGTGCGACCGCGACGAAGCGGGTCTGGTTGTCGGGATGGTCGGCCACGTCGGCGGCGAGAACGTCGAGTCCGTAGAGCTTGGCGGCCAAGGCGGACCCGAGCGCCGCCGTCCCCGGCGGCCGGGTTTCACCGACCTCCCTCACGGCCTCGGCCGTCGAGTTGGCGGCCAACACCTCCACGCCGGGGAGGCTGCGCGAGAAGAACGAACGGCACTGGGCCATGGCGTCGGGGAAGGAGACGACGCGGCGCACCTCGGAGAGGCTCATGCCGGGCGGACCGACGAGGTTCTCCCGCACGTTCATCACCACCTCGCTGCGAATGAGCAGGTCGTGCTCGAAGACGAGCCCGTCGAGCACCAACAGCACGGTGCCCTCGATCGAGTTCTCCAACGCCACGAACCCGATGTCGACGTCGCCGGCGGAGGTCGCCGCCAGGACCTCCGGCATCGACGGCATCGCCACCAGATCGGCCGCCGCCAGCGCGGCGTCGCTCAACAAGGCCTCCTCGGTGAAGGTGCCGGGAGGGCCCAGATACGCGACGCGGGGCGGCGGTGTCATCGTCAGAGGATAATTGCGCCGTGGACGAGGCCACTCTTCGCACGCTGCTGGACGACGTCCGGTCCGGGGTCATGTCGGCGGACGAGGCTGTCTCGCGCCTGCGCCGGCTTCCCTTCGCCGACCTCGGCTTCGCGCGCGTCGACCATCACCGGGTGCTGCGCCAGGGTTTCGCCGAGGCCGTCTATGCCCCTGGCAAGACCCCCGAGCAGTGTGCCGACATCGTGGCGGAGCTGCTCGCCGAGGACGGTGGTGGTCCCGTCCTGCTCACCCGGGCCGACGAGGCGCAGGTCGCGGCTGCGACGGCCATCAGCCCGGGCGGCCAGCGATCGGGCACAACCGTCGCCTGGCGCCCACGGCTTCCCAGGCCCTCCCGGATCCCGGTCCTCACTGCCGGCACCGCCGACCTGGTGGTCGCGCAGGAATGCATCGCGACTCTCTCGGCCAGCGGGTTGTCGTCAACGTTGATTGCCGACGTCGGCGTGGCCGGCGTCCACCGGGTGCTGGTGAGCGTCGACGAGATCTCGACCGCGGACGCGGTAGTCGTCATCGCCGGGATGGAGGGAGCGCTGGCCAGCCTGGTCGGGGGGATCACCGGGTGCCCGGTAGTGGCCGTTCCGACCAGCGCCGGTTACGGCGCCGCCTTTGGCGGCATCACCGCACTGCTTGCAATGCTGTCGTCGTGCGCCGCGGGAATCACGGTCGTAGGGATCGACAACGGATTCGGCGCCGGCTGCGCGGTGCTGCGTCTGTTGGGACCGGCCTGATGGCCGGCGCGACCACGGCTTGGTTCCACTGCTTCGCCGGGATCGCCGGCGACATGGCTCTCGGCAGCCTCGTCGACGCCGGGGCCGACCTGGACGAGATACGGCAATTGCTCGGGCGGGTACCCATCAGCGGCTGGACCCTCGAGGCGGAATCGGTCCTGAGGGCAGGCGTCGGTGCGACGAAGGTGAACGTGCTGGTAGAGGAGTCCGGTGTCGTGCGCACCTACGCCCACATCTCCGGGCTGGTAGAGGAGGCCCGGCTGCCCGAGCGCGTTCGAGCACGTTCGCAGGCGGTGCTCGCAGCCATGGCGAGGGTCGAGGGTCGCCTCCACCGCCGGCCGCCCGAGCAAGTCCACTTCCACGAGCTCGGCGGAGTCGACGCCATCATCGATGTCGTCGGGACGTGCGCGGCCTTGGAGGTGCTGGGCGTCGACCAGGTCTCGAGTAGCTCGGTGGCCACCGGGACAGGCATGGTCCGCACCGCCCACGGGATGCTCCCCAACCCGGCGCCGGCCGTCGTCGACCTGTTGCGTGGCGTACCCACTTACGGGCGCGAGGTTGCAGTCGAGCTGACCACGCCCACCGGCGCCGCTCTGGTGAGTGCACTGGCTTCTCACCACGGGCCACTTCCGGCAATGGTTGTTGACTCCACCGGCTATGGCGCCGGTACCCGGGAGATCGACGGCCTACCCAACATGGTGCAGGTGGTGATCGGCGACGCTGTCGTCGACGGGCTCACCCGGCCCGGCCAACCAGTGACGCTACTCGAGGTGAACGTCGACGACGCCACGGGCGAGGTCCTGGCGCACTGCGTGGCTGCTCTGCTCGAAGCCGGCGCGGCTGACGCCTGGGTCACACCGATCGTGATGAAGAAGGGCCGGCCGGCCTACACGGTGAGCGCGCTGGCCGACGCTGCGCTGGCCGACCAGATAGCCACCGTGCTCGTGTCCGAGACCGGCTCGCTCGGCGTCCGGGGTTGCATCCTCGAACGCTGGCCCGCTGCCCGCGTCGAGCACGAGGTGGAGGTTGAAGGGCTTCCGGTGCGCGTGAAAGTGAGCGCCGGCCGCGTCAAGGTGGAGCAGGTTGACGCATCGAGGGCTGCCCGCCGCACCGGGCTCCCGCTACGGGAGGTCTTGTCCCGGGCCGAGGAGGCCTGGCGACATCAGCCGCCCGACGACGCCGGCTGAGGAGCTCCCCGCTCGTCGGCTAGCTAGGCGCCCTTGCCCATGACCACGCCGACAACGATCGCCGTGACGATGAGTCCCACCACGACACCGAGAACGCCGAGATTGGAGATTGCGAGTGTGAACATGCCGGGACAGTAGCCGGGCGAAAGCCCGGGATCTCGTTCTCTTCCCGCCGCCGACGCGCTGGCTATCCTTACAACCATCCACACGTAAGGAGCCCGAGATGGATGCCGCCGCCAAGCTCACCTCCAAGGGGCAGGTGACAGTTCCCAAGATCGTTCGCGACGCCCTCGGGTTAAGGGAGGGCGACCAGATCGTCTTTCGGGTCGAGGGCAACCGAGCGGTTCTGGCGCGAACGCCCGAGTTCCTCGCTCTCGCCGGCACGATCAAGGTCCCCGCCGCCAAGCGCAACGCGGCCTGGGACGACGTGATCCGCAAGACGAGAGGCGCCCGGGCCACCAGACGCCGTTGAGCGCGTTCGTCGACACCGACGTCCTCGTACGTCACCTCACGGGCGACCCCGTGGATATGGCTGCTCGAGCGACGGCGTACCTGGAGGTCGCGACCGATCTGCTCCTGACCGACGTCGTGGCCGCCGAGACCGTCTACGTCTTGGAATCCTTCTACGAGGCGTCGCGTCCTCAGACCGCCGAGGCGATCCGATCGCTGCTCGCCTTCGACTCGGTGACGAGCGTCGACCCGGGCCTGCTCCTGCGCTCAGTCGAGGTGTACGAGACCGACCGAATCGACTTCGCCGAGGCGTACCTGGTGGCGTGCGCCGAGAGCACCGGCATCGGCAGGGTCGCATCGTTCGACAAGTCGATCGACCGGGTCGGAACGATCCAACGGGTCGAACCTCCGGGCTAGCACCCGCCTGTCGCATTGCCCTGGATCACGGATCGCGGGCGCGTAGCCTCCATCGAGGAGGTGCGGCACGGTGCACGAACGACGGCGTACATCGCCGTCAACGTGGCCAACCTCGGGTGCAAGCCGTACCGGAGCCTGTCGTCCGACATCGTGCGCATTTCTGGATCACGACGTCGGCCTGCTCCTGCGGGGCGAGCTGATCTGGCAGAAGGGCAGGGCGCCAACGGCTCCTGCGCGTCGGGGTGGGCTGCTACCGACCGACACGGTGTGGAAGTCGCTCGGCCGGGCCAGCGGCCTCCAACGGTCGCATCTGGCCCGGCGTGCCGATCGTGTTCCTCACCACCCACCTTCCCCGCCGGCCGAGCGAAGGCGACACCGCGCTACGGGCGGCTGGGCCTGATGCGTTCTTCGACGTTGTAGAGATGCTCTCCGACATGGGCCGAGAACGACTACAGCGCTACGCCAAGGGTGGTCAGATGGACGATCCGCAGGTCGGCTTCTGGACGGAGGCCGACTTGCCCGCCGCCGATCCTGACGCCGCTCCCCGGACACGCGGTCGATCTGGCCGAATATCTCCACTAACTTGATGGACATGAGTGAGCTGGTGGTCGTCTTCCTCGCCGGGTTTGCTGCGTCGCTGGTCGACGGCGCCCTCGGCATGGGGTTTGGCCCGACCTCGTCCAGCATCCTTCTCGGGACCGGGCTCTCGCCGGCAGCCATCTCCACGACGGTCAACCTCGCCAAGGTGGCCACCGGCATCACCGCCGCCATCGCCCACTGGCGGTTCGACAATATCGACCACCGGCTGGTTCGACGGTTGGCTGTCCCCGGCTCGCTGGGAGCCCTCATCGGTGTGACCGTGCTCGCCAGCGTCGACGGCGACAGGTTGAGGCCGATCCTGTCCGTGCTGTTGCTGGTCATGGGCGCCCGGATCCTCTTGCGGTTCAGCCAATCACTCCCGACGCAGACCGTCGAGGAGCTCAAGGACGGCAACGGTCGCGGTTACGACGATCGAGGAACGGCGGCCGTGGCCACCGTGGGAGGAGTGACCAACGGCCTCGTCGGCGCATGGGGCCCGGTGGTGACTCCGTTCCTGCTCCACCGCAAACTCGCCCCTCGCTACGCCATCGGGTCGGTCAACACCGCCGAGGTGGCCGTAGCCATCGTCGCCTCGGGGTCACTGCTGGCCTCCGTCGGCGGAGGCGGCATCGACATCGGCGTCGTGCTGGCGATGCTGGCCGGCGGAATGCTGGCTGCGCCCATCGCCGCTTCCGTCATCCGCTTCCTCCCCGCTCGCGGCCTAGGCGTAGCCGTCGGCGGCCTGCTGCTCCTCACCAACATCCGTGAGCTGACGTCGTCGACTCCCCTCGGGCTGCGATGGCTCGCATACGGCCTGGTGGCCGTGGCCTGCGGCTACGCAGCCATGCGGCCCCGCCTCCGCCCAAGCTACGCCTGACCTCCGGTCGTCGTGTCGAGGCTGGTGACCTCGATAGATGCTCCATCCCGCCTGGGCGTCCCTCGCCGTCGCCATATGTCTCCTAGCTCCGCCGCTAACTAGTCTTGCTCGAACGTCAGAGGTAAGGCGGCCTTAGTGACCGCTATTCGTTTCATGGCCACTTCAACATAGGCGGGGTCTACATCGTAGCCAATGAAGTCTCGTCCGGTCTGTACTGCTGCGACTGCTGTGGTGCCGCTCCCAAGGAAGGGGTCGAGGACCAAGTCACCTCTGAACGTGTAGAGCTCGATGAAGCGCTTCGGAAGAGCTGCGGGGAATGGGGCGGGATGTTGAACACGCTTTGCCGACTCAGCCGGAATCTCCCATACTGAGAGAGTCGTTTCCATGAATTCGTCAGCCGTTATTGTCGACTGACCCTTCACTACTCGGTCGAAGCGACCCTTCGAGAAACACAAGCAGTACTCATGAACGTCTCGAACAACCGGGTTGGCTGGGGACCGCCAACTTCCCCAAGCGCAACTTCCGGTCGCGCCTTTCGCCTTCCGCCAGATGACCTCGGCCCTCATGAGGTAGCCAATTTCATGCATTATTCCTGTAACTACGTGGGAAAGTGGAAGGTACGGACGGCGGCCGAGATTGGCGACATTGACGACTGCTCTGCCGCCAGGTTGGAGGACCCTATGCGTCTCAGTAAAGACTGCGCGGAGCAAATCAAGGTAATCCTCAAACGTCTCGTTTGAGTCGTAGTCCTTACCGACATGATACGGCGGGGAGGTAACCATGAGGGCGACGCTGTTGTCGGGAAGCTGCTCCATGTGCTCGGCCGACTGGAGAAACACCTCGTTCACGACTGAGGGGTGCTCAACCTTGCGATCGGTCGTCTCCTCGGTCTTCGTCAGGCCTCGAGCGTAGAAGGCTGATGAGTCGTGTGCCTCCCGCTTACCTACGCCGAACGATGTCGTGCGGGTCGCCAATGCCGTCCTTTCGTCCGGTGGTCCCGGGAGAGAGGCTACGGCAAGGCTGAGACGATGACGGGGACCACCTCAGGTGAGCGGCCGCGGCCATCGCCCCGCAGCCGGTGGGGTCGTCGATGAGTTCGGCGTAGGCGGTCCGGGCGATGTCGAGAACCGCGCCAAGGTGCCGACGCTCAAGGACCTCCGTGTCGTCCACGCCCGGCTGCGCTCGGCGGTGGCCGCGGCCGCTCACCGTTCGCAAGACCGTCGCCCAGGCGTTCGTCTGCGAGCTTCTGGTCGAGGCCCGCGACCGGATACTGCCGACTTTCGGGTGCTGGCCGAAATGCCCGACGCGCCCCCGCCGACCGAGCGACCGCAAGGCCGCCCAAAGACAGGTGTCGTACAATGACACCCGTAGTGGGCGAGGGGGGACTTGAACTATGAACAGCGCCCTTTCGGGCCGTGTTGACCGGTGCCGAAAAGTGGCTCTGAGCAGGCCGTTCGCGAGTTAGGTTTGCTGAACGGTGTTGGCCAGATCTACCGGATCTCTACCCGTCCGGTAGAGATCCGGTAGAGATCGCCCACCCCTGCGAGCGATCAGCTACTCGTCTGCTCCGACCATGACCCGCGCGACCACGGTGTCGTAGAGGCCGTAGTGGGTGAAACCGGGGTGTGAGTCGATGCCGGTGTAGGCGAGGCTGGAGTCCTCGTAGCGGCGGAACGCGAAGACGGCCTGGTTCATCTGTTCGGTGTTGAACACCTTCAGGCTGACCAGCAGGTGGAAGTCCTCCACGGTGAGGCCGGTGACCGTGAGGAAGAGGTCCGGCTCCAGCTTCGTGATCACGTCCCGCAGAGTGTTCTCGCGGAAGTCGGTGAGGTACATGAAGGCGGGGATTCGGGTGGCAAACTTGATGAGCTTCTCCTGCACCAGCTTCCGCTTCGACTTGTACTCCTTCTCTTCGTCGGTGAGTTCCTTCTTCTCTTTCGCCGACAGCTCGCCGTCCTTGGCCTTATTCTTGAGGTCTTTGACGATCTCGCTCTTGTTGATGAT
>JBOGIF010000210.1:0-13669 GCA_050742415.1 Acidimicrobiales bacterium | reverse complement strand
GAGCTGGTCCGCCGCCTCGTCCGCCAGGGCCTTGCCGCGGGCCTCGGAGATCAGCAGCGCACGCGCACCGCCCAGCCGGTCGAGCTCGGTGGCCAGGGTCGCGAACGATCCGGGGCCGAAGACGACGCGGCTGGGCAGCGCCTCGTGAACGAAGGGTTGCACTACAACACCGGTGAGCCGTACATGTCGCCGAGCGGGTCGTGGATCAGCTCGATCCGCGCTCCGTCCGGGTCAAGGAAGTACATCGAGGACCCGCTGTGGATCGCGTACTCCACGCCGGCCGCGTCCAGCTTGCCCTGCAGGTGGTGCCACTTCTCCGGAGTCACCGAGATGGCCAGGTGGTGCAACCCGCCGAGCACCTCCGCGTAGGGCGCGAGGCCCAGTCCGGGGAAGTCGAAGAACGCGAGCAGGTTGCCGTTGCCGATGTCGAAGAAGAAGTGGTTCGACCCTCGGTAATCGCGGTTCTCGAAGATGTCGGTCAACGGGAACCCGAGGACATCCTGGTAGAAGCGGATGGTCCGCTCGACGTCGGACGACAGGAGGGCCATGTGGTGCAGGCCCCGCGCCGTGGACGGGCCACGGCTGTCGGCGGGGCGCAGATGAAGGCTGCGGATGCGCTCCCGTTCGGCGTCGATGTATTCGGCGTCAATGTGTTCGGCGTCGATGTGTTCCAGGTCGACGGTCGGTTCTACCATTGTGTTCGACTCCCTTCTCCTCGGTCCCGGGGACTACGTCCCTCAGGCTTCCAGCACGACGGCCAAGCCTTGGCCGACGCCGATGCATAATGCCGCCAGTCCGAACCCGCCACCCCGCCGCCTCAGCTCCCACGCCAGCGTGGTCAGGATGCGCGCCCCCGAGGAGCCGAGCGGGTGACCAATGGCGATGGCACCGCCATTGGGGTTGACGATCCCGGGGTCGAGGTCGGGCCAGCAGGCGAGGCACGCCAGGGTCTGGGCGGCGAATGCCTCGTTCAGCTCCATTGCGACCAGGTCACCCCAACCGACGCCGGCCCGCTTCAACGCCTGCTCGGCGGCGGCCACCGGGCCGATGCCGAACAGCGGCGGCTGCACCGCGCTGACGGCTCGGCCGGCGACGCGGGCCAGCGGTGCCGTGCCCAGAGCCGCTGCGGTCCCCTCACCGGCCAGCAGGACCGCCGAGGCGCCGTCGCTGAGCGGAGACGAGTTGCCGGCCGTGACCGTCCCGTTCGTCCGGAAGGCGGGCTTCAGGCGGCCAAGGGCGTCGAGGCTCGTGTCGGGCCGGACGCTCTCGTCGCGCTCCAACAGAGAACCGCCTTCTCCTGAGACGGAGATGGTCTCGGCGGCGAAGTGCCCCGAGTCCCACGCCTTCTGAGCCTTTCGGTGGCTGGAAAGAGCGAGCTCGTCCTGGGCGTCGCGCCCGATTCCGTGGCGTTCCGCCAGGATCTCGGCACCCTCGCCGAGAGCGACGGTCCAGCCGGAGGGCATCCGGGGGTTGGTCATCCGCCAACCGAGAGTCGTGGAGTGCAGGGTCTCGTCGGCGCGCGGGAACGCGGTCTCGGGCTTGAGAAGGACCCAGGGCGCACGGGTCATCGACTCCACGCCGCCGGCAACGCAAACGGCGGCGTCGCCGCAGGCAATCGACCGGCTGGCCTGTATCACCGCCTCCAGCCCCGAACCACACAGCCGGTTCACGGTCACGCCGGGCACCGAGGGCGGCAGGCCCGCCAGCAGTACCGCCATGCGGGCCACATTCCGGTTGTCCTCACCGGCTCCGTTGGCGTCACCGAACACGACATCGTCGATCTCGCCAGGATCGAGCCCGGGAGCCCGGTCGACGAGAGCCCGCACGGTCACAGCAGCCAGGTCGTCGGGCCGGACCGACGCGTACGCCCCTCCGTACCGGCCAACCGGCGTGCGCACGGCATCGAGGACGAAAACACCGCTGCCACTCACGAGGCCAACCCCTTTGTGGCCTCCAGCCGCCGCAGGACCGCGAGCTCGCGAGCGGTGGGCGCCTCGCTGGCGTCGAGGTCGGGGCTGATCGCCAGATTCCAACCGGTCGCCGACCGCGCCCCGTCGACGGTCACGCCGGGATGAAGCGCCGTGAGCGTCAGCTCGCACGTTGTCGGGTTGGGTCGCAGAACACCCAGGTCGGTGATCACCACCGTCGGGCCCCGGCCTCGCAGGCCCAGCCGCTGACGATCTCCGGGTCCCGCTCCATGGCCTACCGAGGTGAGGAAGTCGAGCTGCGGCACGAACGTTCGCGGGGTTTGGCGGACGACGACTATGACCTCTCCACACGAGGAGGAGATCTCGGGCGCGCCGCCGGCCCCTGGCAGGCGGACCCGCGGTCGTTCGTACTCGCCGATCACCGTCGTGTTGATGTTGGCGTGGCGGTCGATCTGCGCCGCCCCGAGGAACCCCACGTCGATACGGCCGGCCTGCAGCCAGTAAGCGAAGATCTCCGGCACCGAGACCACGGCGTCGGCCGTGTCGGCGAGGACTCCGTCGCCGATGGACAGGGGCAGCCGATCGGGCCGCGACCCGATGGTGCCCGACTCGTAGACCAGCACCAGCCGCGGGGCGTGGGTGAGGCGGGCCAGGTTGGCGGCGGTGCTCGGGATGCCGATGCCCACGAACACCGTCGCGCCGTCGGCCAGGACCCGCGCCGCGGCGACGGTCATCATCTCGTCGGCGGTCCAGGATTCCTCTACCGCTGTCTGCCGACCGTCGGGCTCAGGCACAGGACAGCTCTCGGGCCAGGCCGGCCAAGTGCTCGGCGTGGTCGGCGGTGGAGCGCACGTGACGATCGATCCAGGTGAGGAATGCCTCGCGGTCTCGGCTGATGCCGTCCCAAGCACGGTAAAAGGCGTTGTCGCGCGTCGTGTAGCCGGCGGCGTAAGACGGGTGTGCGCCACCCGGGACGTGGCATACCGCCGCTACCACCCACGAGGGCAGTACGACCGTTCCAGGGCGAGCGTCGAGCTCGTCGACCACCTCCTCCACCGTGACGATGGCTCGGTGGGCAGCCAGCACCGCCTCCTTCTGGATGCCGACGATGCCCCAGAGCTGGACGTTGCCGGACCGGTCGGCCCGCTGGGCGTGGACGATGGTCACGTCGGGGTTGAGGGCCGACACGGCCGTGAGCTGCTCGCCCGTGAACGGGCAGGTGACGGCGGCAACGGTTGCGGTGTGCCGCGACAGATCGGTGCCGACATAGCCCCGCAGAGTGCTGAAGGGAAGCCCGGAGGCACCGGCCACGTACCGCGCGGCCATGCCGGCGTGGCTGTGCTCCTCGATCGACAGCGGGCCCGGCCAACCGTGCTCGACGGCGTCGCGGAAGCGGTGCAGGGAGCCCACCCCCGGGTTGCCGCCCCACGAGAAGACGAGCCGCGAGGCACAGCCGGCGCCGATCATCTGGTCGTACACCACGTCGGGCGTCATGCGCACCAACGTCAGGTCGTGGCGGCCCTGGCGGATGATCTCGTGCCCGGCGGCATGGGGGATCAGATGGGTGAAGCCCTCGAGAGCGACGGTGTCTCCGTCGTGGACGAAGGACCTGACCGCTGAGGCCAGCGGCATGATCTCGGCCATGGGCCTCGCCTGGCATCCCTTCGCTGGGGGCTGTATCCGCTACCGGGACAATGGTACGTACCGGGCTGACCAGACGCTGACGCGACGGGCGGAGGTCAGGCGTCGGCCACCAGGGCGCGCACCTCGGCCAGCCGCTCGAAGGACCTGAGGACCTCGGTCTGGTCCTCGGCCAGGTGACGGACAAGCACCTCGGTGAACCCGAGCTCGGCCAGGGCCCGGAGGGCTTCGGCCACCGTGTCCGGGCCTCCCACGACGGGGACATCGGGAGCCATTCCCCGGTAGCCCGCTGCCAGCACCGGGGCGGCCACGCGCCGGGCGTCGTCGTCGTCCGCGCCCACATGCACGTCGCGCCGGATGACGGTTGCTCCCACCGGACGGCCGTGGGCCTCGCATCGCTCGCGGTAGAGGCGGAGTTGGGCGCCGGCCGCGTCCACCGGCACCGCCGGGCCTGCCAACCACCCGTCGCCCAGGCGAGCCGCCCGATCGAGTCCGGGCTCGGCGGCGGCGGCGATCCAGACCGTGACCGGCTCCGGCGGGCGGGGGCCGATCCGAGCACCCGATATGCGCCACGGACCGTCGGTGTTGACCTCCTCGCCGGCCAGGAGCCGCCGGACGACGTCCAGTGCGGCTTCGAACCGCTGCCGCCGGTGCCGCAGCTCGGTGCCCATGCCCGCGAACTGGGCGGCACCGTCGCCCAGGCCGCATTGGAGGGTGAAGGGGCCTTCGGCAATTGCCGCCAGGGTGGCCACCTGCTCGGCCAGCAGGACCGGGTGCCACAACGGCAGGAGGTACAGGGCTCCGCACGGTCTGGCACCCCACTCCGCCAGCAGCCGCCCGAGCATGGGGGAGTTCTGGTAGTAGGGGCCGCCGGTCACATGGTGATCGCCCAGGAACAGCGAATCGAGGCCGGCGGCCCAGGCGGCCGAGGCCCGCTCGACCAGCCATTGAGCGCCGGCTCGCACATCGGCGATCCCGTACGCGCTCCGCACCGACACGCCCACCCGCATCGCGTCATTGTCGTCGTTCCAGGCGTCCCAAGTCCGGCGGCGAACGTGAGGATCAGTTGAACCGGCTGAACCCTTACATCACTGCGGGGAATCCGATATCATCTACCCCATGGTTCGCACGCAGATCTCACTGACCGAGGAGCAGCATCGGGCCCTGCAGGAGCGAGCCGGGGCGGAGGGCCGGTCCATGTCCGCAATCATCCGGGACGCCCTCGACGGGGCGCTTAGGTCACCCAGCGACGCTCCTGCGCTGGAGGAGCGCTGGGAACGAGTCCTGCGGATGCCGACGTTCGCTTCAGGCCTTCACGACGTGTCCGAACGGCACGATCGTCACCTGGCGGACGGCGGACGTTGGTGACGACGACCTTCGTCGACACCTCTGCCTTCTATGCCACGTTCGACCGCGTCGATGCCAACCACGCCATGTCCCGCTCTCATCTCGAAGCAGTCAAGGGCCAGCATCAGCTCACCCACAACTACGTCGTGGTGGAGACCACCGCCCTCTTGCAACACCGGCTCGGCATGGAAGCGGTCCGCCGCTTCCACTCGGAGCTACTGCCCGTCGTCGAGATCCACTGGGTGGACCGGACCACCCATGACACGGCGTTGGCCGCTCTGCTCTCGGGAGGACGCCGGACGGTCTCCTTCGTCGATTGCGTGAGCTTCCAGGTGATGAGAGCGCTGGGTATACGGGACGCGTTCGCCTTCGATGCCGACTTCGGACGCGCCGGCTTCCGCTGCGTCCCCGCCCGCCGTCGGCCGAGGAGCTAGACCGGCCAAGGCCGGCCCGGCCTCTCGAACCAGTGCACGAGCCGCGGCAGCTCGGGCCTCCCCAACGCGGGCGGTCACAGTGTCGGCCTGGCTACGGGCCACTTCGGCGTCCACCGAGCGATACAGCCATCCGGTAGCAGCGCGGCGACCAGAGCGTCGAGGTCACCGCCGACTACGCGATCTTGAAGGCCACTTCTGTGAGCGTCTGGTTCCCGCCCGCCTCGATGGCCAGGACCTCGGTCTTGTAACCACCGGGTACGAGGAACTCAGCGGGGATGGGCAGGCGTCTGGCCGTCGCCGGCAGCATGACGTCCATGACCCGCTTCGGATTCCCGACACTCGGAGCATCGGCCACAACGAGAACCTGATAGGCGGCGATGTTCACTCCGCTCGGGGATGTGACGGGTTCCCACTTCACGACCAGCTCGCCTGGCGCCACGGTGGCGTCCTCGGCCGGCATCAGAATCTTGGGTCCGTCCGGGACCTTGTGGGTCAGCCTGAAGGTACTCCTCAAGTTCTGGCCCTCTATAGTCTGACCCCGGAACGTGTACACGCCTTCGGGAAACAGCTTCTTGAACTCCGCGAAGGGAAACTCCTCGAACGGCGGCTCGCTGCTCTCCGAGAACAGCTCGGTCAATCCGTAGTTCCGGATGACGTCGGCAGCCTCCACATCGACAACTGTGCGACCCCGCGGATTCGTGATGCTGATCTCTCTCCACGGCTCGGCATCGAGGAACACCTGAAGCCCCGCATCGCCGTCGGTGGAGTTGAACTCGATCTTCAACCGAGCGTCTCCGAAGGGAATGGTCCCCCGGCTCGGACCCGACTCCGTCGGGCGGGTCGTCGTCACGGCTGGCCGGGCCTGGGCCGGGACGGTCGTGGACGCTCCCGGCGGCGACTTCGAGAGCGCCCCCGCGGCGGGAACAGACGCGACTGCGCCGGCGATCACAAGAGGTACGGCGAATAGAAAACTACGACGATTCATCGTGGCCTCGCTTCCTGTCGATGGCATCACCACGGCGGTGATGGCTCGACCGAGGTCTACCGAGAGTCGCCTGACACCCGGTTGAATCGTCCTTACAAGTCGTTCAGCTTCCCAGATTCGTCGCCTGCGAACAGCGGCAGCGTGACGACGAACCGCGCCCCGGGGCCGAAGTCGGGGTCGACGATCACAGTGCCGCCGTGGCGGTCGATGATGTCGCGCGTGATGGCGAGACCGAGGCCGGAGCCGCCGGTGGCGCGGTGGCGGGCGTCGTCCACCCGAGTGAAGCGCTCGAAGACCCACTCGCGGCGTTCCGCAGGGATGCCGGTCCCATCGTCGGCCACCGTCAGGACCGCCTCGCTCTGGTTCTCGGCCAGACTCAGGCTGACGGAACCTGTGGCGTGGCGGACGGAGTTGTCGAGAAGGTTGGCGACCGCCCGCGACAGAAGGCCAGCGTCACCGCGGACCTGGGCGGCGGTGACACCCGTGACGTCGAACGCCACCTTGCTGGCGGGCCGGGCCCGCTCGACCACGCCGAACACGATGTCGTCGAGGTCGACCGGATCGTCGCGGCGAAGCCCGGTCGTGCCATCGCTGCGAGCCAGGTGGAGCAGATCCTCGACCAGGTGGGCCAGGCCGTCGACCTCGGCGAGCACGCTTCGATGCGTCGCCCTCGGGTCGGCCGTAGCCGGGTACAGGAGGTCGACCTCGAGCTCGGATCGGATGCGGGCGAGCGGGCTGCGCAGCTCGTGGGAGGCGTCGGCGACGAAGGCCTGTTGGCGCAGGGAGGCGTCCTCCACCCGTTCGAGCATGGCGTTCATGGTTCGGGCCAGGCGGGCGATCTCGTCGTCGCCGTCGGGCTCTATGACCCGACGGCGCAGGTCGCGGCCGCCTATTTCGGCAACGTCGGACCGGATGGCCTCGACCAAGCTCAGGGTGCGCCCCACGATCCACCAGATCAGCGCGGCCAACACCATCCCCGTAGCCGGGACCACGGCGGCCAGCGCGATGGTCAGGTCCCGGGTGCTTTCCTCGAGATCGCCCAGCGATCCGGCCACATGGACAACCACCCCGTCGGGTCCCTCGACGCGCCGTGAGAGGACGCGGAAGTTCTCGCCTGGACCCAGGAGCCCCTCGATGGTCTGGATCGACTCGACCCGTCCCTGTACCGCGCCCGCCATGGGCGGCCGATCAGCGAGGCCGGGGCTGGCAAGGATCACCCCCCCACGTCCGGTCACCTGCACCAGGGTGTCTTCGCCACCGGCCAGCACCTCGGGCAACCGGCCGGCCGTTACCAGGCCGGCGACGTCCTGAGAGCGTTGCTCGATGCTGTCCTTCAGGTTCTCGCTGAGCAATCTTCTCTGCAAGGTTACGATCGAGAAGCCGGCCGTCAACAGGGTGGCGACGACCGCAGCCGTAGCCAGCGCGGTGATCCGGAAGCGCACCGTGGCGACCAGGGGCCTCACGTGGCTACGCCACGTCCGATCAGGCCGCATGGCCGACGAGGCGGTAGCCAGCTCCCCTGATCGTCTCGATGGAGTGCCGGCCGAACGGCTCGTCGATCTTCTGGCGGAGCCGGCGAACGTAGACCTCGACGATGTTGAGGTCCCCCTCGAAGCCGTCGTCCCATACACCGGCGAGGATCTCGTCCTTGGACTGAACCTGCCCGGCTCGACGGACCAGGAACTCCAGCACCGCAAACTCCCGCGCCGTCAGGCGGACCTCGGCGTCGCCACGCCAGGTGCGCTTCTGAGCGGGATCGATGCGCAGATCGCCGACCTTGACCGGGACGGGGTCATGGCCTCCGGCCCGGCGGAGCAGAGCGCGGACGCGCGCCACGAGCACCGGGTACGAGAACGGCTTGGTCAGGTAGTCGTCGGCTCCGGTGTCAAGGGCCTCGGCTTCGTCGAGGTCGCCATCCTTGGCCGTCAGCATCAGGATGGGCGTCCAGTTCTCCGCCTTTCGCAAATCGGCGCAGACCTGATAGCCGTTGCGGCCGGGGAGCATGATGTCGAGCACGATGAGGTCGTAGCTGCTCTCGGTCGCTCGCCATAGCCCGTCGAGCCCGTCGACCGACGTTTCCACGCTGAAGCCCTCGGCCTCCAGCCCGCGCTTGACGGCCCTGGCGATCTTGACGTCGTCCTCGACCAGCAGCAGCTTCACGCGCGGGCTCGTTCGACTCCGGCCCTTTGTCGGGCAGCCTGACCAGGATTGTTAGCACCGCCCGCTGAATCCCCGCTGAACGCACGTTCGTGGCGGTGCCGGGACTGGTCGTGTGCGGTGGTCGCCCCCTGAACGACGCTCCACTCCTTGAGCTGTTGGAAGCCACCGATCGATGACCCGTCGACGTGCCCGTCGGTGAATACCGTCGCCGCCTCCGGCGTCACCGGCGACGATTGAGAGGCCGCTCGAGCCGCAGCATCGAGTAGTCGTCGTCCGTATGCGGTGAGAACAGGTCGTGAGCCACGAACCGGTTCCGCACGGCTGCCACCACCTCCGGATCGGCACGGTACCGGGCGTTGAAGTAGGCCTCGGCGTAGATGGCGGTGCGGTCGACGCCGAGGTCGGACAGCGCCGCGGCCATCTCGTCGATCATCGCCCCGTTGCCCACCAGGTAGAAGCGGCTGGCCCCGAGCGTGGCCATGTGGGGCGGGACGGTCTCGGTGATGCGGCCCCGTAGCCCCGTCCAGCCGCTCGGCGGCTGCGAGAGGGTGATGTAGTAGCGGAAGTCGGGGTGGGTCGACTCGAGCTCGTCGAGCTCGTCGAGCAGGCAGACGTCCTCGGCCAAGCGCAGGCCCCAGTAGAGCCGGACGGGTTGGGTCGATCCCTGCCTGACCAGGAGCCGGATGAGGCCCAGGAATGGCCCGATGCCCACCCCCGTGGCGAGCAGGTTCAGCGTCTCGTCATTCGTCTTCGGAACCATGGACCGGCCCAGGGGACCGCGGAAGGCGATGGCGTCCCCCTCCCGCCTGGCCCCGAGGTAGCGGGACAGGGGGCCCTCGGGGACCAGACGGAGCAGGAGCTGGAAGGTCCTGTCCGGGTTGGGTAGCGAGACCAGGCAGTACGGCGTCCGCCTCGGCCCCACCCCGGCGATGGTGGTGTGGATCCCGATGAAGCGGCCTGGATCGAAATCGAACGGCTCGTCGTCGACGACCTGGAACGAAAGGCGGATGGTGCCCGTCGACGTGAGCGTCTCGCGGCCGGTGACGACGGCTCGGCGGTTGTAGCGATCGACGATGCGCAGCTTGCGTTCGGGCGCGCCCCGCGACAGTGGGAAGGGCGTGCTCGGCCCGGCGACCTCGATGTCGGGCGCCAGCCTGTGCCACTCACCGGCGTTGCCGCCTGTGGAGGCGCTCGAGCCCTGGTCTCCGGGAGGATCCGGCATCACAGATTCATGCTCCGTCCTCCTTCATACTCGTCCCGACGGACCCCGACCGCTACTCCCCCTACGACGGGCGTCCTACAGGCGCGCCGCCGTGATCGACGAGATGTCGGCCGGGCTGGGTGGGATGACCGCCAGAAGTGCCGGCTAACGAGAGCCGGTGGTCGGATTCGAACCGACGGCCTGACGATTACAAGTCGCCTGCGCTACCGGACTGCGCCACACCGGCGGGCGGACCACCACGGTAGCCTCGACATCGGCAGAGGGTCCTTGAAATCGAGACCGGCGGGAGGCAGCCTGACCCCAGTGGCACTTTCGGAGCGGGACAGAGCGATCCTCGACTTCGAGCGGTCGTGGTGGACCGAGGCGGGCACTAAGGAGGCGGGCATCCGCGCCCGACTGGACCTCTCCCCCACCCGCTACTACCAGCTCCTCAGCGCCCTGCTGGCCTCCGGCGAGGCCGCCGCCTACGACCCGCTCGTGGTCCACCGGCTGCGGCGGCAGCGCTCACTCCGTCGGCGTGCCCGTATCGAAGGGCGCCCGGCGAGCCAACCGCTGCGACGGTGAACGCCGGCGGCGCAGGCCCGCGCGGCGCCCTCCTCTTGGCCGTGGCCATGGTGCTCGGGATAGTCCTGCTCCAGGCCCTCGACACCGGGACCCCGTCGGTCAGCACCACTCCCGGCCCGACTACGACCGTTCCCTTCGACGACTTCACCGGCGAGCCGTTGCCCGAGACCACCACCACCCTGGCTGCTCGGCAGCCGTCGGAGGTGAAGGTGCTCGTGGCCAATGGTTCCGGCGTGAGCGGAGCGGCCGCCGCCAAGAGCACGGTGCTGAAGAACGCCGGCTACCAGACCTTGACCCCCGCCACGGTCAGCCCTGTGAACGAGACCACCGTGCAGTTCGCGGAGGGCTACGAGGCCGAGGCTCAGGCCGTCGCCACGGCCTTGGGCCTATCGCCTACCGCAGTGGTCCCGGTGGCGTCACCCCCGGCCGTGGCCCTGGGCGCGACCAACGTGCTGGTGGTGCTGGGCCGAGACACCAGGCCGGCAACAGCCACGACGAAGGCGACGACGGCCACGACCCGGGCGGCCACGGCGACCACCAAGGCGGCGACGGTGACGACGAAAGCCACCTCGACCACCGCTCCCTGACGTCTCTCTCCCCGCCCGACAGCGTGCTGGCACCGCTCCGCCAGGACCCAGCCTCCACCGGGATCTTCTGCGACTTCGACGGCACCCTCGCGCCGATCGTCGACGACCCCGCCGCCGCCCTCGCTGTTCCCGGGACAGCCGGGGTCCTGGCCGGGCTCGCATCCCGCTACGCCCGGGTCGGGATCATCTCCGGCCGCCCCGCCGCCTTCCTCGCCGAGCATTTCGCCGGCCGGGGCCTGATGCTCTCGGGCCTGTACGGCTTGGAGGAGGTGACCGCCGAGGGCGTGGTGAGCAACGACGCCGCCGAGGCATGGAGGTCGGCAGTCGACGAGGTGGCGGGGCGGACCGAGAGGGCTGGCATCGCCGGGGTCGGCGTGGAACGCAAAGGCCTCTCGGTGACGCTGCACTATCGGACCGATCCAGCGCTGGAGCCGGAGACCCGCCTGTGGGCCGAGACCGAGGCCCAGCGGACGGGTCTGGTGGTGCACGCCGCCCGGATGTCCTACGAGCTGCGGCCGCCCGTGCCTTGCACCAAGGGGACGGTCCTGGCCGAGGCCGGCGCCGGCCTGGGCGCCGTGTGCTTCATGGGTGACGACCACGCCGACATCGAGGCGTTCGACGTCCTCGACGCCCTCCAGGCGGGCGGCACCCACTGCCTCCGTGTGGCGGTAGCCAGCACCGAAGCGCCCGCCGAGCTGCTGGCCCGCGCCGACGCCGTGGTCGACGGCCCCACCGGCGTACTCGCCCTCCTGCGCCGCCTCTGACCCAGGCCACACCGGCACGGCCTGGGCGACGACGACGCCGGCGCCGTGGTGCGCGGCCCGGCTTCACCGGGAAGGGTGACCACCGCCGACGGCACCCACGGGTTCGGTCTACGCCTGATCGGCAGGGACGGGCTGGTGAGGTTCCTACACTGGTGGTCGTGACGCGCTGGACGATCGAGGTTGAGGACGACGTGGCCGAGCGCGTCGCGGGCGCGGCGGCGGAGCGGGGGGTGGCGCCCGAGCAGGTGGCCGCCGAGCTGGTGGCCAACGGCGTGCTGACCGCGTCGTGGCGTCGTCGGCGCTTCGGGTTCGTGGGCATGGGCGATTCCGGCCCGACCGGTGGTGACATCGGCCGCCGGCACCGTGAGGTGATCGCCGAGTCGGTGGCGCACCGCTCCGCCCGCGACGTGTGATCGTCCTCGACACCGGCGTCTTGTTCGCGGCGGCGGATCGTCGCGACGCTGATCACGAGGCGTGCGTGGCGCTGCTGGATGCCCGTCCCTCAGCCGAGCTGGTGCTGCCGGCGTTGGTGGCGGCGGAGACGTCGTGGTTGATCGGGGATCGTCTCGGAGCGGAGACGGAGGCGGCGTTCGTGGCGTCGGTGACGGTCGGGGACTTCATCGTCGAGGATCTGACGGCGACGGACTGGCGGCGGGTGGCCGAGCTGACGGCCCGCTACAGCGACTTGGGGCTCGGGCTCATCGATGCCGCCGTGGTCACCATCGCCGAGCGTCTCGGTGTCATCGAGATCGCCACCCTCAACGGACGCGACTTCCGGGTCGTGCGGCCTCGCCACGTCGAGGCGTTCACGCTCCTGCCCTGAGACCGGTCAATGACAGCCGTTCAGCCCGAGTCCGCTGACCACGCTACGACTCCGCCGAGCGCAACCGGTGCGAGGCGGCAGGGCGGCGTCACCGCCTACGAATTGCGGAACGAAGACCAACCAGACGTTCCGCCTATCCCGGAACCGGGCGGGTTCTGTGCCGCCGGGTCGCACAACTTCACCTACGACGCCGCCGGGCGGCTCCAAGACACCCCGCCGTGGTGGCCCGGGCGACTGCCCGGCCGGTGTGTGACGCCCTGGAGTCAGCCATCGCCCGCCACGGCGCCCCGGAAGCGGTGCTCACCGACAACGCAAAGGTCTTCACCGGTCTTCACCGCCCGCTTCGGGCCGGGCCCGGTGCTGTTCGACCGAATCTGTACCGACCACGACATCAAGCACCTGCTCACCGCCCCCCGCTCACCGACCACCACCGGCAAGGTCGAGCGCTGGCACAGGGCATCGGCATTCCGGCCTTCGCCGTCAGCTCCCGCATGACCGCGTAGTACTCCCGATGCTGCCGCTGGTGTTCGAGTCGGTAGCGGTCGCGGGTGTCAGTCGAACTCGAACATGTCGCTGAGCCAACCCTTCTTTTTCTTCTTGGGCGGGTAGGCGTCATGCCGATCGGTTGGCCGCCGGTCCGGTTCGCGTCGACGCTCGCGATCGTCCTCGTCCCAGTCGTCGTCGGCTTGGCGGAGGAGCTTGTCGAGTTCGCCGCGGTCCAGCCACACTCCTCGGCATTCGGGGCAGTAGTCGATCTCGACGTTTTGCCGCTCAGAGATGAGCAGCGTGGCGCTGTCAACAGGGCAGTTCATGAGTTTGTCCTCCTCGGGTTCGATGGCCTGGTGCGCCGGTCCGCGTCGAAGAGCAGGCGCTGCACGCCGCGCTGGGTGAGTCGTACCGGCAGTTCGTGACCACCCGCAGCCGCCTCATACCGGGCGTCTGGTGAAGCATGGAGCGGCTCAGGGCTCACGCGGCGCCTCTTGGTCGACCGGGACTGGCCGCTCGCGGTGTGGGTCGACGCCGTCGTGGCGGTCGCGGACGTCGGCGCGCAGCGAGGCGACGACCGCAACGGCGATCACGACCGCGATGACCCCGAGGGACACGAAGGTCGGCAGGTGCACCTCGAACGGCTCACCGATGAGGAGCATCTTCACACCCACGAAGGCGAGGATGACGCCGAGGCCCACGTTGAGGTAGCGGAACTTCCCCTGCAT
>JBOGIF010000209.1:0-2053 GCA_050742415.1 Acidimicrobiales bacterium | reverse complement strand
AATCGCGGTCGGCGATCATCGGGCGATCATCGACATGTCGCGTCCTCCGGGCCAAGGGCTACTCCAACATGCGGATCTCAGTCCTGGAGACCGTGCCAGGACCATTGCGGGATGGCGAGGCCGTCGGGGACGTCGTCGGCCGATTGGTGGTACCGGGCCATCGTCGTGGTGGTCGCCCAGGCGAAGTAGTCGTGCAGCACCTGCCGCAGTTCGCCGCCAGCGGCCAGGCCCACGTCATCCAACGCCCGATCGAAGCAGGCAATGGCGCGCTGATCCATCTCCTCGTGTGCGCCGTTCCCACTGTGCATCCCCACGACCGTCGTCTCATCGCCGTAGCGCTCCGTGAAAGTCGTCGGACCGCCTAGCGCCTCAGCCCAATAAGCGGCCAGGCGTTCGGTATGCTGCGGGTACTTGGATACCGGGGCGCGCCTGAGCGAGTTGGCTGAATGAGTGGCAAGACGACCGCCGATTTGCCGGAGTTTGGTATTTGGCTCAGGCGGAGCGCAGGGTGAGTTCGCCGACGATCCCGGGGTTCGGCGCCCGGGCCAGGTCGACGAGGAGTTCGATGGCGTCGACACCCTGCTGGTGCGCCGTTCGCAGGAACGTCATCACCCGGCCCTGGGTCTCGGCCCCGCGGTCGGTGCGGTTCCCGCCCCACACCTTGCGGTTCACCACAGCGGGCCTCACGGCTTGCTCGCCCCTCCAGTTCGTGGCGTCCACGCCGTCGGTGGTGAGGAAGGTGAGGAGGGCGTGACGCTCGTGGCGAAGGTGCTTGACCAGGCGGCGGTTGGCATCGTGAGGATGAGCCTGTTCGAACAACAGGTCGAAGCGCTCGCCGATGTCCACCGCAGCAGCGGCCCGGCCCTTGGCATCGAGGTCCCGAGCACCGAGGGCTTCGAGCAGGAGATCTCGGACCTGGCGGGGTGTTCCCCGGGCCCAGGTCGGCAGGTCCTCCATCATCTCGTGGCATCGCCTGAGAATGTGCGCCGTACACGTCTGATGCGACGCCTTGGTGTAGCTGTTGTAGACGATCCACCCGTCGCGGACGATCACGCCCGTGTAGGCGGCGGGAACCAGGCCGGTGGCTTGGTCAAAGCCCCGGCCCCGGGCCACGTCGTAGACGGTGGCGTCGTCGGTGGCGGCCACCCACAGCCACACGCCCTGGCCGCCAATGCGCCAGCCGGTTTCGTCCATCACCACCGCAGGGGCGCTGCCCACGTGGGTGACGATCGCGCTGTGGGTGGGAACCAGATCGGTGCCCGTGGACGCCGACGACGATGCGATGGCACCGGCGGTGACGTTGACACCGAGGCGGGCGAGCAGCGTCGAGCACTTCCCAAAACTCAGGCCGAGGCTGTAGTGCAGCCATGTCGCCCACGCCATCGCTCGGGGCCCGACCTGGGCGCCGGCCGCTCCCAAGGCGTCCGAGGTCTGCTCACGGTGGCGTCCCTGGACGCGTCGTTTGCATCCCCGGCAGCGGCCCACGCCTACCCGAAAGCGGGTCACGGTGGGGCGCATCTCGGGCAGTTCGGTCTGGTGCTGGTCGGCCCAGCGCTCGAAGTCGAGCCCGTCCCCACAGTGTGGGCAGCGCTGCGGCAGCGGGGCATCGAGAACCCGGTCGGCGTCGGCCGGGGCCATACGGTGGCCGTGGCGCCCGTGGCCTTTGCCCTTCTTGCGGCCCGGTCGGGCCGGCTCGTCACTGGGCTCTCCCTTGGAGAACGGAGCCGCCTGGCGCTTGCCCGAACGGTGAGCGGCTTCGAGGAGCTTCTCCAGCTCGGCGATGCGGGCGTCTTGTTCGCCAAGACGAGCATCCCGCTCGACCAGAGCTGCGAGCAGCTCGGCGACCTTCGTCTCCAGCGCAGCGATACGGCCCTCCGCCTCCACGCTGCACGTTCTAACTCCCCACGCGCGAGGAGTGGTGGATACTCACGTTCCGCGCGATTCACCCGCTATCCAAGTACGGCCCCGGTAGGGTTGGTGTCCCCACCGGGGCTGGCGGCCGTGGTCGTGATACCGCTGTCGTGCCAGAACACGTTGTCGCGCAGCTTCAGGG
>JBOGIF010000208.1:0-2627 GCA_050742415.1 Acidimicrobiales bacterium | reverse complement strand
CCGGACACGTTGGAGCCCCAGGCCCACACCGTGCCGTCGGAGCCCCGAACGGCCAGGGAGTGCGAGGAGCCGGCCGAGATGGCAGTCATGGCGGTCAGGGCCGGCACCTGGCCGGGCCGCGTGGTGTCGCCGCTGCGGCCGAGGCGGCCGGCGCCGGGATTGCCCCAGGTCCACACCGTGCCGTCGTCCTTGACCGCCATCGAGTGGGCCAGGCCCGCGGAGACCGCGGCCACACCCTCGAAGCCGGGGATCTGGGTCGGCGACAGCCGGCCGGTGGTCGTGCCGTCGCCGAGCTGGCTCGAAGAGTTGGCACCCCAGGTCCAGACCGTGCCGTCGAACCGACGGGCTACCGAGTGCGACAGCCCGGCAGCCAAGGAAACGATCGTCGGCGAGACGGCGACGATCGGAACGGGCTGGACCGACACCGGGACGGAGACGATGAGCTGTGTGACGAGGAGGAGCGGCAGGACGGACGCAGCCGAACGCCACAGGCGTCGACGAAACCGCCTGGCGACGATCGCCAACACCGCCTGCCTTGGCGACGACATGTCAAGGTTCTGCCTGACTCGACCGCTCCCGGTTCCCGCACCGGACCCTGGCCTGTCGTGCATCCCGCCTGCCCCCTTCTCGCCCACTGGGATCATCGCGCCGACATGGCCCGAAATCACCTCCGTTGCAGCCTTCTCCGACGACGGATCCCGCCTCAGAGCTCACCCTGATGACAGACAGGGGAGCCCTCGCTGGGCACGCCACTCGGTGGCCCGCTGTATCGGGCGTAGTCGAGCCAGCGCCGGGGACCGTCGAGGCCGGGGCCGTCGCCGCATCCGGCCGCGGGGCCAGTCGGGTCTCGACCGCCTCTTTGCCCGTGATCGGTCCCATGGAGTGGTCGATAACGAGCGACGCGGCAGCTAATAAGGATGGAATCAAGTACGGCTCCTCATTCTCTCCTACAGCGACAGACCGTGGCCCAAGCTCGGCGGCTCCAGCTCCAGGTCACGCCCGAGGTCCCGGCCCAGTTGCTCGCAGGCTGCGGTGGCGATCCGACAGCTCGTGGCGTAAGCGGTGTCGCGGTATCCAGGTCCCGAGCCCAGAAGCGAGTTGGTGTCGGTGATCCCGAACGCGCTGCGGTGCTCGTCAACCAGTGCTGACGCCTCGTCCCAGCGGGCGGCACCGGCACCGCCGTGGGGGCGGGGGCCCAGGACATCGACCAGGTAGTCGGGCGGGTCCAGGCCGAGACGTCGGCCGCGCACGGCCCGATCGGCATGGAGGCGAGCCTGGATGGCGAGGTGTTCGGCTTCAAGCCCTGGCTGTCGGCGTTGGCTGGTCAACTGAGCTTCGCCCAGGTCACTCTCGAGGGCGGGGATGGTCTCGGCCAACTCGCTCAGCTCGGTCCGTCCTGCCTTGATCCCCTCGCCGGCGCTGCGAGCGACCTGGTTCCACCGGTCGAGCTCAGGGCGATGGCGTCGGCGACGCAGCGGCCGGTCCAGCTCGATAACCCGCTCGTTGGCGCGGTCCAGGCGAGCTCTGGCATCTGCGATCGACTTCAGCAGCTCCTCGCGCCGGCCGATGGCGGCGCGAGGGTCCCGGCCAGCCTGCTCGACCACCCACCGACTGCGCGACATGGCATGGTCCAGGGCGTGGTCGGCCTCCAGCAGCCGGCGTAAGGCGGTGCCGTCGAGCGGGACCAGGTGATCTCGTGGTGCATAGACGTCGTGGCCGGCCTGGAGCTCGGCCCGGCGGGACACCGCCGGGCGGTCGACCCAGTGGCGGGCCAGGGCCTCGGCCAGCACGTCGGCGGCGCTCGGGTTGGCCTCGGTGACCACGAACGCCTCGTTGCTGAGCCGCCCCCTGGTCATCGGGACATAGATGCCCCTGGCGTCGGTGGAGCCGTCCACCAGCACCAACGAGCGATCCACGGTGCGGCCCTGGGCAGCGTGGGAGGTCTGGGCGTAGGCCAGCTCGACATGGGCCTGGGCGTATTCGGGCGGGAGGGTGACGGTCCCGCTCCTGCCACCCACGCTGATTGAGCCGTCGGAGGCGATGGTCTTCACCTCCCATAGGTCTCGGTTGCGGACCATGGCCCCCCGGTCGGTGCGTAGCTGGCGGTCGTTGCGCCGGGTGGCCACCTGGTCACCGACATGAATGTGTCGGTCACCGCTGACCAGACAAGGCCCGTCGAGGTCGATCTCCCCGGCGCCGGCCCGCAGCAGCTGGGCCCTGCGGTTGAGGGCGGCCACCGTCTCGTTGGTGGCCGCCATCATGGCCGCGCTCTCGCCCTGTTGGTGGGCGTGCCACCAGGCGTTGACCACGTCGGCCTCCATGCGCCTGGTGGTGCCGTCGTGGAGACGGCCGTGGGCGTCGTAGAGCTCGACGACGCTGACGTCGCCCTGGCGAAGCCGCAGGCTGGCGTCGCGTTCCCAGGCGTTGGCGAAGCGCCGGACCCGGTCCAACTCGATGGCCCCGCAGGTCTCGACCAGGTGGGCGAACATCCCTCCCCGGCCCACGGCCGAGAACTGCATGGGGTCACCGACCAGCACCACCCGCCAGCCCTTCCGGTCGGCCAGGGTCGCCAGCTCGGCCAGGCGGGGGGTGGGGACCATGGCCGCCTCGTCCACGATCACGGTGGC
>JBOGIF010000207.1:0-2390 GCA_050742415.1 Acidimicrobiales bacterium | reverse complement strand
ACCCGGACGTGGACCTGGTCGTGGAGGTGATGGGCGGGCTGGAGCCGGCGCGAACCCTGGTGCTGGCGGCCCTGGCCGCCGGCAAGCCGGTGGTGACGGCGAACAAGGAGCTGTTGGCCCGGTGCGGGGCGGAGCTGTTCGAGGCGGCGGCCAAGGCGGGTGTCGACCTCTTGTTCGAGGCGGCGGTGGCCGGGGCCATCCCGTTGATGCGGCCGTTGCGGGAGTCGCTCGCCGGCGACCGCCTCCAGCGGGTCACCGGGATCGTCAACGGCACGACGAACTTCATCCTCACCCGGATGACCGAGACCAAAGCGAGCTTCGACGACGCCCTGGCCGAGGCCCAGGCACTGGGCTACGCCGAACGGGATCCCACGGCCGACGTCGACGGCTTCGACGCCGCGGCCAAGGCCGCCATCATCGCCAGCGTCGCCTTCGGCGTGCAGGTGGGCGTCGAGGACGTGTTCCGGGAGGGGATCAGGGGCATCGACGCCGACGACATAGCCATGGCCGGCCGTCTCGGCTACGTGGTGAAGCTCCTCGCCCTGGCCGAGGCCGACGGCGACCAGGTGAGCGTGCGGGTTCATCCTGCGATGGTGCCCAAGGACCACCCGCTGGCTGCGGTGAGGGAGGCGTTCAACGCCGTCTTCGTCGAGGGCGCGGCGGCCGGCGAGCTCATGTTCTACGGCCGCGGGGCCGGAGGACGCCCGACCGCTTCCGCCGTGCTCGGCGACGTCATCGACGCCGCCTCCAACCTCCGCCAAGGCACAGCCGGCGGCGTCGCCGGGCTGGCTCGCGCCCGCATCCGCCCGATGGAGGAGCTCGAGTCGCAGTACTACCTCAGCATCGACGTGCTCGACCGGCCTGGAGTGCTGGAGAAGGTGGCCGGCGCCACCGCCCGCCACAACGTCTCGATACGCCAGATGGAGCAGGTTGGTATGGGCGACGAGGCCCGGCTCGTGCTGGTGACCCACATGGCCCGAGAGCGCGACATGCAGGCCACCATCGCCGACCTCCACGGACTCGACGTGGTGGACCGGGTCGGGGCGCTCCTGCGAGTGATCGGGCCGGAGTAGCGGAATGGCCGAGCCGGGCTGGAAGGGCGTCATCGAGGAGTACCGGGAGTTCCTTCCCGTCGACGACCGGACACCGGTCGTCTCGCTGCTGGAGGGCGCTACGCCTCTGGTCCACGCCTTCCGGTTGTCCGAGCGCGTAGGGGCCGACGTCTATCTCAAGGTCGAGGGGGCGAACCCGACCGGCTCGTTCAAGGACCGGGGGATGACGCTCGCCATCTCCAAGGCGGTGGAGGAAGGAGCCAAGGCTGTCGTCTGCGCGTCGACCGGGAACACCTCGGCGTCGGCTGCCGCGTATTCGTCACGCGCCGGGTTGACGTGCGCGGTGCTCATCCCGGAGGGCTACATCGCTCTCGGCAAGCTCGCCCAGGCCCTGATCCACGGCGCCCGGGTGCTCCAGGTGCGGGGCAACTTCGACCAGGCCTTCGACCTGGTTCGGGAGCTGGCCGACCACGAGCCGGTCACCATCGTCAACTCCGTCAATCGCTACCGGATCGAGGGCCAGAAGACGGCGGCGTTCGAGATCGTCGACGTGCTGGGGGAGGCGCCCGACATGCACTGCGTGCCGGTGGGCAACGCCGGCAACATCTCGGCCTACTGGAAGGGTTACCGCGAGTACCAGGCCGCCGGGCGCAGCCACAAGCTGCCGGCGATGTACGGGTTCCAGGCCGCCGGCTCGGCGCCCATCGTCCTCGGCCATCCCGTCGCCGAGCCCGACACCATCGCCACTGCTATCCGCATCGGCAACCCTGCCTCCTGGGCCGGAGCCACCGCCGCCACCACCGAATCAGGTGGGGCCGTCCTGGCCGTCACCGACGACGAGATCCTCGAGGCCTACCGGTTCCTGGCTTCCACTGAGGGGGTGTTCTGCGAGCCGGCGTCGGCCGCCGCCGTGGCCGGCCTTCTCAAGGTCGGGCCGCCGCGACCGGGGGCGACGGTGGTCTGCACCCTCACCGGGCACGGCCTGAAGGACCCCGACCGGGCGATATCCGAGATCGCCGTGCCCTCCCCGGTGCCGGCCGAGATCGGCGCGGTCCGGGCCGAGCTCGGCCTCTGAGCGGACGGAGCTCTCCGCGCTACGCCCCCCTCCCAGGTGCAATTGCGCGGAGTGAGTGGGCGTGGCCGCCCTCAGGCCGGGTCGATGCGGAAGACCTGGCCCTGGAGGGACAGGGCGTACAGCTCGCCGTCGTCCGCCTCGCCGAACGACGTGAGCGACGCGACGGTGAGGCCGAGACCCCGGGGTTCGGTGACCTTGCCTCCCTCCCGGGACACGACCTGGATCGCGCCGGCGCAGTAGTCGCCGAAGAGATAGGAGCCGAC
>JBOGIF010000206.1:0-27462 GCA_050742415.1 Acidimicrobiales bacterium | reverse complement strand
GTTCAACCGAAGACCTGCTCGCCGCTAGAGGATTCCTCCGAGGAGGCCCTGGCTGCTGTTGGAGCTACCGCCCAGCCCCAGGAGCCCTCCACCGTTGCTGGTGCCACTGCCCAGGCCGAGGACGCCGCGGAGCCCTCCACCGTTGCTGGTGCCACTGCCCAGTCCCAGGAGCCCTTCACCGTTGCCTCCGAGGTCGATGCTGATCCCCGACAGCAGGCCGGTGCCGTTCCCGCCCAACGTGCTCTCCGTCGCGTTGCCGGTGCTGCGTGCCACACCTCCCAGGTCAACCCGAATTGACAGGCTCTGGTTGGCATCGGGGCGGTTCACCGGGAGCGCCGCACCACCCAGGTCGATGGACGGCAGGCCGCTCGGGCTGATGGGCCTGTCAGCGGTCCCCCGGAGCAGGCCGTCGACGCCGAGGTCGAGGGAAAGGCCTTGGTCGGCCCGGCCCTCTCCCAGAGACGAGTCTCCCAGAGACGAGTCTCCCAAGAGCGAGCCCAGGTCGATGGTCGAGCCTCTGGAGCTGACCCGCTCGACGTTGACGTGAACTGTCGTGTCGTTGATCGGCGTTGCCAGGGAAGGCCCGGCCGTCACCATTGAAGCGACCAGGCTGATTCCCGCGGCAAAGCTGGCAGTGCGGACGCGTGTGCGCAATCTGTTTCCTCTCGTTGTAGCGCGACGTTCTGGCGCGCGGTGTCGTCGTGTTCCTCTTCGGACCAGCTCGTGCCGGCGGATGCTCCCGGCCGCCGGCGCGGCGCCTACGCTTTGGCTCGTGGGATCGATGACGGCGAGGACGCGGACGACCTTGGCCGACCTCGACGAGCTGCCCGACGACGGCCAGCGTTACGAGCTGATCGACGGGGAGATGATCGTGACACCTGCGCCGTCGGGGCCGCACAACCAAGTCGCCGACCGCATCCAGACCGCACTGGATCTCGCGGCGCCCGAGGGGTACGTCGTGCTCACCGGCTACCAGCTCCATCCACCGGGAGAGCGGCGGCTGATCCCCGACGTGTCGGTGATCCGGTCGGATGCCTATCGGCTCCTCGAGGCGACCGAGCCGCCCGTGGTCGTGGTCGAGGTGCTGTCCCCCTCCAATGCGGCCGTCGACCTCTCCGGGAAGATGGCGGCCTACGCGGCATTCGGTGTCGCCCACTACTGGGTGGCCGATCCCGGGACGCCGGCGGTGGCCGTCCTGAAGCTCGAGTCGAGCGGGCGGTACAGCCTGGCCGCGGAGGCGTCGGGTGCCTGGCGCTTGGTCGTGCAGGAGCCGTTCCCGGTGGAGGTCGTGCCCGCCGACCTCCTGCGTCATCGTCCCATCGACGCCGCCCTCGAAGCCCATGTCGACCTCCCGGCTGCGGTGAGAACAGCTCTGTCGCTCCAAGCCTGAGCAACCAGGGACGAACCCGAGATGTCAAGCAACCGTTAACCGACAATTCTCGGCAAATGTCCGGATTTGCGTTGGTAACTGAGCGACCATGGGTACATGGCCCCGGCAGTGGACGATCTAGCCCTCGCGGCCCTTCTCTGCCGGTACCGGGAAACGTTGAGCGCCGACCTTGCCGAGGTCCACGATCTCCGACGTCAGGCCGAGAACCTCGACCCTTGCCTTGCCGGTGAGGTCGACGGGCTGCTCGCCGTGGTCGACGAGAACGTGACCCGCAGCAAGGAGAGCACCGACGTCCTGATCCGGTGGCTCGCATCGAGCGACGCCTGAGCCTGAACCCCGTCCGAGGTCAACTTCGCGGCGTGGTAGGCACTCCGGCATGGAATACCGCCGGCTGGGCCGCAGCGATCTAAACGTCTCGGAGATCAGCCTCGGCTCCTGGTTGACCTACGGCGCCGGCGTCGAGCGGGACCGGGCGGTGGCCTGTGTGAGGCGGGCCCTCCACTTGGGGATCAACATGTTCGACACCGCCAACGTCTACGCCGGCGGAGCCGCCGAGCAGTTCCTGGGTGAAGCTCTCTCGGGCATCGACCGGTCGTCGTACCTGCTGGCTACCAAGGCCTTCTTCCCGATGCCGAACGGGGACCAGGGCCTCTCGGCTGCCCAGATCGTCAAGCAGTCGGAGGCCTCGCTGCGACGCCTGCGCACCGACTACGTCGACCTCTACCAGTGCCATCGCTACGACCCGGACACGCCGCTGGAGGAGACGATGACGGCGCTGACGCAGCTGGTCCGCCAGGGGAAGGCCCGTTACCTGGGCTTCAGCGAGTGGTCAGCCGAGCAGATCCAGGCCGCCCTCGACCTCGCCGGCTCCGAGGGCCTTGAGCGCTTCGTCTCCAGCCAGCCCGAGTACTCGATCCTGTGGCGCAAGCCCGAGCCCGAGGTGTTCCCGCTCTGCGAACGTGAGGACATCGGCCAGATCGTCTGGTCGCCCCTGGCCCAGGGCGCGCTCACCGGCAAGTACAAGCCCGGCGCCCCTCCCCCGCCCGGCTCCCGGGCGGCCAGCGCCGAGGCCGGGTCGTGGATGGGACGTTGGCGCGACGACGCCGTCCTCGAAGCCGTGGAGCGGCTGAGGCCCATAGCCGACGGCCTCGGCCTGACCATGGCGCAGCTCGCGCTGGCGTGGGTGTTGCGCCTACCCGTGATGACCTCGGCCATTACCGGCGCCAGCCGGCCGGAGCAGATCGACGACAACGCAACCGCTTCGGGCATGAAGCTCGACGCCGCCACCATGTCGGCCATCGACGAGGCGGTCGACGAAGTGGTGGGTCCCTGACGCAGACGCGGCTGGCAACGCAACCCACCATCCCCGACATAGAAGCCGGCACGGTGGTGGTGGTTCCCTCGATCACATTCGCGGTTACGGAGCTCCGCAAGATCGTGGCCGCGCGGTACTACGAGGAGCGCCTGCTGTTCCTGCTGCTGTTCCTGGCACGGCCTGAGCTGCGTCTCGTTTACCTAACGTCAACCAAGATTGACCCTGACATCGTCGACTACTACCTGCGCTTCCTGCCCGATCCGGCCGACGCCCGTCAGCGTCTGCACCTCGTCGACCTGGCGGATTCGGGTGACGAGCCTCTCTCGGAGAAGCTCCTCCACCGCGCCGAGGTGCTCGACGAGCTACGCAGCTTGGCTGTCGATCCACGGGGCTCAACCCTCCTTACGTTCAACGTGACACCACTCGAACACGCCATTGCCGCCAGGCTCGGCCTTGCGGTCGACGGGCCCGCAACCGAGCTCGCCTGGACCGGCTCCAAGTCCGGTGCCCACAAGATCGCCGCCCGGGCCGGCGTCGCCCACCCAGTTGGGCGGGAGGACCTGTTCGACAGCAACCAGCTGGCCTCCGCGATCGAAGCCATCCGAGCGAGCCGGCCGGACACCGAGGCCGTGGTCGTCAAGCTCAACAACGGTTTCTCGGGCCAGGGCAACGCAGTCCTCCCGCTCGCCGGTCTGGCCGACCCGCTGTCCGCCTCCAAGACCGTCTTCTGCTCGGCCTCGGAGTCGTGGCCTTCCTTCCTGGCCAAGATCCGAGCCGAGGGAGCGATCGCCGAGGAGCTCCTGAGGGCGCCCGGGCTGGTGTCGCCCAGCGCCCAGCTCCGCATCACCGCTCGTGGTCTGGTCGAGCTGCTGTCCACGCACGACCAGATCCTCGGCGGGCGCGAGAACCAGGTGTACCTCGGATGCCGCTATCCGGCGGCGGTCGGCTACCGGTCGGCGATCGAGGCCGAGGCCCTGAAGGTCGGAGTCGTGCTGGCCGCCGAGGGTGTGATCGGGTGGTTCGGCATCGACTTCCTGGTTGACGGCGACAAGGTCTACCTGAGCGAGATCAACCTGCGCATGGGCGGTACAACGCATCCCTACTGGATGGCACGGCTGGTCACCGGAGGCGAGCCGAAGGCCTACGTGGCCACCGACAACATCAAGCTGCCCGGCCTGCTGGGACGGACGCCAGCCGACGTGATAGCCGCCGTGGACGACGCCGGCCTTGCGTTCGACCGCAAGCGGGGCTTGGGCGTGACCCTGCACCTCCTGGGCCCGCTGCCGGAGGCCGGCAAGATGGGCGCCACGTGCATCGCGGACAATGCCGACGAGGCCGAGATCCTCTACCAGGCCCTCATCCGCGTGCTGTCATGAGAACCGGCGGCACAAAGCTGCGACTGCGGAAAGCTGCGGCGCGGGTCCTCAGTGCTTGGGCACCGATTCCGCCGCCTCCAGCGCCCAGACGATCGTGGCGGCGATGCCAGGCCCGTCGAGGCCTAGATCGGCATGTATCCGGGTGGGCGACGCCTGGGCGATGTATTCGTCGGGCACGCCCAGCAACACCACCGGCCGTGACGGCCGGCCGTCGCCCAGCGACGAGATGGCATCGGCGATCGCCGTACCGGCACCGCCCTGGCGCACACCGTCCTCGACGGTGACGGTCAGGCCGTGGGCGGCGGCGTCGGCGATCATCGCCGGGTCCAGCGGCTTTACCAGCCTCACGTCCCACACCGTCGCCTCGATGCCCTGCGGCACGAGCAGCCGGGCCGCCTCCTCGGCCGCCTCGACCATCTTGCCGACGGCCAGGATGCACACCTGGTCGCCGCCCCGCGACACGAGCCGGGCCGCGAGCCCGGAGCCGACCTGCTCGGACGGCACCTGGCGGGCCGCTCCTTTGGGGTAGCGCACCGCCGAAGGACCGCTGTCGATGCGCAGGGCCTCGGCGAGCATCACCTCCAGCTCCTGGGCCGACGAGGGCGCGAACACCGTCATGCCGGGGACCCGGGTGAGCAGAGCCAGGTCGAGGACCCCATGGTGGGACGGCCCGTCGTCGCCGGTGATGCCGGCCCGGTCCACCGCGAACACGACGGGGAGGCGATGCAGGCCCACGTCGAGGTTCACCTGGTCGAACGCCCTCGACAGGAAGGTGGAGTAGATCGCCACCACCGGGCGCATCCCGCCCAGGGCCAGACCGGCAGCGGCGGTGACGGCGTGCTGTTCGGCGATCCCGACATCGAGGAAGCGGTCGATGTGCCGGGTCTGGAAAGGGATCAGGCCGGTGGGGCCGGCCATTGCCGCCGTGATTGCCACCACGCGGGGGTTGGTCTCGGCCGCCGCCACGATGGCGTCGGCGAAGGCCTGCGTGTACCCGGCCGGCATCCACGGCGGGGGCCCGACGGCGGGGTCGAAGACGGGCGCGTCGTGGAGGCATTTCTCGTCGTCGTCCTCGGCCGGTTGGTAGCCCCGGCCCTTGTGGGTGAGCACGTGGACGAGAATCGGGCCGTCGAGCTCCGACGCCCGCGTGAGCGTGTGCTCGAGGTCTTCGATGTCGTGGCCGTCGATCGGCCCCACGTAGCGCACGCCCAGGGCCTCGAAGAAGCTGTCGGGGCCGAGCACCTCGCGGAAGGCGGCACGCATGCTCCCCATGCCGAGCTCGAGGTGCTCCCCGATCCCCGGCACGCCCCGGAGCAGGCGCTGGATGCGATCGCGGTTCTTGACGTAGGACGGGTTGAGCCGGAGCTTGGTGAGCCCGGCGATCAGCCTGGAGACGGTCGGCGCGTAGGAGCGGCCGTTGTCGTTCAGCACGATCAGCACCCGCCGCCCGCTGTGGCCGAGGTTGTTGAGCGCCTCGTAGGCCATGCCCCCGGTCATCGCCCCGTCGCCGATCACCGCCACCACCCGGCGGTCGCTCGCACCATCCAGGTCGAGCGCAGTGGCCAGGCCGTGGGCGTAGCTCAAGATCGTGGACGCGTGGCTGTTCTCCACCCAGTCGTGCGGCGACTCGGCGCGCGATGGGTAACCGGAGAGCCCACCGTCCTGGCGGAGGGTGGAGAAGCGATCGCGGCGACCGGTGACGATCTTGTGGGCATAGGCCTGGTGGCCGGTGTCCCAGAGGATCACGTCTTCCGGAGAGCGGAACACCCGGTGCAGAGCGAGAGTGAGCTCGACCACTCCGAGGTTGGAGCCGAGATGCCCGCCGGTGACCGAGACGGACTGGACGATGAACTGTCGGATCTCCTCGGCCAGGATCGCCAGCTGCTCCGAGTCCAGCTCGCGCAGGTCGGCCGGTCCATCGATGGTCTCGAGCAGCATTCCGGTCCCGAAGCTACCCGTGCTCCGACCCTTCCATGTAGTCGGCGCCGGATAGCGTGAGCGCCCCGTGGACCGCTACCAGTACCTCTCGTTGATGGGGCTCTGTTTGGTGGTCACCCTTCCTCTCGAGCTGCTGCTGGGCGCCCGTGTCTGGCGCCGGCCGCGCCGCCTGCTGGCCGCGTTGGCCGTTCCCATAGCGATCTTCACCGCGTGGGACATAGCGGCCATCGCCCGAGGCCATTGGACCTACAACCCGGCCTACGTGACCGGCTGGAAGCTTCCCGGCAACCTCCCGGTCGAGGAGCTGGCGTTCTTCGTGGTCATCCCCATCTGCAGCCTGCTCACGTACGAGGCCGTGCGCCGGGTGCTGAACGAGCGCGACGACATCCGCTCGACGCTCAGGCGCCTGGTCGGGCGCTGACCCAGATGCCTGAGTACACGATCGCCTCGATCGCCGGCGTGGTGGCGGTGGTGGTGGTCGAGCTGCTCTGGCTGCGCACCGGGATCTTCACGACCGCTCGGTTCTGGATCGCCTACGCGATCGTGATCTTCTTCCAGGTGCTGGTCGACGGCTGGCTCACCAAGCTGTCGGCCCCCATCGTCCTCTACGCGCCGGAGGAGTTCAGCGGTTGGCGGGTGCCCTTCGACGTGCCCGTCGAGGACTATCTCTTCGGCTTCGCGCTGATCGCCCTCACGATCATGCTGTGGGAGCGGGCGGCCCGGCAGCGGGAGGCCGGGCGGAGTCGTGGCGGGCGAGACGGCGGATCGACCACACAAACAGGAACAGCGCCGACGCTCCCACGATGACCACCTGGCCCCACAGCGCGGCCAGGGCCAGCGAAGGCAATCCCGCGCCGACGGCGGCCAGGACGATACGGGTGGGACGTTCCCCCGGCGTCACCACCTGGCGGTCGGGCGGCGCGGCCAACGACGCCCGCGCCCGCACGTACTCCAGCCACCACGTGACCCCCACGGCGGCGACGGCCAGCTCCCCGGCCGCGGCGCTGCCCGAGCTCCTGCCGGCCACGACGGCCAACGCCACCACCAGAGCGACGTCGGCCAGCCGGTCGAGCGCTGAGTCGAGCAGGTACCCGACGGCGGTGGTGCGCCCGGCCTGCACCGCCACCGCGCCGTCGAGGCCGTCGAGCAGGCCCGACACGGTGATGGCGACGCACGCCCCGGCCGGCCCGAGCCAACCGTCGACCATGGCCAACGGGACGGCGCCGAACGCGGCCACCACCGCGGCGATTGTGACGGCGTTCGGCGAGATCCCGGCGCGGGCCAGCAGCCGCGCCACCGACGCCGTCGCCCGCAGCCACCCGCCGACGAACCCGGCCGGAGGCTGCGTCATGTGCAGCTCGGCCCAGTCGCGAAGGTGCTCGTCACCCGACTTCCCGCCCCCACCCATCCCACCCATCATTCCGCGCAATTACACCTGAGCGGTGGGTCCCACGCGGAGAGCTCGGGCAGTAAGCGTCGCGAACCTGGCGAGCCTGGCCGGGCTGGCACGGATGGGATCGGCCGCCCGGCGGTTCCTGGCCCCGGATCCGACAGCCCCGTCCATCGACGTCCGGGTCGTGATCCCGGCCCGCAACGAGGTAGCCAAGATCGGCCGATGCGTCGCCTCGGTCCTCCCCCAGGCCACCGCGGTGGTCGTGGTCGACGACGCCTCGTCGGACGGCACCGAGGAGGTGGCCGCCGCCACCGGAGCCCAGGTGATCCGCCTCGACGATGACCCGCCTGCCGGTTGGCTCGGCAAGCCGCGGGCCTGTGCGGCCGGCGCCGAAGGTGCTGCTAATGAGTGGCTGGCGTTCGTGGACGCCGATGTCGTCCTCCATCCCGCGGCGCTGGCCAGCATGGCCGCCGCCACCCGCTCCTCGTCGACCAGCATCGCCGGCGGCCTGGAGTGCCGGTCGTTCTGGGAACGGGCATTGCTGGTGGAGCTGGGTCTCGCTCTGGTGCAGGAAGGCCTGCCGCCGGAGTTTGCCGGCGGCCAGTGCTTCCTGGTGAGACGAGACGCCTACGAGGCGGCCGGGGGCCATGCCCACGAGCGGGTGCGGGGGTCGGTCGTCGACGACCGCGATCTCGCCCGCCTCCTGGGCGGCCACGATGCCCGGTTGGCGCCCAAGCTGATGACCGCCCGCATGTACGAGGGGCTGGCCGACCTCCGGGCGGGGCTGGTGAAGAACCAGGCCGGCCTCCATCCCAAGGCTCTCCCCCACCTGGCCTGGCTGCTCGCCCCCGTAGCCACCACGCGCCCGTGGGCAGCCATGGTCGTGAGCGCCGGCGGACGCGCCGTCGCCGGGCAAAACCCCCTCTACGGGCTACTGGCGCCGGTGGCCCGCGCCGGGCTGGCCTTGCTTTACCTGGAGAGCCGGTGGCGGGCCGCTACCGGACAACCGGTCGCCTGGAAGGGACGACCGGTTCTCTTCCAGCAGTAGTCCCCCCGATGTCCGGGACAACTGCGGAGAGACGAGGGTAAACGGGTCAGCGCAGGGGCGTGGTCGACAGCAGGACGTAGGTCGACACGTCGATGTAGCCGACGCTACCGATGAAGGGCGAGCCCACGCGCAGCGCGATGTTGCGCGACTCCTTCAGCACCAGGCCAGTGGCGGGATCGAACCAGTCGTCGACCACGGCTGCCCCGGACGTGGCTCCGCTGAACACGGTCGTCCATTTGATGTGGCGCGCTGGCAGGTGGCGACCGTCGACCTCCACATCCTCGTCGGCGACGTACTCGGTGGTCTGGCTCGCTCTGGTGTCCTCGTCGGAGCACTCCCAACGCACCTCGTCGCCCGCCGCCATCCCCGACCCGTCGAAGGAGCCTCCGGCGCAGGTGAAGTCCTGGGTGCCGTGGGTCCACCAGTAGGCGATGTCGGTGCCGTAGCTCACCAGCCGGCCGCCGCAGCGGTCGTAGTACTCCACGTGCTGGACCAGGAACGGTTGCTCCTCCCTCACGCCGCACCCCCGGCGGGTGACGATGCGCGTCGTGACCGGGCTGTACTCGCGGCGGTACTCGAGGAAAGAGATCCGCTCCCCGCCGGTCGTGCGGTAGCGGTAGACGCCCGGTACGGGCAGGCCCGCCGCCGGCCTCGCCGCCGGCTCGCCCGCGGCGCGGAAGCGCGCCACCGCCTCGTCGGCGTCGACGGCGTGGACCCAGGAGCGGCCCCCCAGGATGAACGCCGGCGCGCCCACCACCACCAGCGCCATGAAGGCGCCGAGGCGCGCCTTGCTGGCCGACCTCAGGGGCGCGTCACCCGGTGGGCCACGGCCAACTTCTTCCAGGTAGGCACCCGCACTCGCGTGGAGAACACGTCGTAGCCGGCGGCCTCGATCTGGTCGAGGATCCCGGAGTACAGCACCCGGGCGCCTCGGATGCACCGGGCCGAGACCGGCGGCAGCATGGGCACGCCGAGGTCGGCGGAGTCGTAGTAGCGGCGGGTGCGGGCGATCTCGAAGGCCATCAGGTCGCGCCACGCCGGCGTACACCGGCGCGACCACGGGTCGGCGTCGAACGCCTTGATGTCCTCCTGCGGGATGTACACCCGACCGCGATCGAGATCCTCGGCCACGTCGCGCAGGAAGTTCGACAGCTGGAAGGCGATGCCCAGGTCGCGGGCGTGGCCGAAAGCCTCTGGGCTCGTCGGCTCCAGGATCGGCAGCATCATCTCGCCTATCACCGCCGCCGAGCCGTCCATGTAGTCGAGGAGGTCGTCGAACGTCTCGTACGTCTCGGTCGTGAAGTCCATCGCCATCGACCGCAGAAAGCGGCGGAAGCAGTCGGGGTCGATCCCGAACGCCCGCACGGTATGGACCACGGCCCGCAGCACGAGGTCGTCGGAGACGCCGCGTTCGAGGTCGGCGAAGAAGCGCCCGCCGAAATCGGCCAAGGCGACCTGGCGCTCGTCCGCGGTGGCGACGGAGCCGAGGTCGTCGACGATGTCGTCGGCGTAGCGGCAGAAGCCGTAGAGGGCGTGGACGTGATGGCGCTTGACCTTCGGCAGCAAGTAGGTGGACCAGTAGTAGGTGGTGCCGTAACGCCGGTTCAGCTCCTTGCAGCGGGCATAGGAAGCGTCGAGCGTCACTACCTCCGCGGCCATGTGAAGCGGCCCCTATTTCGCCGCGGCCAGCTGGTCGACGCGGTCGGCAGCCAGGCGGCCCGACAGCAGCACCATCGGCACGCCCACACCGGGGACCGTCCCCGACCCCACGAAGACGACGCCCGGCGCCTTGCGCGTGACGTTGTTGGGCCGGAACGGCCCCGTCTGGAAGAAGTTGTGGGCCAGGGCGAACGGCGTTCCCCGCTCCATTCCCATCCGCTCCCAGTCGGTGGGGTCGAGGAACCGCTCGACGCGCACGTTGGAGGTCGGGTAGCCGGCAGCCGCCACCCTGGCGATCAGCCCCTCCTTGAACTTGTCCCGCGTCCTCGCCCAGTCGACCTTTCCGTCGAGGTTTGGCGTGGGCTCCAGCACGTAGAGCGATATGCAGCCGTCCGGGGCCAGACCCGGCTCCGAGGACGTGGCGCTGGTGACGAGCATCGAGGGGTCGGGCATGTTGACCCCGCGCTTCAGCAGGGCCTCGAACGCCGTCTCCCACGCGTTGCCGAAGTGGATGTTGTGGTGGGCGGCGTCGGCCGGCAGCTCACCTTCGACGCCCGCGACCCACAGGGCGCACGACGGCGAGTAGTTCCCCCGGCGGGTCGACAGCGGCGCCTTCACGCCGGGGAGGAGCTCGCGGTAGGCCACCGGGAGGTCGGGGTTCAGCACGACGGCGTCGGCGGTCACCACATCGCCGCCGGCGAGCCGCACGCCCTTCACCGGGCCGTCGGCGCCCGTGCGCTCCACCCGCTCGACGGTGGCCCCGTAGCGGAACGACACCCCGGCCTTCTCGGCCGCCGCGGCGAGCGCTACGGGCACGGCGTGCATGCCGCCCTCCGGGAAGTAAACGCCCTCGACGGTGTCCATGTAGGTGATGACGCAGTAGATGGCGAACGCCTCGAACGGCGACAGCCCGGCGTACATGGCCTGGAAGGAGAACAGCTTCTGGAGCCGGGGGTCGGCGAAGTACGACGCCACGACATTGGAGAGCCGCCGGAAACCGCCCAGCTTGACCAGGCGCACGAGGGGCTGCGGCGGCCACGCCAGGTCGAGGGGCGAGTCGAAGTTGCGATCGATGAAGTGCGGCAGCTCGAGACGGTAGAGGTCGGACAGGTAGTCGCAGAACCGGCCGAACGCGGCCGCCTCGGTGGGCCCGCAGGTCTCGTTGATCTCGGCCGTCATCGCCTCACGGCCGTGGCGGACCCGCACCGCGGAGCCGTCTGCGAAGCACGCCCGGTACATGGGGTCGACGGGCGAGAGCTTGAGGTGGGTGCCCATGTCGGCGCCGGCGGCCGCGAACGTGCGCGACAGGATCCCCGTCATCGTCAGGACACTGGGGCCGATGTCGATGCGGAACCCGCTTTCCTCGAGCAGACCCGCCCGGCCTCCCGGGCCGGCCTCGCGCTCGAGGACCACGACCTCGTGGCCCCGCCCGCTCAGATGACATGCGGCCGAGAGCCCTCCCAGCCCCGCCCCCACCACGATCACTCGCATCCGATCCCCTATCTGTCGCGGCCGGCCACGTACCAGGCCAGCTCGGCCAGCGCCTGGCGGGCCTCCTCGGTGACGGGTGCGTCGTCGATGGCCAGCACCGCCTCGCTCACCAGCAGGTCGATGCTCGACTCCACCTGGTCGACCGCGCCCGTGTCCTTAAGCACCTGCTGGAGCACCCGCACCTCCTGGTCGCTCAGGTCGGGCGCTCCGTAACGTTCCAGCACCGCCGCCTCCGCACCCCGCGCCCGCTCGGCGGCGCACGCGAACAGCACGGTGGGCTTGCCCTCCCTCAGGTCCTCGCCGACGGGCTTGCCCGTGACGGAGGCGTCGCCGAACACCCCGAGAAGATCGTCGCGGAGCTGGAAAGCCTCTCCCAGCGGCAGCCCGTAGGCCGATAACGGCTCGGCCAGCTCGTCGAGCCGCCCGGCCAGGGCAGCGCCGAGGTGCAGCGGACGCTCGATCGTGTACTTGCCGCTCTTGAACACCGAGATGCGCCGCGCCGCCTCCTCGCTCACGCGACCCCGGGCGGTGCCGACCAGGTCCAGGTACTGGCCGAGGTTGACCTCGATCCGCAGCTCGGTGAAGACGTCGGCGGCGGCGCGGGGAGCGCCGGCCAGCATCTGGTCGGCGTAGACGAAGGCCAGGTCACCGGCGAGGATCCCCACGCCCTCACCGAAGCGCCGGCCCTCGCCCCGCCAGCCGCGGGTGGCGTGGGTGGCCTCGAACTGCACATGGATCGTATCGGTGCCCCGCCGGGTGGACGACCCGTCCATGATGTCGTCGTGGATGAGGGCGAAGGTGTGGAGCAGCTCCAGCGCGGCACCGGCGTCGACCACTCGCGCGTCGCCGGGATCGCCTCCCGCCCCCACCCACGCCCAGTGGCAGAACGCCGGACGCAAGCGCTTGCCACCAGCAGCGACCAACGTCCGGAGCGCCTCGAAAGGCTGCGCCAGCTCGGCGTCGACCTTGCTCCATCGCGCCAGCTCGTCGCCGACCAGGGCGCATATTCGAGCCTCGACCCTCGCCGCGACCTCCGCCAGGCTCGGCGGTGCGACCCGGCTAGGGCCCGACGGGCGCTCGGTCTCGCGCCCTGGCGAACTCGGTACCGCGGTGACGTGTGCAGCTTGCAGCTCGGGTCTCCTTCCCACTGCTCACGTTTCGGAACGCGCTCATCCTAGGGATGGGTCGGGCCGACGCGAGAACGAAGCCGGCGAGCGCTCCCAACCCCAGCACTGCCAGGCCCCCGAGGGCGTCGAGGAAGAAGTGGTTGGCGGTGACCACGATGGCGAAGAGGGTCAGGAACGGGTAGACGGCAGCGATCACCTTGCTCAGCGTCCGGCGCAGGGCCGGCAGCAGCGCCAACGTGCTCCACACCGCCCACGCCATGTGCAGGCTCGGCATGGCCGCGAACTGGTTCGACACCTTGCTCACCGGGCCGGACTCGAACGACCACGGGCTGCCGTAGGCGCGCAGCGTGTCGACGAACCCGTAGGGGGAGGGCATCAGCCGCGGCGGCATCAGCGGGAAGGCGGCGAAGCCGATGAGGGCCAGCGCGGTGGTAGCGGCGAGGGTGTTGCGCCAGCGCCGGTAGCGGTCGGGGAACCGCCGGAACAGCCACACCAACGCGAACACCGTCACCACGAAGTGGAAGCTGCCGTAGAAGAAGTTCCAGAACTCAATGAACGCCCGCCACCCGAGGAAGGCGCCCTGCAGCGCCCGCTCCCGGTAGAGGCCCAATGCCTCCTCGATGCGGACGATGCTCAGGGCGTTGCGCAGGGCATGGGCCTCGGAGACCGACGCCGAGCCCTGGGTGTTGCGGATGAAGCTGTAGACCGCGTAGAACACCGCCACCAGGGCGACCTCATGCCACCAGCGCAGGTCCCCCGCGCCGGCCGGCGGGTCGTCCGTCAAACGATGGCCTGGTTGGCCGGGCGGGCCCCCACCGCGAAGGCCGGCGCGCCGAGAAGGCTCACCGTCAGGTTCATCCCGTAGAGCAACAGGCCGAAGGCCACCGCCTTGCCACTGCTTACACCGAGCGGCGCCAGCAGCAGCACCAGGGTGCCCTCACGCAGGCCGATGCCGTTGACCGAGAACGGCAGCACCTGGGCGATGGCCACGACCGGGATAAAGGCCATGGCCACCGACCAACCGACTGGCGCGATTCCAAGGGCGTGGGCGGCGGCCCAGGCCGCGAACACCAAAGAGAGCTGGTAGGCGAAGGCACTCAGCAGGACCGACACCGCCTCCGACGGCTTGCGCCGGACACGGTCGAGGCCCAGATGCACGGCGCTGGCGAAGCCGCTCAGGCGGGTATCGCCCACCAGCCGGGCCCCCAGGCGGGGGCTGCTGACGACCACCACGATGGCCGCCAGGGCCACGAGGGTCGTGACCGACAGCACCAGCGCCAGCCGGCTGGCAGTGCCGAGACGCAGCAAACCGGGGTTTGCGAACAGTGCAATAAGCGTCAGCAGCGGCAGCACGATGAAGCCGCTGAGCCGTTCCAGGACCACCGACGCGAAGCAGACCGAGCGCTGGTCGGTGCTGGCCGAGAGCCTGGTCACCCGCAGCACGTCGCCACCCACCGTCGTTGGCAGGAAGTTCGAGACGAACTGCCCGGCGAGGTAGTGCGACACCAGAGGCGGCAGCTCGACGGGCATGTCGAGAACGTGCAGGACCCGCTGCCACCGCAGGCTCGACAGCACGATGGCGACCACGCTCACGACCAGGCCCAACGCCGTCCAGGTGAGTGTCGAGAGCTGGCGGCTGGGTAGCAGCGAGGCGAGGTCGAGACGCGAGAGCAGGAGTGCCAGCATCCCGCCGCTGGCGCCGACGCGCAGCAGCAGGAACAGCTTCCCGCGGGTCCCCACGGTCTCAGCCTACGCAGTCCGAGTCCAGCGCATCGGCCGGCCGAGCGGCCCGCGCACCGGGCTACCCTCGGTTCGTGCCGCTCTCGATGCGCAGCCGCCGGGTCGACATCGGCGACGTCGCCCTCCAGGTGGCCGAGGCCGGCGCCGGCGGCTACCCGCTGCTGTTCGTCCACGGCTTCACGGGCGCCAAGGAGGACTTCACCGACTTCCTCGAACCCCTCGCCGAGCGGGGTTGGCACGCCGTCTCGCCTGACCTGCGCGGCCATGGCGCCAGCGACCATCCTCCGGGCCAGGAGTCCTACAGCTTCGAGATCCTGACCACCGACCTCCTGGCCCTGGCCGACGCCCTGGGCTGGGACCGGTTCACGATCGTCGGTCACTCGATGGGTGGCGCCCTGGCCCAGCGCCTGGCCCTGGATCACCAGTCGCGACTGGCGGCGATGGGGCTGGTGGCGACATTCCACGGCCGCGTGCAGGGGCTGGACCCGGCCCTGGTCCAGCTCGGGACCGCCATCGTCAGCCAGAGCGGCATGGCCGGGCTGGCGCGAGCACTGGAGGCCCACCGGGCCGTCAACGAGGGTCCCGAGACGTCGTTCGACCGCCTGGTCCGGCGCCGCCCCGGATACGCGGAATGGACCGAGTCGAAGCTGCTCGCCACGTCGTCGGAGCTGTGGCTGGCGCTCGCGCCGCGGTTCCTCGACGACGCCGACCGGCTCGTGGCCCTGACCGCCGTGAACCTGCCGACGGCCGTCATCGTCGGCGAGCTCGACGGCGCCATGCTGGACGACTGCCGCCGCCTGGCCGCCGCCATACCCGGTGCGTCGCTGTCGGTCATCGGGGGCGTGGGCCACTCCCCGCAGTTCGAGGATGCCGAGGCGTGGTGGGCCGCGCTCACGGCATTCGTCGATGCCGTGCCGGTGGAGGCGGGGGCCCACACGTGATCGACCCCGACGTGATGTCCCGCATCCTCAGTGTCGCCGTGCGCAGCGGCGGCGACTTCGCCGAGGTGTTCGCCGAGGACCGCCAGTCCTCGTCCGCCCGCTTCGACGACGGCCGGGTCGAGGAGCTCACGTCGGGCCGCGACCGAGGGGCCGGCATCCGGGTGGTGCGGGGCGAGACAACCGGGTTCGCCCACACCTCGGACCTGACCGAGCACGGCCTCACGGTGGCGGCTGAGGCAGCGGCGGCCTCGGCGCGTGCCGGCGGCGAGGGCACCCGGACGGTCGCGCTGAGCCCTTCCTCGCCCGGCCGGCCCCACGACGTCGAGGTCCTGCCCGCCGACGTGGCCAAGGCGGCCAAGGTCGACCTGCTGGCCCGGGCCGACGACGCCGCCCGTTCGACCGACGGCGCCGTTCGCCAGGTAACAGCGTCGTACGCCGACTCCCGGCGCCGCATCATGGTGGCCAACACCGACGGGCTCCTCACCGGCGACGACCAGGTGCGGACGCGGTTCATGGTCTCGTGCGTGGCGGCCAACGATGGCGGGATGCAGACAGGCTTCGAGGCGCCCGGCGGCACCGTGGGTTTCGAGCTGTTCGACGACGTCGACGTGGACGAGGTGGCCAGGACAGCCGCCCGCCGGGCAGTAGCCATGCTCTCGGCGCAGCCCGCTCCCAGTGGGTCCGTTCCCGTGGTCTTGCGGCGGGGCGCGGGTGGCGTGCTCTTCCACGAGGCGTGCGGCCACGGCCTTGAGGCCGACCTGGTCCGCCGCCAGGCGTCGGTCTTCGGCGACCAGGTCGGCAAGGTGGTCGCCAGCCCGCTGGTGAACCTGGTCGACGACGGCGCCTATGCGCGCGAGTGGGGCACCCACGCCATCGACGACGAAGGACATCCCGCCCAGCGGAACACGCTCATCGAGAACGGCGAGCTCACGGATTACATGTGGGACCTGGTTCGCGCCCGCGACCGCGGTCGCGCCTCGTCGGGCAACGGGAGGCGCCAGAGCTACCAGCACCTGCCGATGGTCCGGATGACGAACACCTACGTCCTCGCCGGCGACGAGGACCCCGGGGAGATCATCGCCCAGACCCCCTACGGCATCTACTGCGTGCAGCTCGGCGGAGGGCAGGTGAACACCGCCACCGGCGACTTCGTGTTCGGCATGACCGAGGCGTACCTGATCGAGGACGGTGAGGTGACCTCCCCAGTGCGCTCGGCCAACCTCATCGGCAACGGCCCGGAGGTGCTCAAGGCCATTGACGCGGTGGGCAACGACTTCGACACCTGGGCCGGCACGTGCGGCAAGGACGGGCAGGGCGTGCCCGTGTCGGCCGGCCAACCGACGCTGCGGGTGGCGTCGATGACGGTCGGCGGCACCGCCGCCGCATGACGACCACTCCCACCCCCCGCCGATCCGCGCAATTGCACCTGTGAGGGGGGTTTCGCGCGGAGACCTCCTGGAGCTGGCCGACCGGGTGGTCGGGCGGGCCGCTCCCGGCGAGCAGGTGGAGGCGTACCTGGCCCGGGCCCGGCACACCGAGGTGAAGGTGTTCGGGGGCGAGGTCGAGTCGCTCTCGTCGGCCGACACCGCCGGCATCGGCGTGCGGGTCGTGGTCGGCGGCCGCCAGGGCTTCGCCTACGCCGGCTCGCTCGACGACGACATCATCCTCGAGACCCTGCTGGAGGCCCGCGACAACGCCTCGTTCGGCGGCGTCGACGAGTTCCTGGGACTGCCGTCGCCCGACGGCGTAGAGCCCGCCGACCTCGACCTCTTCCGGCCCGACATGGACGCCTTCGCACCCGAAGCCAAGGTGGCGCTGGCTCTCGAGGTGGAACGGGCCACGAGGTCAGCCGACGCGCGGGTGCGGGGCGTCGAGTCGGCCGGTTACTCCGACACCACGTCGGCCTCCGCAGTGGTGTCGACCGAGGGCATACGGGGGGAGTCGAGGCGAACGGTGTGCTCGGTGCACGCCGACGCCCTCGCCGGCGACGGAGGCGGCACCCGGACAGGCTACGGGTGGTCCGTGGCCCGCCACCCCGACGACCTCGACACCGGCTCGGCCGCCGCCGACGCTGCCACCCGCGCCACCCGCATGCTGGGGGCGGTCAAGCCGGCTTCCCACAAGGTGACCGTGCTCTTCGACCCCCTGGTGACGGCCCGGTTCCTCGGGGTGCTGTCGTCCGCCCTGTCGGCCGAGGCAGCGCTCAAGCGCCGGTCTATGTTCGCGGGGAAGGAGGGCGAGGCGGTCGCCTCGCCGTTGCTGACCCTCGTCGACGACCCAACCGATCCTCGGGCCTATGGCGCCGGCCGGATCGACGCCGAGGGGCTGGCTAGCCGGCACAATCCCCTGATCGACGCCGGCACGCTCGTCGGATTCCTGCACAACCACTACACGGCGCGCCGCTCGGGCCTGGCCTCGAACGGCGCGGCGGTACGGGGCGGGTTCCGGAGCACACCGGGAGCCGGCAGCCGCGCCCTCGCTCTTCGGCCGGGCAATCTCGGCCAGCCCGAGCTGGTCGCCCAGGTTGGTGACGGCCTGTTGATCCAGTCGGTGACCGGCCTGCACTCGGGCGTCAACCCGGTGAGCGGCGACTTCTCGGTGGGAGTCGAAGGCTTGATGGTAAGGGGCGGGGCGCTGGCCGAGCCGGTGCGCGAGGCCACCATCGCGTCCACGATCGAGCGGATGCTCCTCGACGTGGCCGCGGTGGGGGGCGACGTCGAGTGGCTTCCCGGTGGGGCGGCAGGGGTCACGCTCGTCGTCGCCGACATGACCCTGAGCGGCTCCTGACGGAGTGATCGCCGCCGACTCGGGCCAGATCCCGATCCTGCACGCCATCGTCCTGGGCATAACCCAGGGCCTCTCGGAGTTCCTGCCCATCTCGTCCAGCGGGCATCTCATCCTCGTGCCCTGGCTGTTCGGTTGGAAGGAGCTCATCGGCCCGGCCAACGCTGAGCTGAACCGGAGCTTCGACGTCTCGCTGCACCTCGGCACCTTTGCCGGGGCGGCCCTCTACTTCCGCAGCGACCTGGTCCGGCTCGCCGCCGCCGGGCTCACCTCGATCCGCAGCCGGGCCGTCGGCTCGCCCGACGAACGCCTGGCCTGGCTCCTGCTGCTGTCGGCGGTGCCGGGAGCAACCGTCGGAGCGGTGCTGGAGTCGACCATCGCCGACCATCTCGGGCAGATCTGGCTCATCGGCGTGATGCTCATCGTGTTCGGCCTGGTCCTAGCCGTGGCCGACCGGGCCCCGGGCCGGCGGGGCGAGAGCGAGTTCGGCCTTCGCGACGCCCTGGTGATGGGCATCGGCCAGGCGGCTGCCCTGTCGCCAGGCGTGTCGCGATCGGGAATCACCATCAGCGCCGGGCGGTGGCTGGGTTTCGACCGTCCCGCCGCTGCCCGGATCTCGTTCCTCATGAGCCTGCCCATCATCTTCGGCGCGGGCCTGTTCGAGGGAGCCAAGATGCTGGCCGGCGACGGCCTTCCCCCGGGCACGGGCGGCGCCTTCGCGGCCGGGATCGCGGCGTCGGCGGTGACCGGCACCGCCGCGGTGTGGTTCCTCCTGCGTGTGGTCAAGACCCGATCCTTCACCCCGTTCGTGGTCTACCGGGTTCTGGCTGGGCTGGCCGTGCTGGCGCTGGTGGCGGTGCGGTGACAGCCAGGGTCACCACGCCCTGGGCGAGGGCGTAGGCCAGGTCGGCCGCCGCGTCGGGCGCCACCGCGATTGTGGCGGACTGGGCTGCGACATCGAGGACAGGAGCGGCCTCGGCGAGGACGACGGTGGGCTCACCGGCGCCGGACACGCCGACGTCGAGGATGGCCAGGACGTCGACCAGGTCGCCCTTCTGGAGCTTCACGCTGGCGTCGTCGCGGGGCACGGCCACCGCCCGGGTGGCCGGTGGCAGCAGGGCGCTCAGGCCCCGCAGCCCGTCCGGCGCAAGGTTGTCGGCTACCACTGGCACACCGGGCAGCAACGGGACGGCGACGGTACGGCCGACGGCCTGACCGATGCGAGAAAGGGCGCCGGGCGGCACCAGAGAGGCGGGCACGAGGCGCAGCGCCACCGCCGGCTCGTCAACCACCGCGCCGCGCTCCACCCGGCTGACCGCCACCACCACGGGACTCATCCCTCCGTACCTGACGGCCTGGGCGCGGGCCTCGCCGACGAACCGGGCCGCAGCGAGACCGGTGAGCAGCGCCACGACGGACGCGGCAGTCCAGAACAACAGGGGGGAACGAAACGGACGGATGTGCACGAGGTCCTCCTGGTCGCGATTCGACCTGCGCTCAGAGGAGGAAGTGCTGTCGCCGAGGGTATCGGCTCAATCCGCCGGGAGCGACCCCGGATCGGGGGCGCTGGCGGCGCATGCGCAGGCCGGTTGCGGCGGCACCTGAGGAATCGCTCTGGACAGGAGCGCCTGCACCCGGCTGACGTTCTGGGCGAGGACGGCGAACACCGTCTCGATGGTCACGGCCCCCCGCCCGGCCACCGCACCCTCCAAGCCGGCGTCGTAGTCGGTCACCAGCGCTACCCCGCAGTAGCACATGCCCAGCTCCCGGGCGAGGACCGCCTCGGGGTACTGGGTCATGTTCACCACGTCCCAGCCGGCTGCCGAGAACCAGCGCGACTCCGCGCGCGTCGAGAAGCGCGGGCCCTGGATGACCACCACGGTCCCCCGGTCGTGCACGGTGATGCCCTCGGCCCGGCCGGCGGCGAGGGCCGCGGCCCGCAGCTCCGGGCAGTAGGGGTCGGCGAAGGACACGTGAGCCAGGGTGGGCCCGGCGAAGAACGTGTCGTCGCGGCCCCGTGTGCGGTCGACGAGCTGATCGCACACCACGAAGTCACCGGGCTCGAGGTGCGGTTGCAGCGACCCCACCGAGCACGGGGCGAGCACCCTGCGCACCCCTAGCCGGCGGAAGGCCCAGAGGTTCGCCCGGTAGTTCACCCGGTGGGCGGGAACCTCGTGGTCGACGCCGTGCCGAGCCAGGAAGGCGACTCGCCGGCCACCGAGCTCACCCACGGTCAGCTTCGACGACGGTGGCCCGAACGGCGTCTGGACCGTCACCTCGTCGAGATCCTCGACGAACCGGTAGAAGCCGGTGCCGCCGAAGATCCCGATCTCCGCGGTCGGCAGGCGCATTCGGGGCTCTGAGCTGGACGAGCAGACGGGCTAGGCGGTCTTGGTGTCGGCACCGGCCGACGTCCTGGAACCGCCGCTCGATCCCTTGTCCGAGGACGACTTCGTCGAAGACGCTTTGTCGCCGGACGCCTTGTCGCCGGACGCTTTGTCGCCGGACGCCTTGTCGGCAGAAGGCTTGTCCGAGGACGACCTCTCGGAGGACGACTTCTCGGAGGACGACTTGTCGGATGAGGACTTGTCGCCAGAGCCGCTCCCCTTGGAGTCGGCTTTGGCGGCGGCCTTGTCGGCGTCGCGGCCCGCGGAGCGCGACGACGAGCGGTTGTCGTTGCGGTAGAAGCCGCTGCCCTTCAGCACCACGCCGATGGACCCGAACACCTTTCGCAGCGTTCCGCCACAGCCCGGGCACTCGGTCAGCGCGTCGTCCTTGAACGACTGCACCACTTCGAGGTGCTCGCCACACGACTTGCAGGCGTACTCGTACTTGGGCATCTCGCGCTGGGGCCTCCAGAAGGACTGCACTCGACCGGCGCGCTCGCCACGCGGACCGGCAACTCGATGTTACCGGTTGGCTCAACATGGGCCCGGCCATCGCCATTCCGCGTGGGCCGGTCCCGCCGTACCATGTCGATCGTGGGCCCGCCCGAGCAGGACGACGAGGGTGGCGCTACCAGCCGCCGCCATACAGCCATCGCCTTCCGCCGCTCGCTGGTCGCCCTGGGTGACGCCCTGCGGTCGACCGCCGACCGGGCCGACATGGTCTCGGCCCTCCTGCGCTACGGCGCCGAGTACCTCGGCACGCCGGTGGCGATCTACTTCGCGACGGTGACAGGCACATCGTCGCTCCGGCCGACGGATCGGGTGGGAGCCACGGCTGCCTCCCGCGAGGTCGTATCGGGCCACGGTCTTGCGGTGCCGGTGCGGCCCGGCGGCCAGCTTCAGGGCGTGGTGGCGTTCTACGGCCGGCCCGAAGCCGAACCCTTCTCCCCTGACGACGTGGAGTCGCTCGCCATCCTCGTCCGCCAGACCGAGACCGCAATCGACACCGCCTACGTCCGGGAGGAGGCGATGAGGCTGTCGCTCACCGACGGCCTCACCGGGCTCTGGAACCGTCGTCATCTGGACCTGGCGCTGGAGTCGGAGCTGTCGCGCTCGGTCCGCTTCGGGGAGCCCTTCTCCGTGCTCTTCTGCGACATCGACGACTTCAAGGCCATCAACGACGCGCGGGGCCACCAGGCGGGCGACGCCGTGCTGGTCGAGCTGGGCCGCCGGCTGGTCGACGCCACCCGGGAGGTCGACGTGGTGACCCGCTTCGGTGGCGACGAGTTCACCCTGCTCCTCCCCCGAACGGGGACAGCGGGCGCCCTCCAGCTGGCCGCCAAGATAAGAGAGGCGGTCTCCGGTCCTGGCATCAGGCTCGACCCTGGCGAGCTGCACGTGACCATCTCGATCGGGGTGGCCACCGCCCCCGAGCACGGCTCGTCGGGAAAGGAGCTGGTCGCCGCCGCGGACGCCGCCCTGTACCGGGCGAAGCGCGGTGGCGGCGACCGGGTAGAGCGTGCAAGCGTCGGCATGTCATCCGGAGGTGGACCTTGAAGAACGTGCGAAAGGCAGTGATCCCGGCGGCCGGGCTCGGCACCCGGTTCCTGCCGGCCACCAAGGCCCAGCCCAAAGAGATGCTGCCGGTCGTCGACCGGCCCGCCATCCAGCACGTGGTCGAGGAGGCGGTGAGGGCCGGCCTGCGCGACATCCTGATCATCACCGGCCGCGGGAAGCGGTCGGTCGAGGACCACTTCGACCGCTCCTTCGAGCTCGAGCACTACCTGGAGGCGGCCGGGAAGTTCGAGCTGCTGAAGGAGATGCAGGCCATCGCCGAGATGGCCGACATCCACTACGTGCGCCAGGGCGACCCACGGGGCCTCGGCCACGCCGTGTCGGCCGCCCGCCAGCACGTGGGCAACGAGCCCTTCGCGGTGATGCTGGGCGACGACATCATGACCGACACCTCGCCGGTCCTCCACGAGATGCTGATGGTCTACGAGCGCTACGGCCGCTCGGTTGTCGCCCTCAAGGAGTTCCCGCGCAGCGACATGTCGTCCTACGGCTGCGTAAGGCCCGAGGCGGTCGACGACACGCTCATCCGGATCCTCGACATTGTCGAGAAGCCGAGCCCCGAGGAGGCGCCGTCGAACCTGGCCGTCATGGGCCGCTACATCTTCACGCCGGAGATCTTCAACGCCCTCGAGCGGGTCCAACCGGGTGCCGGCGGGGAGCTCCAGCTCACCGACGCCATCGGGATACTGCTGCGGGAGCAGACGATCTACGGCTACGTGTTCGAGGAGGGCCGCTACGACATCGGCAACAAGCTCGACTACCTGCGGGCAACCGTCGAGCTGGCCATCGAGCGCGAGGACCTCGGCCCCCAGTTCCGGGCGTTCCTGGCCGACCTGGTCCAGCGGAAGAAGATCGTCTGACGTTCCTTTGATCTCGGTCGAGGAGGTCCGCCGCCAGGTGCTCCAGGCCTGCCGGCGGCTGCCCGCCGTCGAGGTGCCGGTGGCCGACGCCTTGGCCTGCGTGCTGGCCGAGACGGTCACGGCTGCCGAGAACGTCCCGCCCTTCGACAACACGGCGATGGACGGCTACGCGCTGAGAGCGGACGACACGGTGTCGGCCCCCGCTCCCTTGGAGGTTGTCGGCACGCTGGCAGCGGGCCAGAGGCCGGACATGGTGGTCGGCCCGGGCCAGGCGGTTCGGATCATGACCGGGGCCCCGATCCCGCCGGGGGCGGACGCGGTGGTGATGGTCGAGCGCACCCTCGTCCCCCCCGGGACCGACGCCGTCGTGATCGTGGAGATCACGGCGCGGCCGGGTGACCACATCCGCCGCGCCGGCGAGGACCTGCGGGCGGGACAGGTCGTGTTCGAGCCCGGCACCCCGATCGGTCCCGGCCACCTGGGTGTGCTGGCCAGCCTCGGCCGCGATCGAGTGTCGGTCTTCGGCCGGCCCCGGGTGGGGGTGCTGTCCACCGGCGACGAGCTGGTGGCGGGCCCCGAGGCGCTGGCGCCCGGCCAGATCCGCGACTCGAACCGCCCCACGTTGCTGGCGATGGTCGCCGAGGCCGGCTTCGAGGCCGCCGACCTCGGCATGGTGGCCGACAGCGAGGACGCGATCGCCGCCGCCATCCAGGAGGCGGTTCGGAGCTGCGACGCCCTGGTCACGTCCGGGGGCGTGAGCGTGGGCGACTTCGACCACGTCAAGACCGTCCTCGACCGACTCGGCGAGATGAGCTGGTGGCAGGTGGCGGTCAAGCCGGCAAAGCCGCTGGCGTTCGGTGTCATCGACGGTGTCCCGGTGTTCGGGCTGCCCGGCAACCCGGTGTCGTCCATGGTGTCGTTCGAGCTGTTCGCCCGGCCCGCCCTGCGCAAGATGGCGGGGCACAGCCGGCTGTTCCGCCCGCACTTCGAGGCGGTGGCCGACGAGGCCCTGGCCAGGCGTCCCGACGGCAAGCTCCACCTGGCGAGGGTGGCGGCCGAGCAGAACGACGACGGCCGCTGGCACGTCCGGCCCTCGGGCGGCGCCGGCTCGCACCTGTTGTGGGCCATGGCCCGGGCCAACGCCCTGGCCCTGCTACCCGACGGCTCGGGCGTGGAGGCCGGCGGGACGGTCGAGGTGATGCTGGTGGGAGAGGGCTGACGGGTCAGTAGCCTGGGTCGACCTTGGCTCCGCTCGTCGACCCCTTCGGACGCACCGTCCGCGACCTGCGGATCTCGGTCACCGACCGCTGTAACTTCCGGTGCAGCTACTGCATGCCCGCCGACGGTCTGGAGTGGCTGCCGCGCCACGAGCTCCTGACCTTCGAGGAGATCGAGCGGGTGGCGCGGGTATGCGTGGAGCAGTTCGGGTTCCGTGGCATCCGCCTCACCGGAGGTGAGCCGACGCTGCGGTCCCATCTCCCGGTGCTCGTGCGCAAGCTGGCCCGCCTGGTCCCGGACCTGTCCCTGACCACCAACGGCGCCGGCCTTGGCCTGCTGGCCGCCAACCTGAAGGCCGCCGGTCTGACTCGGGTGAACGTGTCCTGCGACTCGTTGCGCCGGGACCGTTTCGCCGCCATGGCCCGGCGCGACAGGCTCGACCAGGTGCTCGACGGGATCGACGCCGCCCTGGCGGTCGGGTTCGACCCGGTGAAGGTCAACTGCGTCCTCGTCCGGGGAGTGAACGACGACGAGATCGTCGACTTCGCGGCGTTCGGCCGCGACCGCGGCGTGACCGTTCGTTTCATCGAGGTCATGCCCCTCGACGCCGACGGCGCCTGGACCGGCGAAGCAGTGGTGAGCGCGGAGGAGGTGGTGGCTGCCATCTCGGCGGCGTACCCGGTCGAGCCCATCGGCCCGAGAGGACCGCAGCCGGCCGAGCGCTACCGCTACGTCGACGGCCGCGGCGAGGTGGGGATCGTCGCCAGCGTCACCCGCAGCTTCTGCGGCAGCTGCGACCGGGTGCGCCTCACGGCCGAGGGCATGTTCCGGAACTGCCTGTTCGCAGTGGAGGAGACCGACCTGCGGGCGGTGCTGCGCAGCGGCGGGTCCGACGACGACCTAGCGTCGGCGATCGCCGCCGACGTGGGACGGAAGTGGGCCGGCCACACCATCGGCCAAGTGGACTTCGTGCAGCCCGACCGCAGCATGAGCCGAATCGGCGGTTGAGTGTCGGCGGCGCTCATTCTCTAGACTTCGCCGATGAGCGACCGGGGCCTGACCCACATCGACCCCCTGGGCCGGGCCCGCATGGTCGACGTCACGCCCAAGGAAGCCACCCATCGGCGGGCGCTGGCCCGCTGCAAGGTGATGATGCTCCCCGAGACCACATCCAAGGTGGCGAGCAACGCAATCACCAAGGGTGACGTGCTGGCGGTGGCCCGGGTGGCGGGGATCCAGGCAGCCAAGCAGACGCCCGGACTGATACCGCTGTGCCACCCGTTGCTGGTGGGGTCGGTGTTCGTGAACTTCATGATTGGTGACGACCACGTCGAAGTCGAGGCCCAGGTCGAGACCGTCGACCGCACCGGGGTGGAGATGGAGGCGCTCACGGCCTGCGCCGTAGCGGCGCTGACCATCTACGACATGTGCAAGTCGGTCGACCGGTCGATGACGATCGGTGAGCTCACCCTGTGGGAGAAGACCGGAGGCCGCTCCGGTTCCTACCGCCGGGCCTTGGCCGATGACTCCGTTACCTGACCTGGGGCCTTGCCTGGCGCCGAGGCCGGCTGGTAGTAAGGGGGCGGCGGCAGTCGGTCCGCAACACCCACAGCATCCGCGACTTCGCGCTCGCAGCGCATTACGGTCCCCCGAGGTAAAGGAAGGTCGAGGAGCGTGACCTTGGTTCTTCTAGTCCTCGCAGTCATATGGGCAGTCGTGCTCATCCCTCCAGCTCTGCGGAACCGGGCCGAGGGACGCCCAGGTGACTCGATAAGCGCCTTCCACCGCCAGCTGGCGGTGCTGCGCAGGACTGGTCCCACCGCCCGACGGCTGGCCGCCACCGGCCTCGACGGTCGCTCCCGCTCTCCGATGTCCCGGCCGGCCGTGTCCCGTCCGGCAGCCGCCGCCTCCCGTGGCGGTGGCATTGCCCCTCTCGGCCTCGTCGGCGGTCCGGTCGGTCCCCACGTCCGTCCCTCCAGCTCCCGGAGCCGCACGCTCCAGCGTCGCCGCGAGGTCCTGGGCGCCCTGGCGGTCGGCGTTGCCGCCACCCTCGTGCTCGGGGCGCTTCCGTTCCTGCGCTTCCTTTGGGCGTTCAATCTGGTGGCCGACCTGCTGCTGGCCGCCTACATAGGGCTGCTGATCCACCAGCGCAATGCCAGCGCCGAGCGGGAGATGAAGGTCCGCTTCCTGCCGCACGCGGTGCCGCTCGACCCGATGATCCACGTCGAGCCCGCCTTCCTCCAGCGCTCCGCCAACTAGCGCTGGCGGTCCCGCCGCTGCCCGACGAACGCCTCGGCGCTCTCGAGTCGGTTCTCAATCAGGAGCTGAGCGCCGCCCACGCCGCTCGCGAGATCGCCATCCGGGCGTGCCGAGCCACCATCCGGGCCTGTGGCAGCTCCATCCGGGCGGTCCACCGGCTCGACAGTGAAGGTGCGATCGGCCTGGCCGACGACGCCTCGGCTGCGCTGCGTGAGGCCCAGGAGGCACTGGCGCCCTTCCCCGCCCTCGCCGGCTCCGGCCCGCTCCACGACGCCCAGAAGGAGTACGCCGAGGCCCGACTGACCGCCGCCCTGGTCGACGCTGCTCGGCTGCCCGACCACCACGAGCTCGGCGTGAGCGCGGCGGCGTGGCTCTGCGGTCTGGCCGAGGCGGCCAGCGAGCTGCGGCGCCACACACTCGACCGGTTGCGGGGCGGCGAGCTCGACCGGGCGGAGGTCCTGCTGGAGGCCATGGACGACGTCTACGGCCTACTGGTGAGGATCGACTACCCCGACGCGGTAACCGGCGGCCTGCGCCGCACCACCGACGCCCTCCGGGCGGTCCTCGAACGCACCCGGGGCGACGTCACCACCACCGTGCTCCAGTCCCGCCTCCAACGAGCGATCGAACGGCAGGCCGGCGGGGCCTCCTGACCGGTCGCCTATCCTGGTTCGCCCGGGGGTGTAGCTCAGCTGGTAGAGCGCCACGTTCGCAACGTGGAAGTCGGCGGTTCGAGTCCGCTCACCTCCACCAAATCGTCGTATTCGAACTCGGACGCGCGTAGCAGCACGTCGAACGGTGCCTGGTAGCCAACGTCGACGATGCGGCCGTCCCGCACCGCCAGCGTGGTGAACACGGCCCGGTTGAAGCCGCGCCGGGTGCGCTCCGAGGCCCGGTTGTAGGCCTTGGCGCAGTCGGCGGCGAAGCGCAGGGCCGTGCCCAGCACCTCTTTCCACTCGTC
>JBOGIF010000205.1:0-11058 GCA_050742415.1 Acidimicrobiales bacterium | reverse complement strand
GCTGAGGGTAGCGAGTCGTCTCCGGCCGCCGCCCGGCCCTCGTCAGGCGCTCGGGCCTTACGCCGGGAGAAGCTCGAGATCTCCCAGCGTCACCGAGTTGGTCGTGCCCAGGTCGGTGATCCACACGAGAACGGCTGAGCCGGACGCTCCGCCGAGGTCGAAGGTGGCGCCACCGTCGATGTCGGCCTGGCGGTCGACGGAAGGACCCCACGATTCGCGGCTCGACCGGGGGGAGGGGGCGACGGAGACCTCGGCGGTCCACCCGCGGTTCGGGGACGACACGCTCAGCCTCCCCAGGCGGCGGGCGGAGTCGAGGCGGATGACGAACCCCACTCCCGGCTTGAGGTTCCCGAAGCTGCGGCTGGCGTACTGCTGGGTGGTCCACGACGTCGAAGGGTCGCCGTCGGTTAGGAACCGCAGCTCGTCGTCGTGCTCGGCTCCGTCGCCTCCCGGGTCGAAGGCCTCGAGCCCGGCGACCTCCACGGGCCCTGCCCTTGGTGATGGCTGGCTCGTCGGTGGGGTCCCGTCGCCGCGGGCCAGCAGCACGATGACGAGAATCAGAACCGACGCCAGCACGGCGGTCGCGACGACGGGAGGCAGCCATCGACGCCTCCGCCGGAGCGGCACAGGGGCGAGGACACCGGCCGGCGGGGTGTCGTCTCGCTCGACGAGCGGCACCGCGTCGTCGGCGCGGAGGTCGACGGAAAGCAGGGCGTTACGGAAGGCAGCGGCCGTCGGGAAGCGGTCGTCGGGCGACTTGGCCAGCGCCTTCAGCACGATGGCTTCCACCGGCCTCGGGATGCCGGCCTTGACCTGGCGGGGGCTGACCGGCACCCGCGAGACGTGCTGGACGCCGACGGCCATCTCGGTCTCGCCGGTAAAGAGCGGGCGGCCGCACAGCATCTCGTACATGACGACACCGAGGGCGTAGACGTCGGCCCGGCCGTCGAGCGGGCGGCCCTCGACCTGCTCGGGCGAGAAGTACTTGGCCGTGCCGAGGATGGTGCCCGTCTGGGTCAGGTCCCGGTCGGCCCCGCCATCTTCGAGGACTGCCTTGGCGATCCCGAAGTCCGCCACCTTCACCTGGTCGCCCGGGCACACGAGGATGGTCGCCGGCTTGACGTCGCGGTGGATGATGCCGGCCTGGTGGGCGTAGTGGAGGGCGTCGGCGACCTGGCCGCAGATGTCGACGACCCGTTCGGGGCGAAGGCTCTCCGCTACCAGCAACTGGCGCAGCGTGGGCCCGTCGACCAGCTCCATCACGATGTAGGCCACACCGTCGTCGAGCCCGGTGTCGTAGGTGGCCACCACGTGGGGGTGGCCGAGACGCGCCGCGGCGATCGCCTCGCGGCGGAAGCGGTCGAGGAACGACTGGTCGGCGGCCAGGTGGGGGAGGAGGACCTTGACCGCAACGGGCCGCCCTAGGACGTCGTCGACCGCTTCCCACACCTCGGCCATGCCGCCGCGGGCGATGAGATGGCGCAGCCGGTAGCGCCCGTCGAGCACCTGGTCCGCGACCAGGTAGCGGGAGACGTCGGGCACCCGGCAGCCCTACCCCTGGGCCTGGAAGGTCACGCCGATGGTCCGCGCCCCGGTGTGGCTGCCCACCACGGCGCCGAGGTCACCGACGACGATCCGGTCTCGGGGGTAGAAGCCCTCGAGCTGGTCGAGCAGTGTCTCGACATCGGGAGCGGCGCCGTGCATCACCGCCAGGTTCTCGACATCTTTTGCCGCGCCGACGCGCTCGGCCAGGAACGCGAGGGCACGCGAGCGTGTCCGCTGCTTCGGCCCGGGCTCGACGGCTCCGTCGCGCACCTCGATGATCGGCTTGATCGACAGGATGGAGCCCAACAGCGCCTGGGCGCCACCGATGCGCCCGCCCTTCTTGAGGGCGTCGAGGCTGTCGAGGGCGCCGTAGACGTGGGTGCGCGCCACCAGGGCTTCGGCACCGGCCACGACCTCGTCGACCGAGGCGCCGGATGCCGCGAGGCGGGCCGCGGCCACGGCCATCATGCCGAGGCCGAGGGTGACCGAGCGCGAGTCCACGACCCGCACGTCGAGCTCGCCGACCAGCGCCTGGGCCGCCGTCCGGGCCGACGCGCCCGTGGCCGAGAGCCGGTCCGACAGCGTGATGCAGACGACGGCGTCGCCGCCCTCGCCGGCCGCCGCCCGGAACGCCTGCTCGAAGGACCCCGGCGACGGCGCGGACGTCTCCGGTGGAACCGGTGAGCTCGCGCACCGAGCCCAGAACTGCGCTGCCGTGAGGTCTCGGCGGTCCACGAACTCCTCGGTGCCGAACCGGATGTTGAGCGGCACCACCCCGATGCCGTGCTCGGCGGCGATGTCGTCGGGAAGGTCGCAGCTGCTGTCGGTGACCACTCGGACGGTCATGCTCCTCCTTCGGTGCGTTCCACGGCCGGTGGGTCGGCTTCTGCGGGCGTAGCGCCGCCGTCGACCGAGACGAGCCTCCGAGCCCGCCTGCCCCTCGAGGCGTGACGGCCCCACCAGAGGGCCAGGAACAGGGCGGCGCCCACAGACACTCCCACGCCGAGCCCGGAAGCGGCAGTCGACCGTACCGTGAGCCGGGCGCGCCCGACCACGAGCTTGCCGTCGGGGGAGGTGAGCTGGATGCGGATGGGGAAGGCGCCCGACGTCCGCGCCACCACCGGGAACCGCTGGGTGGTGTTCAGCCTCGTCAGCTCGAGGGTCTGGGTGGAACCGGCGGGGAAGACGAGCTTGTCGCTGTTCATCTTGACCACCACGCGCGCCGGGTGGCCGCTGCGGTTCTGGAACGTCACCGGGATCGAGCCGCGGCGCGCCGTGAGGGTGATGGAGCGGCCCTGAGGCATCTGGATGGTGGCGAGGGCGGCGTCGATGGCCTTGTCGACGGCGGCCACGTACGAGCGACGCTGGCGACCGCCGGCGATGTCGGCGGACTGGGCCACCAGAAGCTGCTCGTCGAGCGGGCCCGACACCGGGTTGTCAGGGCCCAGGACCGACCCGAGGGAGTCGAGGCGTCCCCGCGTGGCTCGCACCTCGTCTGCGATGTCGCCCAGGCTGTTGGCGACGGCGACGGGCCTTCGCACGAGCGCTCCCCCCGACGCCCCGCGGGCCGGCTCGATCCCTTCGAAGACGGTGTCGAGGCCGACCGCCTCCACGACCGGGTTTCCCGCCAGCCCGACGGCCAGCGCCTGGAGGAAGGGGGCATTGGGCGCCCACGCCCTCGGAGGGAGCGCCACCACCGCTCGCTTGTCGCCCGGGAGGTCGAGATAGACCACGGCGAGATCGGCAAGCAGCTGCTGCGCCCGCAATGGCTGCTGTCCGTCGCCGAAGTGGGCGGCCAGGCCGGGGTCGGCCGAGACCGCCTGGAGTCTGACCGGCCCGCTGGCGAGCTGGAACGGCCGCGTCAGGGTCACCTGCTGGCCGGGTACGGGGGCCAGGCCCGCCTCGGCCACGACGATCCGGTCGACCCCGCGCCTCGAGATCAGGCCCAGGGAGCTGGCGTCCACGGGTTGGTCGGTCAACCACGTCCGGCCGGCCGGGCTCGTTCTCAGGGTCTTCTCGATGCTCGCCTGGCCGCGCGCCAGCTGGTTGGCGGCTTCGCCGTCGAGGCCGCTGGCCAGGAGCCCCGGCAGGCTCACCGGGACGTAGGTGGCGCCGAGCAGCGGGTGGTCGGAGGCCAGCTGTCGGAGGCGGGCGAGGGTGGCAGTGCCCGTCTCACCCGCGTCCGCAGCCAGGGCGTCGAGGGTCTCGGGATTGGGTGCCAGGGCGACGGGCAGCGACCGAGCCAGCTCCAGCGCCTCGAGGGTCGAGGACGTCCGTGCGGCCTCGGCCGGGCGGCGGGACCCGTCGGGCTGCCAGCGGGGGCGGGAGTACACCGGGAGCACCATGGCCAAGCCGAGCCTGGGTCCCGGGTGCGCCTCGGGAAGGTGGATCAGGTGCGTGAAGAGCTGGTCTCGGACGGGCCCGTCATCGCGCTCCCTCAGCTCAATGACGACCGGGTGGACTCCGTCGCGCCCGCCCAACCGTAGGCGCGCCGTGTCTCGCGGAAGGGCCGGGTCCTGCACCCCGAGGTCGACGGCTACGACGCCCGTCGGGTCGGGGGCGACCGGGGCCGAGATGAATATCGGCAGGCGGCGGGGCTGCTCGGCCAGCGTGACGGCGAACTCCGAGCGTGTGGCCACCGCCGGGAACACGCTGGTGACGACTTCGAGGCCCTGGGCTTGGCCGGGGTCGACCCGCGCAGATAGCGCGAACTGGCCTCCGGCGGTCACCCACGGCGTCTGCGAGACGAACACCAGCCGGACAGTCGAGGGGGTGTCCTCCGGCGCCCTGGTGGAAGCGCTCGCCGCCGCGGTGTCGGCTCCCGGGCTGGCGAGGACCAACGAGAGAAGGACCAGGGCTGCCGCCGAAACCCTCCTCATCGGGGGAGCCGGTAGTGCAGGACGGCGAGGACCGACGGCTCCGGCCGGAACCCGGCACGCTCGTAGAGCGACAGGGCGGCATCGTTGTCGAGCTGGGTGTTGACGACCGCCCGCGTCACCCCCCGCCGGCGCATCCAGGTGAGGGCGTCGATGGTCAGGGCCAGCCCCACACCGCGACGCCGCTCTCCCGGGCTGACCGCCAGGCGCTGGAGGTAGCCCTGCCGCCCGGCCCGACCGGAGATGGCGTAACCGGTGATCCCGGCACTCTGGCCGCGGGGCCCGGGAGCGACCCGGAACCGGTTGGCCGGCGTGGCCGTAATGGCGTCGTCGAAGGTGGAGGGGTCCAGGCGCCAGAACGAGGTGAAGGCGGCCGAGTCGACGGCGAGCGCGTCCCGTCGGTCACCGCGGCGTCCCCGGCGCAGGCGAGCCCGGGGCGTAGGTGGTAACCGGCGGAGGTCGTGGGCCAGAAGCCGCAGACGCTCCTGTTCCTCGAAGCCGATCTCGAGGAATCCCTCGGCCTCCATCGGGGTGAGGGCCGAGGTGACGATGTCGACGAAGCCGCGTTCGGAGAGCACCTCGAGGCAATGGTGGAGGAACCGCGTGGACAGAGCCCCGGGTGCCAGAGGAGTGAGATGGGCGACCGACGCGTGGCCCCTCCACGGTGCAGCCCGGGCCCGTTCGCGACCCCACTCCAACATGTCGGTGGCGGCGATCATCGGTGGGAGAGAGATTACGGGTCGGCGACGACATAGCGTCGGTCGGCGATGGTCCCCGAGAGGCTGACGGCTCTGCTGGAGGAGGCGAGGCCGCTCGCCAGTCGCTTCGCGTCCGCCGGCCATCGGCTCTACCTGGTGGGCGGGAGCGTCCGCGACGCCATCCTCGGCCGGCCTCTCGACGACGCCGACCTCGACTTCACGACCGACGCCACCCCCGATCAGACCACGGCCGCGGTGTCGGGGTGGGCCGACTCGGTGTGGGACCAGGGCCGGCGCTTCGGCACCATCGGCTGCTCCGTTGCCGGCCGTCGTTACGAGATCACCACTCATCGGGCCGAGGCCTACAACCCCGACACCCGCAAGCCCGACGTGGTGTTCACCGACCGCGTCGAGGCCGATCTCTCCCGTCGCGACTTCACTGTCAACGCCATGGCCCTCGCGCTTGCGGGCGACGAGCCTCGAGGCGAGCTGGTCGACCCCTTCGGAGGCGTGTCCGACCTGGCCGCGTCCCGGCTGAGGACGCCTTTGGCGCCCGAGGAGTCCTTCGGCGACGACCCGCTACGGATGCTGCGGGCCGCCCGGTTCATCGCCGGGTACGGCCTCGCGCCGGAGCCCGACCTGGTCGAGGCCGTGAAGCGGATGGCCGAGAGGCTCGAGATCGTGTCGGCCGAGCGGATCCGCGACGAGCTGGACAAGCTGCTCCTCGTCGAGAGCCCGGGCCCGGGCTTGTGGTTCCTCGTGCGCACGGGTCTGGCCGAGCAGTTCATCCCGGAGCTGCCGGCGCTCGCCCTCGAGCAGGACCCGGTGCACCGGCACAAGGACGTTTTGGCCCACACCCTCGCCGTCGTCGAGAAGACCCGGGCGGACAAGGTGCTGCGCCTGGCCGCGCTGCTGCACGACGTGGGCAAGCCCAAGACCCGCTCGATCGGGCCCGGCGGCGTGTCGTTCCATCACCACGAGGTGGTGGGGGCCCGGATGGCGGAGGAGCGCATGCGCGCCTTGCGGTACCCGTCATCCGAGGTGGACGACGTGCGGCGCCTGGTCGAGCTCCACCTCCGCTTCCACGGCTACGGCGAGGGCTGGACCGACTCGGCGGTCCGCCGGTACGCGCGCGACGCCGGGCCGCTCCTGGACAAGTTGAACGAGCTCACCCGCTGCGACTGCACTACCCGGAACCGGGCCAAGGCGGCCGACCTGGCCCGCCGTATGGACGTGCTGGAGGAACGGATCTCAGTGCTCAGGTCGCGCGAGGAGCTCGACCGGGTACGGCCCGACCTCGACGGGACCCAGATCATGGAGCACCTCGGCATCGGGCCCGGGCGGGCCGTGGGGGAGGCGCGCGACTTCCTTCTGGAGCTCAGGTTGGAGGCGGGACCACTCGGCGAGGACGAGGCCTATCGTCGCCTCGACGAGTGGTGGGCGACCCGCAACCAGGGCAAGGCCTAGGTCCCTTCCTTGCGAGCCCGGACGACGAGGGTCGGGGGCACCAGACGGAACGACTCGCGCCACCAGGGCGTGCGAGGCCCGCTCGGGACGGGCTCGGGCTCCAGAAGGGCGTCGATGCGGAACTTGGCCCGCGACAGGCCCGAGAACAGGTCGGAGAAGCTGTGGTTCGTGGCCCCTGGCCCCGACCGGTCGAAGTACGAGTGGCGAACGACTGGTGGGCCCGGCCGCGTGTCGTCGAGGAGCTGGTGGGCGGGGTGGGGCAGGGAGAACACGAAGCACGAGCCCTGCTTGAGCACCCGGTGGACCTGGCGGAACAGCCGGTTGAGGTCGGTGACGAACCTCAGCCCGTAGCAGGAGAGGACGAGGTCGACGCTGTCGGCCCGGAGGAACGCCAGGTCGGCCAAGTCGCCGCGGTGGACCTCGACCTTGACACCCTCCAGCTCACTGAGCCGCTTGGCCGCGTTGAGCTGCTCGGGTGAGTGGTCGAGCCCGATGGCGTGGGCACCCTTGCGGGCCAGCGCCACCAGGCACTGGCCGCCGCCGCAGCCCAGCTCGAGCACCCGGCGGTCCGAGAGGTTCCCGAGCAGCCTCAGCTCGGCCTCGGTGGGGATGTCGGGGCCGTAATGGACGTCGTCGATCGGGTCGAGGGTGCCGCGGGGGTCGCCGACGGCGTAGCGGTTCCACTCCAGCCCGGTCGACGACGTGCTCAACCGATGAATTCTTCGACCATCCGGCGGGCCTCGTCGTCGTGGTACTGCACGGCCGGCGACTTCATGAAGTAGGCCGACGGACCGGCGAGCGGGCCTCCGATGCCCCGGTCCAGAGCGATGCGGGCGCAGCGGACAGCGTCGATGATCACTCCCGCCGAGTTCGGCGAGTCCCACACCTCGAGCTTCAGCTCCACGTTGAGCGGGACGTCGCCGAAGTTTCGGCCCTCCAGCCGGACGTAGGCCCACTTGCGGTCCTCGAGCCAGGGCACGTGGTCGCTGGGCCCGATGTGCACGTCGTCGGCGGCGATGGCCCCGTCGATCTGGCTGGTGACGGCCTGGGTCTTGCTGATCTTCTTGGACTCCAGCCGCTCCCGTTCCAGCATGTTCTTGAAGTCCATGTTGCCGCCCACGTTGAGCTGGTAGGTGCGGTCGAGCACCAGCCCTCGGTCCTCGAAGAGCCGGGCCAGAACCCGGTGCACGATGGTGGACCCGACCTGGCTCTTGATGTCGTCGCCGATGATCGGGACGCCCGCGTCGGTGAACCGTTGGGCCCACTCGGGATCGGACGCGATGAAGACCGGGATGGCGTTGACGAAGGCGACCCCGGCGTCGAGAGCCGCCTGCGCGTAGTGCTTCTGGGCTGCCTCCGAGCCGACCGGCAGGTAGGCCACCAGCACTTCGGCGCCCGTTTCCTTCAACACGCGGGTCACGTCGACCGGCTCGGCGGGCGACTCCTCGATGGTCTCGCGGTAGTACCGCCCCAAGCCGTCGAGGGTGGGGCCGCGGTCCACGGCCACCCCGAGCTCGGCCACAGAGGCGAACCGGATGGTGTTGTTCTGGCCGGAGAAAATGGCCTTGCCCACGTCGAGGCCGACCTTGGCGGCGTCCACGTCGAAGGCGGCCACCACCTCCACGTCGCTCACGTGGTAGCCGCCCAGCACCACGTGCATGAGGCCCGGCACCGCCTCGGTGGGGTCGGCGTCGCGGTAGTAGCTCAGCCCCTGCACCAGCGAGCTGGCGCAGTTGCCGACCCCAGCCAGCGCGACGCGGATCTTGTCTGTCACTTGCTCCCTCCGTGGTTCTCTGTGGCCAGCCGCTCGACGGCGAGCCGCTCGATTGCGATCAGCCGGTCGAGCCACGAGATGTCGCGCTCGGTGGCTTCGGTGCCGTGCTCGATCAGGGACTGCGTGTACGCGTCGAGGCGCCCTCGACGCTCCCGTGCGGTGCTACGGCTGCGGGCCAGCCGCTCGACGAGCTGTGCCCGCCGCCGCTCCAACAGCCCCAGGCGGCGATCGGGGGGCAGGAAGCGGCAGAAGGCGAGCCTGAAGTTGAACGAGCGGTCGTCGTCGGCCCCCGCCGAGCGCTCGAGGAGGTCCTCGAACAGGCTCTGGCCGGTGTCGGTGATCCCGTAGACCTTGCGCGTGCGCGACGACCGGGTGGCGCTTCGGCCGGTGCCGCGCCGGGCCTTGAACGCAGCGGCCTCGCCGGCCATGGAGCCGGTCATCGGCACGGCCGGCGCGCCAGGGTCGCCCCGACCCAGCTCCTCCGGGCGCAGAGCCCCCGGGCGTTGGGAGGTTTCTACCGCCCGGACCGCGCCGGCGGCCTCGAGCCGGGCCAGCGCCGGGTACAGCGAGCCGAAGGACACACTGGAGAAGGGCCCGAGGGCGTCGGTGAGCCTTTTCTTCAGCTCGTAGCCGTGCAGGTCCTGCTCCTTGAGCAGTCCGAGGATGGCCAGTTCCAGCATGCCGGTCCTTCGATGAGGTTCCGATATATCGCTTCGATATATCGGGACGGACCTTACAACACTCGACGGCTGCGATCAGCGCCGCTGATGTCGTACGCGAAGGCCGCTAGCCTCGTGGCGTGAGCTTGCGACCGGAGTCCCTCCGGGGACGGGGCTCGGCCTCCACGGCCGGCCAGATCGACTACGGCCTGGTCCGCCGTCACACGATCGACGAGTTCCGGCGGGGGCGCCTCGGCCGCCGTGACGTTTGCGATGCCCATCCCGAGCTGATGAGGGCCGCCCGCAACCTGGGCCGCGACAGCATCGCCGAGTGCCCCATCTGCGAGGAGGCCAACGTGGTGCTGGTGTCGTTCGCCTTCGGGAGCCGGCTGCCGGCGTCGGGCCGCTGCGTCGTCACCGCCAAGGAGATGGCCAAGCTGTCGAGGCGAGCCGAGGAGAGCACCTGCTACGTCGTCGAGGTTTGCCCGTCGTGCTCCTGGAACCACCTGAGGCGCAGCTTCGCCCTCGGTGGTCGCCGCCCGAGCTAGGACGGCGCCCGTTCCCGCTCGATCACCCTCGCGCCCGGCGCCCCGCGCCGGCGCAGGCCCGTCCCCTCGCCGCCCTTCTGCACGCCAGTCGACGGCGCGGCGCCCGGTGGCCCGCCCTACGTCTCGCGCCGGCGCCAAGGCCGGCTCGGCGCGGGCCGCCAGGAAGCCTCCCGGCCGGTTGTGGCGCTACCGCCGGCTCTGGTTCCTGCTGGCCACGGTGGGGCTGACCGCCCTCGCCGGCGCCTTCTGGGTGGTCACCCAGGTTCCGCTGCCGTCGGCGGTCCCCCAGGCCGAGACGACGAGGGTCTTCGACGCCGCGGGCGGCCAGCTGGCCAGCATCCACGGCAGCGAGAACCGGATCGTGGTGTCGCTCGAAGCGGTGCCGAAGGTGGTTCAGGACGCGGTGGTCGCGGCCGAGGACCGGAACTTCTTCACCCATAAGGGTGTCGACCCGATCGGCATCCTTCGGGCCACCCTCGTCGACGTGCGCCGGCGTGGCCCGACCCAGGGTGGATCGACGATCACCCAGCAGTACGTGAAGAACGTCTACGTCGGCAGCGAGCCGACGCTCTGGCGCAAGATCCGCGAGGCCATGATCGCCATCAAGCTCGAGCGGACCCGGACCAAGCCCGAGATCCTGGAGCGCTACCTGAACACCGTCTACTTCGGTCGGGGCGCCTACGGGATCCAGGCGGCGTCGCGGGCGTACTTCGACAAGGACGTCTCCCAGCTCGGCCTCCGCGAGGCGGCCTACCTCGCCGGGATCATCCGCAGCCCCTCCTCGTCGGACGCGACGACGGACCCGGCCCGCGCCAGTGATCTGAGGGCGATCGTGCTCGACGCCATGGTGCGCGAATCGGCGATCAGCCCCGCCCAGTCGGCCGAGGTCAAGGCCATGGCGCTGCGCGACTACGTGACGGCCAAGGCCCCGACCGGCTCCACGGTGAGCCTTCCGGGAGCGGGTGCCGAGTACTTCGTTGAGTACGTGCGCCAGGAGCTCGTCCGGCGCTACAACTACAGCGAGGAAAGGGTGCTCCGAGGTGGGCTCCAGGTGCACACCAGCCTCGACCCAGCTCTGCAGCGGGCCGCCTATGCCGCGATCTACGACCAGCGGACCGGTCTGCTGAATGGGCGCAACGACCCCGCCGGAGCGCTCGTCAGCCTCGACACCGCCGGGCGGGTGGTGGCCATTGTCGGCTTCCGCAGTGAGTCTGAATTGCGTGCCACTGGTGCCGACTTCTTCAACGTCCGCTGGTGTCGTAATCTCGGGCGGCTCACCCGTTGGCAGGAACGTGTTGATCTTGAAGCTGCGGGTTGTGGAGGCACCATCGCGGTCGGTGACTCTGACGGTGATGTTGTGCATCTGGTTTGGATCTACCGGAGTCCAGCCAGAGATGTACCCCACATTTGGATTGGCGAATACCATCGTGCCGTTGCCTGACGTAGGCTGCTGGGTTACCTCGTATGTCAGTTCATCGCGCGGATCCTCAC
>JBOGIF010000204.1:0-15469 GCA_050742415.1 Acidimicrobiales bacterium | reverse complement strand
GGTGACAACCGTCTGGCTGCACCGCACGTTGGCCCACCGGGCGGTGTCGCTGGTCCCAGGGGTGACGTGGTTCTTACGGGTGGTGACGTGGCTGACCACCGGCATCCGGCCCCGGCAGTGGGTGGCTGTACACCGACGCCACCATGCCCACACCGACGTCGAGGGAGACCCCCATTCGCCGGTGCTGCTCGGGTTCGGGGCCGTGCAGCTCGGCAACGTCCTCCTCTACCGGCGGGCGGCCGCCGACACCGGCTCAGTGGAGCGCTACAGCCGCGACCTCCCGCCTGACCGCTGGGACCGCATGCTCTTCGACCACGCCGTGCTCGGGCTAGGTATCGGCATCGTCGCCCTCTGCACACTGTTTGGGCTCTGGCTCGGGCTACTCGCCGCCGTTGTGCACGCCGTCGCCTACCTGATGCTGAGCTCCGCGGTGAACGCCGTGGGCCACACCTTCGGGAGCCGCCCGCACGACAACCTGGCGGCTAACTCGCAATGGCTCGCGTGGATCACCGCCGGCGAAGGGCTGCACAACAACCACCACGCCGCCCCCACGTCGGCCCGCCTGGCCATGGCGCCGGGCCAGTTCGATCCCGGCTGGTGGGTGATCTCGGCGCTGCGGAGAATGCGATGGGCCACCGTGCGCAGCACCCGCCCCGTGACCGCCCGCCGGCCGGGCCGTGTTGGTCGAGTAGCCCTCCTTGGGCGGTCTGTCAGCCGTCCGTCGCCGCAGGGTCGCCGCCCACAGACCGAGCAGCGCTTGCTTGACGCCCTTGACGTCGCAGTCGACCACGACGCGCCCGGAGCCGCCATCGCTGCGGTCGAGACAGCTCCTCGAGCGTGAAGGCCACTCGTCTGGTCACATCGGGCGGGACGAGCGTGACGTCGTGGCCGCAGGACAGCACCGCCTCCGCGGCCGCCGGGGCAGGGCTGAGGCCGCTCTCAGCCGGCGAAGCTGGCTCGCCCGGGCACCGGCTTCGCCGGTAGCGGCGGCTTCCCGGGCATCGCCGCGGTGGTCGGGGTGGCGCCGGCCAACGTCGTGGCAACGGCTGGGAACGTCGTCGGCACGAGGTCGCGGGTACCCATTCCCTCGTAGAGCCGTCCTTCAAAGGTCGCCGCGTACACCAGGTAGCGGTGCCCGGCCGTGAACGGGTGTGCGCAGCTGGATCTCCCTCGGCTGGTGTAGTTGCTGCTCACGGCCACCTTCCTGACCTCGTCACCCTTCACCACCCGGTCCACCCTGAACTTCCAGTCCGTGCGCCCGCTGAATGCGTAGACGGAGCCGTCCGGAGTGGTCATAGGTGTGAGGGACTCTTCCGAGGTGAGGGCCACCCCCTCGAACACCAGCTCGGCGTTCCTCAGGGCCTCGGCCTCGAAGTAGGCGCTTATCTCAGCTTCGGTCGTCAACCCTTCGGGAGTGATGAAGCTGCACGCCACGGCCGGGGACGCCCCCAGCCCGAGACCGAATACCGCCAGGACAACGCACATCCCTATGGCCCGGTTTCGCTTCCGCCGCATGGGTCACTTGTACCACTCCGGGCGCAGGCGGACCTACGCCCGTGGACGGACGCCATGGGGCACGCACAGGCCTACCGTTCAAGGCGTGGGATCGCGATCGAGGACTGCCGTGCTGGCGAGCGCCGCCGGCATCGGTCTCTTTCAGGTGGTCGGCTCGTTTCGGGGCATCCGACAATCAGCCCGACCGCAAGGCGATCGACGCGCTGGCCCTCGCGCTGGTGCTGGCCGGCCCACTCGCCCTCGCGTTGCGGGACCGCTGGCCGCTCGTCGCGGTGGCGGTGGCCGTAGCGGCCACCGACGTCTACATCGGACTTGGGTATCCGTACGGGCCGATCTTCGTCACTGACGTTCCGCACTTCTCGATGACGCTTTGGCCCCCCACTTTCCCTGGTCAGCGCCGTGGGGGGCGTGAGGGCTCGGGCGTGGCCGTTTGACGGAGAAGGATCTCGCCGGCCGCTGCTGAGATCTTCTCCATCTCGGTGACGATACTTTCGAGGTGGTGCCGGTTGGCGATCCAGTCCCGGTAGAGGTCGGCTTCGCGTTCGTCGAGGCGGCGGCTGACGGTCTTGCCTGCGATGGCGCGGCTCCACTGGTAGTAGGGGCCGTGGCGACGGGGCGGGTCGCCGCCGCAGCGGCAACCCGGCTTGCCGCAGGTGGTCTCGCGCAGCACGAGGCTGCCGGGGCTGATGAAACCGATCTCGGCGAGGTCGGCGGCGAGGGCCCGGTACTTGCGTTCGTAGGTTTCGAGTCGGGTGGGCATGTCGGTTCCTTCGGGCATCCACGGTCGGGTGGTCTGTCAGCCTCTATGCTGACCGATAGCTGGACCCACGTCAAGGAGGGAACACGTGACCGCTCCGGGAACCTTCGAGCTGGCAAGCGAGATCCTCGGGCCTGGTCCCCCAGAGTGCCGACGACCGTCCCGCGCTGCTCGACTTGTTGGCGACGCTCGGCCATCGGGTCGAGCCCCGCGACGACGGGCTGGTGGTCGACGTGAACGGGTCCGACGTGGGCGACCTGGCAGCGGTGAACCGGGCGGCCTTCGATGCCGCGATGATGTTGGTGGAGCTCAGCCCGCTGCGCAAAACGCTCGAGGACCGCTACCTGTCTCTAGTCCAAGGAGGTGCCCGATGAGGATGATCAGGGCCGATCGCCGCCGAGGTCGAGAGGCTCCAGCGCTGGCTCGGCGCCAACGAGGGTCCTGCCTCGTTTCCCCACTCCCCTGCAACGGGAGCTGGCAGGTACCAGCTAGGCCGGCACCTCGACCTTGGGCACGGGATCGCCGGGTTCGCCGGCCCCGACCGCCGCCGCCTCCTGCTCGGCGCGGCGGCTGAAGACGGCGGCCACCACGGCAGCCGCCACGAGCGCCAGCCCCACGGCCACAGCACTGGCGATGTTGAAGGCCCGGGTGAACGCCTCCCCGGCGCGACTGGCAAGCTCGGCCCCGTTGGGCAGGCGTTCGGCCAGAACCGTGGCCGCTCCCACTGACTCCCGGGCCGCGGCCTTCACCGGCGGCGGTAGGACGAGACCGTCGAGGTCGATGGCGGAGCGGTACAGGGCGTTGCTGATGCTGCCCAGGATGGCAATGCCAAGCGCACCACCAACTTCGCGCGTGGTGTCGTTGACCGCGGATCCCACCCCGGCCTTGGCCTGGGGCACGGCGCTCATGATGCTGCCGGTGGCCGGCGCCGCGGTCAGGCTCATCCCCGCGCCCAGCAGGACCAGGGCCACCACGAGCACCGGGTAGGTGGTGGTCGGGTCGATGAAGGCGAGCACGGCGAACCCAGCGGCTACCAGCACGAAGCCCGATGCCATCACCGGCCCGGTCCCCACGCGCTCGGCGAGCGCCGCGCTACGAGGTGCCACGGCCACCAGAGTCATGGCCAGGGGCAGGGTGGACAGCCCGGCACTCAGCGGCGAGTAGCCCTTCACGAATTGCAAGTAGAGGGTGAAGAGGAAGAACAGTCCGAACATCACGAAGAAGGCGGTAGTGACCACCCCGCTTCCGACGCTCATCCGCCGGTCGGCGAACAGGTGCAGGGGGAGCATCGGATGGGAGCAATGCCGTTCCCACAGGAGGAAGGCGGTCAGCCCCACGGCGGCGAAGCCGAACGCCACCAGCACGGTGGGATCGCTCCAGCCCTTTTCCGGGCCTTCGATGATCCCGTACACAAGCGACGCCAGGCCTACCAGCGACAGCAGCGCCCCCAGTGGGTCAAGTGGCGTCGCCTTCGGGTCGCGCGACGTGGGTGAGAAAATGGCCACCGCCGCCACAACGAGAGCGACGATCGGGATGTTCACGAGCATGGCCGATCCCCACCAGTAGCGCTCGAGCAGGGCGCCCGACACGATCGGCCCGAGAGCGCCACCGGCACCGGCGAAGCCGGCCCACAGAGCGATGGCCTTGCGACGTTCCTGGGGCGGGAAGATCGTCGTCAGCAACGACAGTGTGGCGGGCATGACGAAGGCGGCACCGATCCCGGTGATTATCCGGCCCGCGATTATCTGGGCGGCGCCCGTGGCGCTCCCGCCCACCGCCGAACCGGAGGCGAAGACCACCAACCCGATCAACAGCGCCCGCTTGCGCCCGAACCGGTCCCCCAACGCCCCGGCCGGCAGGAGCAGGGCGGCGAACACGAGGGCGTAGGCGTCGACGATCCACTGCAGCTCGCTGGAGCTGGCATGGAGCTCGCGTTGCATGCTCGGCAGCGCCACGTTCAGGCCGGCCACCGACATCACCACCATCACCAGCGAGAGGCACATGATCCCGAGCAGGAACCAGCGCCGACGGTGGATCACCGGGTCCTCGTGGAGTAACCGTTCGTCGATCAAGCGGCCAACGGTAGCCGGGCCCACATCCGCCTCAGTACCTCAGCTGTCCCCCGAGATCTGGGTAGCATACGAACACATGTTTGGATGGCTGGAGGACCTCAACCCCGAACAGCGCCGGGCCGTGCTGCACGACGACGGGCATCTACTCGTCGTCGCCGGCGCGGGGACCGGGAAGACCCGCACCCTCGCCTGCCGGGTAGCCCGGCTGCTCGCCGAGGGGGCGCGCCCCGAGCGCCTACTGCTGCTCACCTTCTCCCGACGGGCGGCGGCCGAGATGCTGGCCCGTGCCGGGCGGATGGCCGAGGCCGACGGCGCCCGACGGGTGTGGGGCGGCACCTTCCATGCTGTCGCCAACCGGCTGTTGCGCCAGTACGGCTCGGCGGTCGGGCTGCGACCCGGGTTCACCGTCCTCGACCAGGCCGACGGAACCGACCTGCTCGGCCTCGTCCGCCACGACCTCGGGCTCGGCGAGCAGTCTCGCCGCTTCCCGAAGAAGGACACCCTGGCGTCGGTCTACTCCCGGGTCGTCAACGCCCAAGAGAGCCTGACCGACGTCGTCGCCCGTTCCTACCCGTGGTGCCGCGCCGACCTGGAGGGAATCCGGTCGGTGTTCGCCGGCTACGTGGAGCGCAAGCGGTCGCGCAACGTCGTCGACTACGACGACCTGCTCCTGTACTGGCGGGCGTTGGCGACGTCGGCAGCCGTCGGACCGGTGCTGCGATCGAGCTTCGACCACGTCCTCGTCGACGAGTTCCAGGACACCAACGCCGTACAGGCCGACATCGTGGCGGCGATGGCCGGAGCCGGCGCGACCGTCACCGCCGTCGGCGACGATGCGCAGGCGATCTACGGGTTCCGCTCGGGCTCGGCCCGCCACATGGCCGAGTTCCCCGACCGTTTCACACCGGCCACGATCGTGACGCTCGACCACAACTACCGCTCGACACCACCCATCCTCGCCACGGCCAACGCGGTGATGGCCGGCGCGCCCGGCGGCTACGCCAAGCAGCTCTGGTCGGAGCGGCCGACGGGAAGCCGGCCGGTGCTCGCCACTTGCGTCGACGTGGCGGCCCAGGCCGCTCTTGTCTGCGAACGGGTGCTCGACGAGCGCGAGCGGGGCGTGGCCCTGCACGAGCAGGCGGTGCTGTTCCGCTCCGGCCATCACAGCGACGGCCTCGAGATCGAGCTGGCCCGGCGCAACATCCCGTTCGTGAAGTTCGGAGGCCTGAAGTTCCTAGAGGCGGCGCACGTGAAGGACATGCTCTGTCTCCTGCGCATCCTGGAGAACCCGGGCGACGAGCTGGCTTGGCTGCGCGTGCTGGGCCTCCTTGATGGCGTCGGGCCGGCGACCACGCGCCGGCTCATGACCGAGCTCGGCGTGCCCGAACCAACGTCCCTCCGCCGGCTGCTCGGAGAAGACTGCCCGCGGTTCCCGGGCTCGGCCGCGGCCGACCTGGACGCCCTGCGGACAGCGCTGACCGACTGCCGGCCGGACGACCTGCCCCCGGCCGCGCAGATCGAGCGGTTGGCCGGCGCCTGCACCCCCATCTTCATCCGCCGCTACCCCGCCAACGCTTCCCCCCGCCTCGCCGACCTCGAGCACCTACGGTCGCTGGCCACCGGCTACAACAGCCGTAGCCGCTTCCTGGCCGAGCTCACGCTCGACCCACCCGTCAGCACCGGCGATAGAGCCGGCTTGCCCCACCTCGACGACGACTTCCTGGTGCTGTCCACCATCCATTCGGCCAAGGGCGGCGAGTGGCGGGTCGTCCATGTCATCCACGCGTCGGACGGCAACATCCCGTCCGATATGGCGCTCGGCTCGGCCGAGGAGGTCGAGGAGGAACGCCGGCTGTTCTACGTGGCGGTGACTCGCGCTCGCGACACGCTGGCCGTGTCCTACCCGCTCCGCTACTACCTACGGCCGGCGCGGCTCGACGACGCCCATACCTACGGCCAGCCGAGCCGCTTTCTCACCCCGGCGGCAACGGCGACATTCGACGCGGTGAGCGTCGGGGAAGTGGTGCCGGACGACGACCCGGTGGCCGGTGAGCTGGCAGCACTCTGGGGATGACGCGCTCGTAGCAGCGCGTCAGATTGCGCCGGAAGTTCTCCTCCTCGAAGCGCGGAAATCGCCCGGGCCGGGCGTCGCCCTCGGGCAAGTCGGCCAGCGAGCGGTAGGCCCCGGTCAGAAAGCCGCGTCCGAGCGGGCTGGGTGCCCAGGCGCCCGAGCGACGCGTCGCATGCCGAGCGCACGTACTCCGGGCTCCCGTTAACGCCGACCCACGAACCGTCCTCACGTCGTTCGTTGCCGAACTTGGTGGCCAGCACCACGTCGTCACGCCGACCGCGGAAGGGATCACAGGTACATGCCGACACTGGCGGGCGGTTCGGTGCGCTCGATCTTCCCCAGGTCGCCGGCGAGGGCGTACAGCTCGGCGAGCGTGGCTCCCTGGGGCCCGATCGGCGCCGACCGACCCAGCCACGCGGCGGCTTCGGACCGAGGCAACGGTCCCACCTCGATATTGGCCAACGCCCGGCCGGGCCTCACGACCGCCGGGTGCAGCCGCGCCAGTGGCTCGTTGGTCGTGATGCAGACGAGCACCTCCAGGCCCTGCCCGACCAGGCCGTCGGTGAGGTTGAGCAGCCGGCTCAGAGCCTGGCCGGATCCCTCCTTGGCCTCGGCCCGGATCAGCTCGTCGCAGTCCTCCAGCAGAAGGAGCCGCCAGCGGCGGGGCGCATCCTCGTCGTCGTCCTCCTCGCCCAGCGCGGCCGACATCAGGTAGCCGGGGTCAGCGAAGAGCCGCTCGGGGTCGAGCACGTAGTCGAGCTGGCACCATCCCCGCCAGGAGTGGGCCAGCGCCCGTAGCGCCGTGGTCTTGCCGGTGCCGGGAGGGCCGTGCAGCAGCATCAACCGGCCGTGAACGTCGGCCGGCTCGGTCGCCATGAGCTCCTCGAGCGCGGAGGCAACCGACGACGCGTAGTTGCGCCGGATGGCCGGCCAGGGCGCGGTGTCGATCTCCCTGGTCTTGCGGACCGGCCCACGGCAGGTTTGGTGCCAGAACCCGATGGCCACGGCCTCCTGGACGGGCCGGGCCGGCTCCACTGCGCCGGCGGTGGCCTCGGCGAGGACGCGGCGGGCCGTCTCCTCGTTGACGGCCGTGACCGTGAGATGGGCGACACCGTCGTGCCATCTGGACGCCCGAAGCGTCCAGCCGTCGCCGGCCGCGAGGTGGGAACGGACGCCTCGGTCCGAGACGACCCGGATCGGCTCCACTCCTGCGGGCAACAGCTGGGCATCGGCCCGGACCCGGCACAGCCGCGCCAAGCGGGCGTGAGGCTGGGTCCCCGCGACGAACTCGCCCAGGATCAGAGCGTCGAGGACGTCACCTGGGGTATCGGAGTCGTCCAAGTGGACGACGAACGGGAGGGGATCTGAAGCATCCATGGTCTGGGGAGCCGGAAGGGCACGGCCGACATGGTGCCCGCTGCGCCACGTCGGCGCTGCCCATTTCGGGGACGGCCACCCATCCCTGGGCGGCCCGCTAGCTTGCGGCGGAACCGTCGACGCGCCCACCGAGGAGGCCCGTGGCCAAACTTGTCGCCTTCCACGCCCATCCCGACGACGAAGCCATCGCCACGGGCGGAGTCATGGCCAGGGCAGCGGCCGACGGCCACCGGGTGGTGCTGGTCGTGGCCACGCGTGGGGAGCTCGGCGAGCTGCCCGCGGGCGGGCTGGCCGACGGGGAGACCCTCGCCCAGCGCCGCGTGGCCGAGACCGACGCCGCCGCCGCCATCCTAGGGGTCAGCCGGGTCGAGTTCCTGGGCTACCTCGACTCCGGCATGGTCGACACCCCGGACAACGACGCGCCCGGTGCCTTCTGGAACGCAGACGTCGACGAGGCAGCCCAGCGGCTTGCGGACATCCTCACCGAGGAGCAGGCCGACGTGCTCACCGCCTACGACGAGCGGGGGGTGTACGGGCACCCCGACCACGTGCAGGTCCACCGGGTGGGCGTCCGCGCCGGCGAGCTGGCCGGCACACCGAAGGTCTACCTGGCCACCGTCAACAGGGACTACCTCGAGCGGGCCGGGTTCGAGGTGGGCGACTTGGACCTCGGTGTGGCCGAGGAGCGAATCACGACCACGGTCGACGTCCGGGACCTGCTCGACGTCAAGCGCGCCGCCATGGCCGCCCACGCCAGCCAGATAGGCGAGGCGTCGTTCTTTCTCACCCTGCCGCCCGACCAGTTCGAGGTGGGCTTCGGCCAGGAGTGCTTCATCCTGGTGGGTGCGCCGGCCGGCACCGCCGAGACCAGCCTGTTCGACTAGCCGGGGGCGGGTCGCATGGCACGGACTGACTCGATGGTGTCGGCGTCGGTTGGAGACTTGTCCGGGCGGTAGCGCCTGACGCGGGCGAACCGCAGTGCCACGCCGCCCGGGTAGCGGGTGGACGACTGGGCGCCGTCGAGGGCGATCTCCACGACCAGCTCGGGCCGCACCTCCACCACATGGCCGTGCTCGGCAACCTTGCGGGCCAGCAGCTCGGCGGTCTGCCAGGTGAGCAGCTGGTCGGTGAGGCCCTTGAACGTCTTGCCCACCATCACGAAGCCACCTGCTTCCGGGTCGAGGGCGCCGAGGTGCAGGTTCGACAGCCAGCCCCGGCGCCGGCCCGAACCCCACTCCACGGCGATCACGACCAGATCGAGGGTGCGGACCGGCTTCACCTTGCGCCAGGCCTTTCCACGCCGGCCCGCCTCGTAGGCCGACGACGCCGCCTTCACCATCACGCCTTCGTGGCCGGCTGCCAGCGAGGCGTTGGCGAAGCGCTGCGCCAGCTCGGCGTCCTCGGTCACCACACGCGGTACGGCGAAGGGGCCGACGACGCTGTCGAGCGCGTCGAGGCGCTCCACCAAGGGCCGGTCGAGGAGATCCTCGCCGTCGAGATGCAAGACGTCGAAGAACCGGGCCGCCAGCGAGCCGGCGGCCCCATGGTTGCCGCCCGCCACCACGACATGACGGCTGAAGGTGCTCATGGTCTCCTGGAACGCTCCGGGCCGGTCCTGCTCGTCGAGGCCGATCGCCTCCCCGTCGAGCACGAAGGCGTTCGCGGGCATGGCCAGGGCGCCGGCGACGATGGCGGGTAGGTGGCCGGTGACGTCGTTGAGGCTGCGAGTGAAGATGGAGACGTCGGCACCGGACCGGTGAACCTGCGCCCGGGCACCGTCGAGCTTCCACTCCACCGACGCGGTCCCGACCTCGGTCAGTGCCGTCGCCACATCCGGCGAGGTGGCGGCCAGCATCGGCAGGATCGGCCGGCCGACTTGGAGGCCGACCGCCGACAGGCCCACTGCTCCCTGCGACAGGGCGAGGGCGGCAGTGGCCGGGATGTTCCCACCGAGCATGGCGGCGCGCCGAACCGTTGCGGAAGCAACACCAGACGCATTGGCCACCGCCTCGAGCATCACCCCCTCGAGCGCCCCTTGGCGTAGCTCGCCGGTGAGCAGGCGACGGATGAAGGACTGCTCGTCCGCCGTAGCCCGCCCCATGATCGTAGCGAGCAGGCGGGTCCGCTCGGCTCCGGACCCGGGCCCGGCACAGGCGGCCAGCGAGTCGATGGCCGCGTCCAGGTCGGCCAGCACCATCGACGGCTCCCCCGCAGGCGCCACGTCGAGCTCCTGCAACGAGCGCCACCCCACGCCGATCCGGCCCTGGCGGGGGACGCCCGTGAGCATCGCCACGGCTGCCTCGACCTCCGACGGTTCCAGCCGCCGGAGAAGGTCGGCCAGAATCGCCACCTTCAGCGATCGGGCCGGGGTGGCGGCAACAGTGGTGGAAGCCCGCACCAGCTCGGCGAGGTCCATTCGGGCCTGGTACGCGTGGAGCGACTTCAGCTCGAAGCGGACGGCGACGGCGTCAGGAGATCTTGACCGCCGTCCCGTAGGCGCAGATCTCGGTCCAGTTCCCGCCCATCTCCGAGGTGTCGAACCGCATGGCCACGATGGCGTTGGCGCCCTTGGCCTCGGCCTCCTCGACCATTCGGTCGATGACCTGCTGGCGGGAGTCGGTCAGCGCCTTGGTCATGCCCTTCAGCTCACCGCCGACCAGCGACTTCAGCCCGGCGCCGATCTGGGAGCCGATGTTGCGGGACCTGACCGTCAGCCCGAACACCTCACCGAGCACCTCGGTGATCTCGTGCCCGGCGACCTCGTTGGTTGTGGCGATGAGCACGCGACTCTCCTCTCTTTAGTCTTTGGGACTACAGGCGGCCACACAGCGGAGCGGTCGTCCAGGGCTGCCAGCCACGGCTGGCGTAGAGCTTGCGTGCCGCCTCGTCCTGGACGGCCGGAGGGGCGTCGGTGGCGCTGCCGGGGTACCCGAGCGACTGCCACGTGGCGTCCTGGAACTGGTAGGCGCCTCCCCCGCGGGACCGGTAGTTATTGCCGGACTCGAGCTGTCGAATACAGGAGAAGGCCTCGTCGACCGACCCGCCCGGGAGGGTCGTCGTCCCCGCCCCCGGTCGCGCCTGCGGCCCGCTGGCGGGACGGCCTGGTCGGGCGGCGGTGAGCCTGGCGGTCTCGGCGTCTCGCCGGGCCTGTTCGGCAGCCACCAGCCGTCCGACATCGCCTGTCAGCTTGGCCAGGAGACCGCGCTGGCTGGACACGGCGCGAGCCAGCGAGGATCGCTCGGCGGCAATCGCCGATGTGTCGGCCCTCATCCGGTTTCGGGAAACCTCGAGCTGTGATCGTCTCGCCGCCAGGTCCTGGCTCGTAGAGCGGAACTCCTCGATGACCTCGCGGCCCTGGCCAGTGACGATCCTCAGGTAGGCCCTGCGGGCAACCGACTGGGTCGGGCCACCCCGGCCGGCCTGACCGAGCACACCCACGGAGCCACCGAACTGGTAGGCGAGCTGGGCATGGGCCACCAGGGCCCGATGGACCTCCTGCTGACGGGCGGCGGCGGTCGCCAGCTGCACCTGGTTGGCGGTCAGCAGCCTCTCGCTGACCACCAGCCGGTCCTGCGCCTGGCGGTGTCGGCGATCCAGCTCGACGATCTGGCGGGCCTGGCCGGCCAGGCTGGCGGCGGCCGCCTTGGCTTGAGTTCGCTTGGCCTGGACGTCGTCCGCCCCAGCAGCCGTACCGGTCAGCTCCGCGCTCGCCGCCAGCAGGGTGAGCAGCGTCAGCAGGACCACATTCGCCACACCACGGTTCCGATCTCGGAGAGGTGAAGCCATGGCCTCCTGCATCGGTCGAGCTAGGAATCGCGGGCCCGCCACCCCGCCGCGCTACGCCGTCACCCTAACCAGCCGGCGGCCGCCGTTCCAAGCTCGGGAACAGGTTGGCCGCCTTCCGGGTTCAACTGCCTGACCTTTCCAAACAAGATTCTTTCGAAATCGAGGTTCCCGTGAACGAGCTGGAGACGACCTTCCCCCTGCTGCCCCTGGCCACGGGCGTGGTGCTGCCAGGAATGGTCGTCACGATGGCCTTGGAGAGCGACGAGGCGAAGCTGGCGGTCGAAGCCGCCGAGGCGGCAGGCGGCCGGCTCCTGCTGGTGCCCCGCCTGGCGCACGGTTACGCGCGGGTTGGCACGGTGGCGAAGGTCGAGGACTCCGGAGAGCTCCCCAGTGGCATACGGGCGGTGGTCGTGCGCGGCCTGGAGCGCGCGGTGCTCGGTTCCGCCGTTCCCGGACCCGACCACGCCGGCTCCAGCCAGGCCCTGTGGGTGGTGGCGGAGACGGCCGCCGCCGCCCCTTCCGCCTCCTCGGAGCGGCTCCACGAGATGGCTCGGGAGTACCGGGCGGTGGTCCAGAACATCCTGGAGCAGCGCGGTGCCGGCCACCTGGCCGAGGCGCTGCGCGGCATCAGCGACCCCGGCCAGATGGCCGACACCGCGGGGTACTCGGCCGACCTGTCGTTCGAGCAGAAGGTCCAGGTCCTGGAGACGATCGACGTCGAGGCCCGGCTGAAGCTGGTGCTCGGCTGGGCGACCGAGGTGCTGGCCGACCTGAGCCTCAAGGAGCGAATCCGCACCGACGTGGCCGACGGGATGGAGCGCAACCAACGGGAGTTCCTGCTCCGCCAACAGCTGGCCGCCATCCGCAAGGAGCTGGGCGACGACGCCGGCGCCGAGGGTGCCATCGACGATTACCGCCAGCGCATGGCCGCCCTCGACGAAGCTGGCACGCCCCTGCCCCAGGCCGCCAAGGACGCGGTCGAGCGCGAGCTGGGCCGTCTGGAGCGCACGCCCGACCAGAGCCCCGAGCACGGATGGATCAGGGGTTGGCTGGACACCGTGTTCGAGCTCCCGTGGGGGGTCCGCACCGACGACAGCGGCGACGCGGTCGGGGCGCGGGCCGTGCTCGACGCCGACCACACCGGCATCGACGACGTCAAGGACCGCATCGTGGAGTACCTGGCGGTGCGCAAGCTTCGCGCCGAGCGCGGCCTGCCGGCCTCGAGCGGGCGGGGCTCCGGCGCCATCGTCGCCCTCGTCGGCCCGCCAGGGGTGGGCAAGACGTCGCTCGGCGAGTCGGTCGCCCGCGCCCTCGGGCGCAAGTTCGCCCGTGTCTCGCTGGGCGGCGTTAGGGACGAGTCCGAGATCCGCGGCCATCGGCGCACCTACGTGGGCGCCCAGCCCGGCCGTATCGTCCGTGCCCTTCGGGAAGCAGGGTCGATGAACCCCGTCTTCATGCTCGACGAGGTCGACAAGCTGGGGAGCGACTGGCGTGGCGACCCTTCGTCGGCCCTTCTCGAGGTCCTGGACCCGGCGCAGAACCACACGTTCCGGGACCACTACCTGGAGGTCGACCTCGACCTGTCCGACGTGCTGTTCGTGGCCACCGCCAACGTGATCGACACGATCCCCGCTCCGCTGCTGGACCGCATGGAGGTGATCGCCCTCGACGGCTACACGACCGACGAGAAGGTCGCCATCGCCACCGACCACCTCCTGGCCCGCCAGATCGAGCGCAACGGGCTGACACCGGACGAGGTGTCGGTCACGAACGCGGCCCTGCACACCATCGTCAGCGACTACACCCGTGAGGCTGGAGTGCGCAGCCTGGAGCGCCAGATCGCCAAGGTGCTCCGCAAGGTGGCCACCCGGCTGGCGTCGGGTGAAGCCAACGCGCCCGTCACCGTCGACTCCGGCGACGTGGTGCCGTTCCTCGGCCGGCGTCGCTTCTTCTTCGAGGCCGCCGACCGCACGGCGGTGCCGGGCGTCGCCACCGGCCTCGCTGTCACCGGCGTGGGCGGCGACGTGCTGTTCATCGAGGCATCGGCGCTCCCGTCCGGAGGCGCGGGCGGCGGCAACGGCGGCGAGCCCGGGCTCACCCTCACCGGCCAGCTCGGCGACGTCATGAAGGAGTCGGCCACCATCGCCCTGTCCTACATCCGGGGCCACGCCGCCGAGCTCGGTGTCACGGTCGCCGACCGCTTCCACCTGCACGTGCCGGCCGGCGCCGTCCCCAAGGACGGGCCGTCGGCGGGCATCACCATGGTGACGGCGCTGGCCAGCCTGCTGACAGGCCGGCCTGTGCGCTCCGCCGTGGGCATGACCGGGGAGGTCACGCTCCAGGGTCGTGTGCTACCGATCGGTGGCGTGAAGCAGAAGGTGCTGGCGGCCCACCGGGCCGGCCTGCGGGAGATCCTGCTGCCCGCCCGCAACGACGCCGATCTCGACGATGTGCCCGAGGCGGTCCGCCAAGAGATGACCTTCCACCTCGTCTCCGACGTGGCCGAGGTCCTCGAGATCGCGCTGGAGCCAACGGCCGCGCCCGTGGCCCCAGCCGCCGCGGCCGCCTAGCCGACCTTTCGCGCAAAGTTGGGGCGTCAGCCGCTCCGTGGCGCGAAAAGTCGTCGGCGTCAAAGGAAGCGGGGTTGCTCGTCGTCGTCGACAGCCTGGCCGCACGTTGGGCACCGGGGAAGGCCCTCTTCGGGCTCAGCCGGACCGCGGCCAGCGCCCCACTCGGCGAGTGACCCGAGGGCGCCGGCCAGGTCCCGGCCGGCAGCCGTCAGCTCGTAGACAGCCCGCGGCGGCCGCTGCGAATAGGCCTTGGCCACCAGCACGCCGACCCGCTCTAGGTGGCGCAGGCGCTGGGTGAGGACGTTTGGCGCGATGCCCGGCACGGCGTCCAGCAGGTCGTTGAACCGGCGCGGCCCCTCGAGCAGGGCGTTCACTACGAGAAGGGCCCAGCGCTCGCCCACGCGGGCCACGGCGGCTTCGAGCGGCGACCCCGGCACCGGTCCATCCTGCCGCGACCAGCCGCGGAGCGCCGCCAAGGGTAGTAACTTGCAGATAGCAAGTCACTAGGAGGAGGATCCAAATGAGCGTGCTGGAGGATCTGGAGCAGGCCACAAAGCGGGTGGCCGAACGGGTAGGGCCCGCGGTGGTCGGCATCGGGCAGGGCTGGGGCCTCGGGTCCGGGGTCGTGGTGGCGCGCGGGCGGGTGCTCACCAACGCCCACAACCTGCATGGCGAGGTGGCGGTCACCTTCGCCGACGGTCGCACCGTAGGCGTCGACAACCTCTCGGCCGATGTCGACGGCGACATTGCCGTGCTGTCTGTCGACACCGGCGACGTGATCCCGCTGGAGTGGGCCGAGACCGGTCCATCCGTGGGCACCGCCGTCTTCGCCGCGTCAAACCCGGGCGGGCGCGGCCTGCGGGTCACGTTCGGCCAGGTCTCGGCGGTAAACCAGTCGTTCCGGGGCCCGCGCGGCCGCCGGGTGGTCGGCAGCGTCGAGCACACCTCTCCCCTGCCTCGCGGCTCGTCAGGTGGCCCGGTGGTCGATGCCGACGGGCGGTTCCTCGGTCTGAACACCAACCGCCTCGGCGACGGCTTCTACGCCGCCCTACCGGCGGACGCCGAGCTGTCAGCGCGGGTCGACGCGCTGGCCGAGGGCGACGTCCCGACCCGCCGGCACCTCGGGGTGGGCCTGGTTCCGGGCCGGGCCGCCCGCCACCTCCGGCGAGCCGTCGGATTGCCCGAGCGCGACGGCGCCCTCGTGCGGGTCGTCGAAGAGGACAGCCCGGCCGACCGGGCCGGACTGCGCCAGGGTGACCTCATCGTGGAGGCGGCCGGCGGTCAGGTGGCTGGCATCGACGACCTCCACCGCGCCCTCACC
>JBOGIF010000203.1:0-28758 GCA_050742415.1 Acidimicrobiales bacterium | reverse complement strand
CGGGGCGGAGGCGGGCATCACGGGAGGCGGCGGCGTCCAGGTGGGCGGCGGGAGTGTTGCCGGCATCGTCGGGAACGGCGGCGGGGGACCTGTCGGCACAGGGGCGGTAGCCATTACCTCCTCTATGGGAGGCGGCGGGGGTCCTGGGAACCACACGCCAGCGGACGCAGACTGCTCCGTGCCGCCGGCACAGTCGGTGGACACAACGGTCACCGTCACCCGATAGCGGTTGTCGTCGGCGTAACGGTGGGTCACGGGCCCGACGCCCATCCATAGCGGCAAGATCACGTAGGAGCCCGATGGCCAGCCAGAGGCGGTGGTCCGGCACGGGCGCGGGTTGGCGTAGGTCTCCTCGGCACTGCCGTCACCCCAGTCGACGATCAGGCGGGCGACGTGGCCGTCGTCGTCGGCCGCCTCGGCACCGAGCGTCATGACCCGCGATTCGTAGGGGTAGATCGAGGCGGGCCGGACGCGGGCAAGGGTGGGTCCCTGCCCGGTTGTCGGGCCACCGGCGGCGATCTGCAGGCTGCCTTCCAGGGCGCCGTAGACACCAGCCTCGCACTCGCCGCCGGAGAAGGCGGTGACCCGGAAGGTCCACCGACCGGCTCGGTTGTAGGCGTGGGGCAGCTCGGCGCGGACCGAGTCCGAAGCGGGATCGTGGCTGCCGCACGCACCCGAGGCGCCGGGGCCGCGTTCGGCGGCTGAGGGCTCCGGCACGGGCCAGTAGCCCATAGCGTCGTCGCCGAACTGCATCGTCAGTCGGCAGCACTTCTGGCCCGGACTGCTGGCCTCCACCACGAAGGTCACTGCGCTGCCGGCCCGGCGCCCGTCGGGGCTCACGGTCACCCGGATGTCGATGCCGTTGGACGTGGCGGCCCACGACGTGCGCCCCGCCGAGAAGGGCACGACCACCGAGCCCGGAGTGCGGTTCCCGAGGTACGGCGCGGGCAGGGCCATACTCGGGCCGGCCGCCGGCGGAGATTCGCCGGCTGGAGGGTCCTTCGCAGGCAGGGACCCGGCGGCCCGGCCGGTGGCCTCCAGGTGACCCGCTGGCCGGGCCGTCGTGACCGTGCCGGCGTCGTCCAGGCGAACCGAAGCAACGACGACACCGCTTCCGAACAGGCCAGCGGCGAGTACCGCCACCAGCACCGTGGTCACCCGAGGTCTCACGAGCGCACCATCGGCATCCCTGCCGACGGGCTTGAGCGTCGGTCAGCCAGCAGCGCGGATGCGCTGATCGAGCCATGCGCCTAGAAGCAGGAGAGAGCCCAGCCCGACCAAGACCAGCACCCGGAACGTCGACTCGAGCTGCCTGGTATCGAGCAGAACCACCTTCAGCACCGAGACGGCCAGCAGGGTGAGCGACGCCCGGCGCACGGCCTGCGTCGCAGTGCCGGGCACACGCTGCGTCGCACCGATCACGAACGCCGTCACTCCAAGCACGCCCCACAGCAGCGACAGCGCCATCTGCGCGTCCTGCTCGGTGCGGCCGCGCGTGGGACCGGAGGTGAGGCCCGATACGACCGCGTCGGACAGCACATAGATCACCAGGAGCGCGACCAGGGCCGTCAGCCCCAAGGCGCTTGCGCGCCAAATCCTTCGCTCGGTCTCGGGGGACCATGCACCTCCCAGAGACTTCTCCGCCCATCCCCGATGGAGAAAGCCAGCGCTCGCACAGGTGGAGAACGCCAGCACCGCGGCGTGAGGGAGATAGCGGCTCCCCGTCCACACCGCGTCGACGATCCACTCCAGCTCGAAGAGCAGCCGCCCGGCCGCCACGGCGGTCCACATGGCAGCGGCAATTGCGGCAACGGCGCTGGCGGTGCGGCGGGCAGTGACGGCGGCCAGCGTGCCGAAGGCGCCGAGCCCGGCGACGATCCCCCACTCCGCCCCGCGGGCGCCTTCCCCGAGGTCGCGGAGCGGGATGGCGCCGAACCCCCACAGCGGGACAAGCGCGGCGAGAATGAGCGCAAAGGCGATCCATTCGTTCCTCAGCCGATGAAGGGCCGTGACAGTGCACAGCAGCAGCACAACGCCCGCCCAGAGCGCGAGCATGCCGAGCTGTGCCCCAACGCTGATGGAGGACGTGTCGGGCCGGGGGGCGATCGGCATCACCAGCGTCACAACCGCCAGCGACGCGCCGAGGAGAACAGCGAGCGCGCTGGCGAGAACAAAGCGCGATGCCACTTCCGGTTGGCGGCGCTCGAGCCCTGCTCCGCAGGCGGCCGCAATGGCAACGGCCGCCAGCGCCAACAGAGACCGCCACAGATCGTCCGAACCGTGGGCCAGCTGCGACGCCGGCGCGTCGAGCACGACGACGTGCAGCACGGTCAGGGCGCCGAAGATGTAGGCACCGATGCGGGCTCGTCCGTCCGAAGTGCTCTCGGAGAGCCACCAGAGCGCTACTGCTTCGAATGCCCAGACCGCCACGACGGCGGCGGCGTCCAGTGCCGCGGCGACCGCCATGGCGGCAAAGGCTGATGCGATCAGCAGGCACCAGACCGGCGTGGGGTGCTGCTCGGCGGTCGGCTCGGCCCGGCGCCGGTCGACCACCCAGGCTGCGGATGCCGCGAACAGGTGGATCGCTGCGACCACGGCGAGCCACCATGCGCGGCTCCCACCTTCGTGTTGCTCGAGTTCATTCGCGCCCAGGACCGCGGTGGTGGACGCGGCCAAGAACGAGATCGAGGCGAACGAGGCTCGCAGCCGGCCCCCCGGCTGACGAAGCTCGGCCGACACGGCCGCCGCCAGGATGATGGCGTTCCAGCCGGCAAGCACGCTCAGGTCGCCCACGAGGGCACCATGCGCGTCCGGGGCGATCCACACAGCCACCTGTGGCGCGGTCGTGACCAGCGTGACGGCCAACAGCCAGGGCCATCCCATGGCGATGATGACGGCACTCGAGGCGAGCAGTGCCACGACAACGAAGGCGGCCGTCGAGCCGTCGGCGGGAGCGTCGACGAGGATCGGGGCGGCCAGCGCTCCGCCGATACCGAAGCCGGCAAGATCTTGGCTGTGCCATTTGACGGCGACGCCGATGGCGAGGGCTCCGACCGCCACGGCGAGCGGGAGGCCGGCCAGACCCAGTACCTCGTAAACCCGCGTGCCGACGACCGCGCCGAGAAAGAGAATGGCAATGCCGACGCCGCACAGCACTCCGTGCAGCGATCCGACAGCCCACTGCCGGTCGCTGGCTCCCGGCACCCGCCGCACCTGGCCACCGAGCCGCAGCCCGCTGGCGACCAATGCCGAGCCGGCGACGAGGGCGATCACCACCCTCCCTGTCTCGCCGATCCAGCCACGACTGATGGCAAGGCTCAGGAAGAAGACCGCTCCGGCGAGCACGAGCAGGCCGCCAACGATGGCCACGAGGTTCTCCGACACCACCTGCTCGACCGTTCTGTTCCCGAAGGCCCTCAACCTGATCGGCTCCCGCGGCCGAACCGGCCCGCGAGGTGGCGGCAGGGCCCACTCGGGGGGTGCGGTCGACGGGGGTGCGGTCGCCGGGGGTGTAGCCGCCGAGCGGTACTGGGCTCGGACGGCCTCCTCCAGCCGACGCAGCCGCTGATTCATGCCGCTGAGCACGATCGCCAGGGCGATCACCCCCAACACGGCGAGCTCAGCCATCCACCGCTCCAGGACCTACGGCTCGGGAAGGTGGCAGACGGCCTCCACGTTGTTCCCGTCCGGGTCGCGAACGAAGGCGCCGTAGTAGTCGGGGTGGTACTCCGGGAAACGCGCGGCTCGTGCAGCACCTCGGCGCCGGCAGCCACGGCGGCGTCGAAGAAGGCGCGGACTGTCGCTCGATCCGGCGCATCGAAGGCGATGTGCGCTTCGCGGAAGCCGCCGCCCGAATCGAGCGCACCGAGCCAGAAGTCGGGTTTCGGTGGGACGCCGTACCCCATGGCCACACCGAAGTCCATGAGTCGCCTGGCGCCCAAGGGAGCGAGCACGACGTCGTAGAAGGCAGCACTCACGGCCATGTCCGCGCATTGGATTCCGAGATGGTCGAGCATGACGACAGCCTGTCACCCAGGGTCCTCCAGGACGCGTATTTGCCGCTCGGCGGGATCTCCATCCTCCACGCCGACGCACCCGACCTCTTCGAGGGGCTGACCGGTCGGGGCCTGCCACTGGTTCTCGCCTCCGCCAGCCGGTGCCGCATCAGTTGCCCTGCCGGCCAGACGGCGTTATCGCCGCGCGGGTCACCGCGGCCCTGGCCGTCGCTTCCGTCATCTGTGGTTAGGCAGCCGCGCACCCCTACCTCATCGTCGACCAGCTCACGATCGCCGACGGCGCTGGCGCCGGGCGACCCTGGTGGCCATGCTCGCCAGCCTCGGAGTCGGGTCGCTGCTCTTCGGCCCGGCGCTGGTCGCGTTCCTGTTCTTCAGCGCCCTAGGTCGGCTTGGTCAGGAGCCGGCAAGGAACGGTTCCCACTGGTGAAACATCCCGTCTAAGCCGCGGCAACGTGCTGCCCGTAGGTTCGCGGCATGCCCGTCGACATGGCCGAACGCTGGGCGACGGGGCCGGAGCCCGGACAGGAGCAGCCACCGCCCACCGCCGACGGGTTCGTGGCCGTGGCTTGAACCCCACGCTGGTGGGCGCCGTCGTCGCCGCTGGAGGAGCGGCGCGTCGGATGGGTGGCATGGACAAGCTCCGCCTGGAGGTCGGCGGCCAACCCCTTCTCGACCGGGTGCTCTCCGCCGCCCGGCCGCTCTGCGGTGACCTCGTGGTGGTGGGCCCTCGGCGACCGACTTTGGTGGCCGGCGTCAGCTTCCTTCACGAGGAGCGGCCGGGCGGTGGCCCCGTTCCCGCCGTGCTCTCCGGCGTGGCCGCCATCGCGAGCTGCGAGGTGGTCCTCGTGCTGGCCGGCGACCTCCCACTGGTCACGACGAACGCCCTCGGCCAACTCATCGCCACTCTGGAGACGGGCCCGCGCCCGGAGGCTGCCGCCGCTCTCGACGAGCGAGGGCTCCCGAACCCTCTGATGGCTGCGTATCGGTGCGATGTGCTCCGGAGGGCGGCCGAGGAAGGGGTTGGCTACGGCGCCCGAGCCACCTTGCTCCTGCCCCGAGCCTTGGCCACCGTGGACCTTGGCGGGCACACGACCTTCAACGTCAACCGGCCCGTCGACCTCCGGCGGGCCCAGGCACTCGTGGCCGCGGTCGCCAGCCGGTGACGAACGAGACCGGCCGTATCTGGTCGGAGCGCTACCGGGAGTATCTGGAACGGTCCGCGGGCGCGCCTGTGGGGCTGGACGAGGCGTCGATCAGCGCCATCCTGGATCTCGCACGCGACGTCGCCCATGGCACCGAGCGGCTCACCGCGCCACTGGCCACCTTCCTGGCCGGGCAGTACGTCGCTCTCCGGGCCGCGGCCGGTGTGCCGATGGCGTCCGCACTCGACGAGGCCCACGCCGCGGCGCGCGACCTCCTGCCCGAACCGAGCGGCGAGTGAATCCAAGAAGGACGGCACCTACGGGTCGAGCCCTCGCGGTATGGGTCACGCGTTTAGAAGGTTAATCCTACTATCCTTACCTAACCGAGCTGGTTAGGAAAAGGATTGATGGCCGGAGGAACGACGGTCACGGTTTCGTGGCATGGCCGGCGGATCGACGCCTTCATCCCGGAGACCTTGCCGCGCGGGATCGACCTGCCGGCGCGCGTGGTCCGGGCCACGGAGAGGGCGTCGTCGTCGCTGCAGCGCGTCGACGAGCGGCTGACGCATGGATTCGAGCCTCTCGCCCGGCTGCTGCTTCGAGCAGAGGGTGTCGCTTCCTCGTACATCGAGGGGGTGCGTGCTCCCGCCGAGCTGGTGGCCGTCGCCCAGCTGGATGCCGAAGTTGTAGACGCCACCTCGGCATGGGTCGCCGACAACGTGGCGGTGGTCGACGCCTCGCTCCGGCACGCTCGCTCCGGCACCGCATTGACGGTGGACGACCTGCACCGCTGGCACGCCCGGCTCATGGCGCACGGGGCACTACCCGACGAGCTGGTCGGCAACTTCCGGATGGTGCAGAACTGGATCGGCGGCCCCACCCCCCAGGAGGCCGCATACGTTCCACCGCCCGCCGAGCACGTCGGCCGCCTCATGCGAGACCTCGTGCGGGGAATCAACACCAGCAAGCTAGACCCGGTCACGCTGGCGGCAATCGTCCACGCGCAGTTCGAGGCGATCCACCCGTACGGCGACGGGAATGGCCGCCTGGGACGGGTGCTAATTGCCTGGGTGCTCGTCCGCCGGGTGGGAATCGCAGTCCCTCCGCCGGTCAGCGTGGTGATCGCCCGCGACACCGGCGGCTATCTCTCGGGCCTGACCCGTTGGCGGCAGGGCGACGTCGCCGGCTGGGTCGGGTGGGTGGCGGACGCCATCAGCCGTTCGGCGGAACAGGTCGTGGACCTGCTTGGCTCAGCCGCGGAACTGCGCCAGCGCTGGGACGGCCTGCTGGCCGATGTTCGTTCCGACGCCGCCGCGCGAAGGCTCCTCGACCTCATCCCGCAGCATCTCGTGATGACGGCGCCGATGGTCGCTGGTGTCCTCGGTGTGTCGATGCCGACGGCCCGGGCAGCCGTTGAGGCGTTGGCGGCCAGGGGCATCCTCCAGCCACTCGAGCTCAGGCCGGTCCGGCCCGGTCGACCGGCTCAGTGGTGGATGGCGAGCGAGCTCGTCTCCATCGTGGGCCGCTGGTCCCGCTGAGCCGAGCGCCCGCCACGCCGCCGGCTAGCGGCCGATCAGCGCCCGAACGGTAGGCCCGGGACGGCACCGGTCGGTAGGCACGAGGACAGGTCGAGCTGGCCGACGGCACCGGTCGAAGGCAGGCCTCCGAGGACCGAGCTCAGGCAGCGTCCGATGTCGAAGGGAACACAGCCGCCCAAGATGCCACTGAAGTCGGGGATGGCGCCCACGCCCGGGATGCCTCCGTTCGCCCCTCCGAAGAAGGGGATGCTCCCGACTCCGGGGATCCCACCGGCTCCGCCGAAGAATCCGGCCGAGTTGGCCAGTCCCATGGCGCTGGTCATGCATGCGGAGGTATCGACGGGGACGCAGGCCCCCACGTCCAGCCCCGAGACGCCAGGCACGGCGGGCACGCCCGGCACACCGGAGCCACCGGCGGAGGCCGCCGAGGTCGCCATCGCCAGCACCGAGGAGATGCACTCCTTCACGTCCACGGGCAGTCCGGGCAGCCCGGGCAGGGCGGCGAGGACGGACTGCACACAACCCGGGATCTCAGCGAGTACACGGGTCGGGTCCGTCCCTGCTCCGGTGCCGACCAGGTCCTTGACGCACGAGGGCAGCTCGACCGGCAGGTTCGAGACGTCGGGCACACCGCCCAAGGCGGCCGGGACCTGGGGAATGGTCGGCACGGGCGGGGTTACGGTCGCGTTGGTTCCCGAGCTGACGGTGTTGCCGGCGGTGCCCGCCGACACGCCCGCGGCTGTTCCCGCGGAGGTCCCGCCCGTTCCTCCGGTCGAGGCGGCTGCGTTGGTGGTGACCTCTGCCCCGCCCTCGGGCCCGTGGCCAGCAGGGCCGGCCAGGATGGCGGCGGCGCTCCCGGCAATGGTGACGGTGGTGACGGCGGCGGCGGTGGCGATCGCCGTCTTGGCAAGCGTGCCGAGCCCGGTGAGCTTGGCGATGGCGGCCGCGACTGGTCCTGAGAGCATCTGCCGGTTCCTCCCGAGCTTCGGTTCAGTTGGCGTCCGACCACTATCGGCAACCTGTCCGAAAACTTGAGCGCCGCCTTGTGGGCGCTGCGTCCCGCCGCGAGCCAGGCCGCCAGCTACGGTCCGCCCGTGGTTGATCGACCGGCCCGGAGAGGTACTGGCTCCCTGGTCGTCACCATCGAGGGCTACGACATGCCGGGGCGTAGTTGCGCGCCCGCCGGCGCCGGCGGGCGGTACGAGAACGTGCACGTCGGCGTGCAGCGTCGCGGCGAGGTCGTCGACCTGGTCCCCGGTGACGCCGACGAGCCGACGTGGTCCTTTGACGTCACGACGCGGATGGCCGACGACGGCACCCCAGACTTCGGCGGGCCGTTCGTGCATGGCCGCCGGGGCGACCGCTTTTTCTATCTGAGCTGGGGAACCGTCGACGGGGACTTCCTGATGTTCCGTCGAGCCAAGCTCCACTTCGGCGACTGCGATGGCGACACGCTCGCCGCTGCGCTACGAGTGGGCGGCCTGGTCTGCCGGGTGCGGATGTCCGACCGCTGCGGCTACCCCCGATGTGCGCGGGTGCGACCTCCCGACGCCGAGTGGACGTCTTGAGGGCCCGCTTCCGTGATCGTGCCGACGCCGGGCGACGGCTCGCGTCGGGCCTGGAGGCCTACCGTCACCGCGCCGGCGCTCTGGTGCTCGCCCTGCCCCGCGGCGGCGTCCCGGTGGGGTTCGAGGTGGCTACCTCGCTCGGCCTTACGCTGGACGTCCTCCTGGTCAGGAAGCTCGGGGTACCGGGTCGCGAAGAGCTGGCGATGGGAGCGTTGACGCTGGGCGGCGGGCGGGTGCTGAACCACGCCGTGGTCGAAGGGCTGCACCTGTCCCCCTCGGTGGTCGACGCGGTGGCGTCGGCCGAGCAGCGGGTGCTGGAGGAACGATCGCGCATCTACCGCGGCGACAGGCCGGCACCCGTTGTGGCAGGCCGCACCGTCATCCTGGTCGACGATGGTCTGGCTACCGGCATGACCATGCGGGCAGCCCTCTCGGCTCTCCGCCAGCAGAGGCCGGGCTCAATCGTCGTGGCGGTCCCCGTCGCTCCACCCGGAGCCTGCGAGGAGATGCGGGAGTTGGCTGACGAGGTGGTGTGCGAGGTCACGTCCGATGCCTTCGTCGCTGTCGGGCAGTGGTACGACGACTTCGCCCAGACCACCGACGAGGAGGTAAGAGACCTCCTGGTCACAGCCGACAGCCTCAGCGGGGGACCGCCCTGACGCATCGGACGATGGCCATGTGGGAAGCACACCCACGAGAAGGTGGGCGACCACTGGGAGCCGAAGAAGCACGGGCCGGGGCCGTCCGACGAGCGAGCGGCCGATTCCAAAGCACGCCGGACCAAGGGTGGGACCAGCACCGGCGGCGTCGACGTGCGAGGCCAGACCAAGGACGAGCTGCTGGACCGCGCCCGCGACCTTAACGTCCGTGGCCGATCGTCGATGACAAAGCAGGAGCTCGCCGAGGCCATCAGCGCCGCCAATGACCGGGCAACTGCCCGGGCTCGCCGCAAGTCCTGACGTCCAGCCCGCTCACCTCAGGTCCAGTCCGTGCCCTCGGGAAGCAGCTGGTCGCGGTAGTACACCTGCCAGGCGTGGTATCCGAGGTAGGCCCGTTCGTTCGAACGGATCTCCGTGGCGTAGGCACTGACCGCCCTCACGTAGCGCGGGCTCGGGTTGTAAGCGAACAGGGCTCGGCCGACGTCGCCGGGCGCCCCCCGCGCTCGGAGCATCCGTGCGGCCGCGAAGACTGAGTCGCGTGTCGAGCGGATGTCGCCGCCGGCCCCGTAGATCCTCCAGGTCGACGGGATGAACTGCATGGGTCCTTGGGCCCCCGCGATGCTGTCGCCCCGGATCCGGCCCATTCGCGTCTCCACCAAGTGGATGGCAGCCAGCTCCTGCCAAGCGATGCCGACGGAGGCCGCCGCCTCCTTGTAGAGAGCCACCAGGACCGAGGCTGGCTCGGGGGCGACGATCAGCCATCGAGGGCGCGGTCGGTTCGCGGGTACGACCCCGGTGAGGAGCGAGAGCTCGCGCCCGGCATCGGCGTTCGCGGCCACGGTTGCGTTCAGCGCCGGTGGCACCCGGGCCACGACCTCCGCCTGCCACTCGGGCCGGGCGATGAGCACCCGGTACGCCACCTGCTGGGCGCGGCCCAGGGCGACGATGTCGGCCGGTGGGGTGGACGGCTCCCGGATAGCGCCCTCGACCGAGACGAGCGACGCCGCGACCTCGGCCGGCGAGGCCAAGGCGGTCGACGGCACGGCGGTCGGTGCCACGGCTGGCGTCGTAATGGAGGTGGAGACCGCCGGCACTGTGATCGTCACCGTTGCCGTCGGCTTGGTGCCCGATGTTCGGGCGGGAGACGAGTCGCGGCACCCGCCGAGCACGAGGCCGGCCAGTGCGGGCAGGGTGGCCCAGACGCGAGCCGGCATCATGTTCGCCGGTCAGGTTACCGCCCGGGCGGGGAATCGGGTTGGTCGGGATGAACCCGCTCCCCGGTCTCGTCGTTCGACCGGCCGCTACGCTCGGCCTCCGCCGAAGGAACAGGCGACGGGAGGGAGAAGGCGATGGGCGAGCGCACGGAGTACGCACCGGGAACGCCGTCGTGGGTCGACATCGGGTCGGACGTGGACGCGGCCAAAGCCTTCTACGGAGCGCTGTTCGGGTGGGAGGCGGAAGATGCCGGGCCCGTCGAGGAGACCGGCGGCTACGGATTGTTCCGCAAAGGCGGCAAGCTCGTCGCCGGTTACGGGCCCAAGCAGGCCCCGGGCCCGCCGTACTGGACCACCTACGTCAGCGTGGCGGATGCCGACGAGACGGCGGCCAAGGTCCGGCAGGCCGGAGGGTCGGTGCTGATGGAGCCGGGGGACGTCTTCACCGCCGGCCGCATGGCCGTGTTCGCCGACCAGCAGGGCGCACCCTTCTCGGTCTGGCAGCCCCAGGACCACATCGGTGCCGAGCTGGTGAACGAGCCCGGCTCATTCTCCTGGAACGAGCTCAACACCCGCGACGTGGCCGGCTCGCTGGCCTTCTATACGGCGGTCTTCGGCTGGGGCAGCCAGACGCATGAGATGCCGACGGGCTCCTACAGCGAGCTCAAGCTCGGGGACCGTTCCATCGCCGGGCTGATCGACATGACAGGGCGGGTGCCCGACGAGGTTCCGGCCCACTGGATGGTGTACTTCAGCGTCGAGGACTGCGACGCCAGCATCACCAAGGCCAAGGACTTGGGAGGGTCCGTCGTGGTCGGCCCCTTCGACCTTCCGATCGGCCGGTTCGCCGTGGTCCGGGACCCCCAGGGTGCCCACTTCGCGGCCATACGCCTCAACCACGTTCGCGGCTAACACTCGCCGCTGGCGGCCGGGCCGCAGCACCTATGGCACCAACGACTGGTGGCCGGGGCAGAAGAGGCCGACCGCGGTCCTGATGGCGTAGTCGGCGTCGGCCGACGAGATTCGCAGGAACGGGACCTTCTTCTTTGCTGAGTCGAGCACGGCGGATTTCACCTGGGCGGCCGAGTAGCCCTGGTCGAAGGCCGTGCACGTCTGGTCGCCGAACTCTCGGACCTGGTTCTCGGTCGGCCTGAACAGGTTGGTTCGGGCGTCCAATTCCTTGATGGCGGCCCGCAGCGCCGCCTTGGTCGGCTCCACCCGTGGGACCGGGCCCTGGGTCACGACGACCGACGATGGTCCCGGACCCGTCGCCGCCAGCACCGCGGTGCCCGCCGCAGCGCTATTGCCCGCCACTACTACCTTGCTCTTCGTTGTGCCGCGGCGGGTGTTGGCTCTTGCGGATGCCGATCCACCACCTGCGCCGGCTGCCTGCTCGGCACCAACGCCGGCTGCCGCACCGGACGGCGTCATCGCATCGGTTGCAGTGGCCGCGGGGAGCGCCGGTAGCACCATGCCGACGTTGAGGGGGCGCAGCATGATCCCGAGCGCGACCACGACGGCCAGCGCGAGGTTCACGGCGATGGCGGCTGCGAGGTGGAGGCGGTTGGACCTTGTGTTCCGGAACATGCCCTGGCTCCCTCGTCGCGGCGTGAGCCATGGATCGGCATCGGCCGGGCACGACTTGACCGCGATCCGCGGCGTCGACGGGCGTGGGGGCCGGGTTCGCCCGGAGCCCTGCCAGCACGCGTACCCTCTCGCCGGAGGCCTGTTCGCCGAGATCTAAGGCACAGCTCGTTCCGGGGTCAAGGTCAAGCGGCGAACTGTGTTGTGGCGACCCCAGAACGAGGGGCAGGGCCGGTCACCTCAGGCCGTGGAACGGGAAGATGATCTTGCGGACCGCCTCCACCGATCTCGCCACGGCTGCGTCGTCGGCGTCGGGCGCCTCCACTGCCGGCTCCGACAGCCGGTCGGGGAGGGATTCGCCGGCTTCTTCCTGCGCCCGCTCGAGCCACGACGCCGGCAGCTGGTCGGGTAGCTCGGCGCCGGCCATCTGCGCGAAGTAGATCGTCCAGGCCCGCGGCACCACCCGGGCCCACTGGTAGCCGCCCCCGCCCGTGGCCAGCCATCGGCCGCCGGCGGCCCGGTGGGCCAGGTCGTGCAGGACGGCGGCCGCCTCCCGGTAGGCGGCCGTGGTCAGCGAGAGGCTGGCCAGGGGATCGGTGTGGTGGGAGTCGCAGCCCAGCTGGGTCACCAGGACCGAAGGCTTGAAGGCCTCGACCAGCGGGGGCACCACCTCGTGGAACGCCCGCAACCAACCCTCGTCACCGGTGAGAGGAGGCAGGGGGACGTTGACACTCGTGCCGGCGGCGTCGTCGGCTCCCAGCTCCTCGGCGAACCCGGTACCGGGGAACAGCGTGCGGCCGTCCTGGTGGATCGAAATGGTGAGCACCCGCGGGTCGCCGTAAAAGATCTCCTGAGGCCCGTCGCCGTGGTGCACGTCGACGTCGACGTAGGCGACCCGCTCCGCACCCTGTTCGAGGAGCCAGGCGATGGCGATGGCCGGGTCGTCGTACACGCAGAACCCGCTGGCTCGGTCGGCCATGGCGTGGTGCAGGCCTCCCGCCGGGTTGAAGGCGTGCTCGGCCCGTCCCGACCACACCGCCTCCGCCGCCGCCAGCGATCCGCCCACGACTCGGGACGCGGCCTCGTGCATTCCCGGGAACACGGGGTTGTCGCCCACCCCGAACCCGAATCGGCCCCACGGCCCGCTCTCGGCGTGGCCGGCTCGGCGGACAGCGTCGACGTACTCGCGCGTGTGCACGAGGGCCAGCTCGTCGTCGGTCGCGTCCCGGGCCGACGTCTCCACCACCCGTTCACCGTCGACCAACCCGTAGTCGACGATGAGCTGGCGGGTGAGGCTCACCCGCGCCGGTCGCAGTGGGTGTTGGGGACCGTGGTCGTAAGGGGCGGCGTCGTCGCCGTAGGCCACGAGCTCGACCCGCTCGCTCACGGCGAAGTCACGGCGTGGTCACGGCCGGGCTACCGCCGGTTCAGCTTCTCGACCAGCTCGACGAGGTCGGCGCGGTAGGCGGACCAGCCGGAGTCCCTCAGGCCCATCGACTCGAACCAGGCCTCTCGCCGCAGCTTCTCGGCGTCCTTGAGCGCCACCGCGAAGATTGTCTCGAAGCCCTCCTCCAGCATCCAGATGGCCGACTGGCGGACCAGCTCGCGGCCCACGCCCTGGTGCCGGTGCTTCGGACGGACCGCTATCTCGTCGAAGTAGCAGCCGCTCGCCTCCCTCTCGGCCCTGATCACGTGGGTGTAGCCGATCGTCCGCCGGCCCAGTGTGGCGGCGACCACCCAGGAGGGGTGGGTGGCCACCAGCGGGCCCGACTGGACGAACGACGCCGGGAAGACCTCCTTGCGGATGGCGGCCAGCGGCCTGGGCCAGGGAGGGGGCTGGACGTCGCTGCGCTCGTACTGAACGGGGCCGGGGTCGCGGACGGGCACGGTCTCGGGCCTACCCTTCCAGCGATCGAACAGCGCCATCTCCCCCTCCACGCTAGGCAGAAGGGTCTGTGGTTTGGCTGAAGAACAGACAGGAACCGGCAAGCGGCTACTCGGGCGCGTGGCCGTGGTGACCCTGGGTCGGCCCGAGCTGGCTCTCCGCCTGGCGGCGGAAGGGGCCACCGTGGTCCTGGTGGGCGACGACGCCGAGCAGGCCGGCCGGCTCCTGTCGGAGATCGAGAGCGGGGGTACGGGCCGCGGCGCCTTCTTCCGGGAGGGCGGGGACTCGGTGGCGGACCTCGACGCGCTGGTGGAGCTCGTGGCCGAGCAGTTCCGGGACCGCCGGTGAGGCCGGTCATCGGCGTCACGTCGCACCCCAGGCTGGTGGAGACGGTGACGGGGCCGACCCTTCTCCACACCGCGTCGCGCTTCTACGTCGAGGGCGTGGAGAGGGCAGGAGGCATTCCGGTGATCCTCCCGGTCATGGATCCCGCGGGTGCCGAGGAGCTCGTGGCGGCCGTGTCCGGCTTGCTCATGACGGGTGGCGGCGACGTGCAGCCGTCGCGGTACGGAGCCCGGCCCGTCGCCGAGACCAAGGCCGTCGACCCGGCGCGCGACGCATTCGAGATCCGCCTGCTGGAGCTGGCCGTGGCCGCCGACATGCCCCTGCTGGCCACCTGCCGGGGGATGCAGCTGCTGAACGTCGCCCTCGGTGGCTCGCTGGTCCAGCACGTGCCGGCGGCCACCGGCCAGGTCCACGACCACACCGACCGCTGGCGCGAGGGCGTCCACCGGGTGCGCATCGAGCCGGACAGCCACCTGGCAGCGGCCCTGGGCGCCACCGAGGTCGAGGTAAACTCGCTCCACCACCAGGCGGTCGACGAGGCTGCCCCGGGGACCCGCGCCGTGGCGTGGGCGGACGACGGCACCGTGGAGGCGATCGAGGTTCCGGGGAGCCCGCACGTCGTGGCGGTGCAGTGGCACCCAGAGCTGCTGGAGGACTGGCCGGAGCAGCAGGGCCTGTTCCGCCAGCTCGTCGCCGACGCCGCGGCCCGTTAGGGAAGGTAGCCCTGGGGTATTTGTTACTATCGACGTAGGAGAAATTCTGGAGGTGCGCTGATGGCTACGACTGAGCTCGACCTCGGGCGCTACAAGCTCGGCTGGGCCGACGTGGAGGACTACGTCTTCAAGCCCAAGAAGGGGCTGAACGCCGACATCGTCAACGAGATGTCGTGGATGAAGGGCGAACCCGAGTGGATGCGCCAGTTCCGCCTGCGCGCCCTCAAGATCTTCGAGCGCAAGCCCATGCTGAACTGGTTCGCCCAGAACATGCCGAACATCGACTTCCAGGACATCTACTACTACATCAAGCCCACCGAGAAGCAGGTCAGCAGCTGGGACCAGTTGCCCGAGTCGGTCAAGAACACCTACGAGAAGCTGGGCATCCCCGAGGCCGAGCGCCAGTTCCTGGCCGGCGTCACCGCGCAGTACGAGTCTGAGGTCGTCTACCACCGCAACCACGACGACCTCGAGGCCCAGGGCGTTCTGTTCATGGACATGGACAGCGCCCTACGGGAGCACCCCGAGCTGGTCAAGCAGTACTTCGCCACGGTGATCCCCGCGGCCGACAACAAGTTCTCCGCCCTCAACTCCGCGGTGTGGAGCGGCGGCTCCTTCATCTACGTGCCGCCCGGTGTCGAGGTCGAGATGCCGCTGCAGGCCTACTTCCGGATCAACGCCGAGAACATGGGCCAGTTCGAGCGCACGCTGATCATCGCCGACGAAGGTTCCACCATCCACTACATCGAGGGCTGCTCCGCCCCGGTGTACAGCTCCGAGTCGCTGCACTCCGCGGTCGTCGAGCTGGTGGCCAAGCCCGGCGCCCACATCACCTACACGACCATCCAGAACTGGTCGACCGACGTCTACAACCTGGTCACCAAGCGGGCCCGGGCCGAGGCCGAGTCCCGGGTCGAGTGGATCGACGGCAACGTGGGGTCCCGCCTCACGATGAAGTACCCGTCGGTGTACCTGGTCGGCCCCAAGGCCTCGGGCGAGGTGCTCTCGGTGGCCTACGCCGGCAAGGGGATGCACCAGGACGCCGGGGCCAAGATGGTCCACGCCGCCCCCGAGACCACGTCGACGATCGTGTCGAAGTCCATCTGCAAGGACGGCGGCCGCACCAGCTACCGCGGCTTGGTGAAGGTGGAGCAGGGCGCCCACAACGTAAAGAGCCACGTCCGCTGCGACGCCCTGATCCTCGACGCCGACAGCCGCTCCGACACCTATCCCTACATGGAGATCGCCGAGCGCGACGCCCAGGTGGGCCACGAGGCCACGGTGTCGAAGGTCGGTGAGGACCAGCTCTTCTACCTGATGAGCCGCGGCCTTTCAGAGCAGCAGGCCATGAGCATGATCGTCAACGGCTTCATCGAGCCCGTCACCCGCACGCTGCCCATGGAGTACGCGGTCGAGTGGTCGCGGCTTATCGAGATCAACATGGAAGGCTCTGTTGGCTGAGACGGCTGAGGGCTCTGTTGGCTAGGGGCAGCGTCGGCTAGGGCCGACGCCCGGACCCAGCCCCCCGGAGAATGGGCCGGGGCCGATCCCCGGTACCGGGGCTACCGGCCGAGCCGCAAGGGGCCGGTCCTCGACCATCGGGTGCGCCAGGCCCGGGCGCTGTTGCCGCCGTTGGCGGGCAAGCGCCTGCTCGACCTCGGCTCCGGCGACGGCTTCGTCACCGCCGAGTTGGGAGCCGACGCCCTCCTGGCCGTCGCTGTCGACGTCGGCGCGCCGGAGCCGCTGGCACCTCGACGCCGGCACGTATCCCAGGTCACTGCCCGCCTTCCCGGGCCGCTGCCGTTCCCGTCGGGCTCGTTCGACGTGGTGGTCAGCCTCGAGACGATCGAGCATCTGGGCGACACCGATGCCCTACTCGAGGAGGTCCACCGGGTCCTCGCCCCGGGCGGCTGCCTGGTGCTGTCCACGCCCCGGCTCGACTCGTTCCTCGTGGTGGGTTCCCTGCTGCTCGGCGTGCAGCCGCCGGGAGTGGAGGCATCGTCGCGGCGGCGTTACGGCAACCCCTTCGGCGAGCAGAGGCCTTCGGGACACGTGCACCTGTTCACCCGCAAGGCCATGGCCGAGGCCCTCGTGGCCAACGGCTACCGTCTCGACGGCTATCGAGAGGGCCGCTTCAGCTCCAGCTGGTGGCAGGCGGTACGCTCCGATCGCCGTCCCCGACCACGGGATCTGGCCGTCGGCGCCGTGCTCGCCGTCTACGACCTGGTGCCGTTCCGGAAGGACGTGATGGTGGTACGGGCGATCGCCGACCGGCCCGGAGGGTGAACGTGAAGCAGGAGCAGCTCGCCTACCAGCGCCAGGCCTACGACAGCCACTATCCGAAGATGGCCGCGGCCATCGCCGAGCAGATGGCTCATCCTCTGCTGAGTGCCTTCTACGACCGCCTGGCCAAACGCATCCTCGACCACGGGTTGCCGGAGGGAAGGGGAACGGCCGACGCGCCGGTGCGTATGTTCGAGGCTGGCTGCGGTGAGGGTCTGGTGGCCGCCGCCGTGCAAAGGGTGGCCGATCGCCGGGGGCTGGCGTACTCGTACACCGGCACCGACCTCAGCCCTGCCGGTGTGGAGCTGGCTCGCACCTACCTGAAGGGTGAGCTCCGCCACGGCGACGCGGTAGAGCTGGTGGCGGGCCTCGCCCCCGGGAGCCAGGACCTCATCTGGGTGAAGAACCTGCTCCACCACCTCGACGACCCGGCCGACTTCGTGCGCCATGCGGTGCGGGCCGTTGGCCCGACCGGGCGCGTCGTGATCGTGGAACCCCGCCTGTGGTGCCCGGTGCACTGGGTGAACCTGATGTGGTTCCGCCAGGAGCGCCACCTGTTCAAGGGCTACCGCCGGACGCTGGCTGCCTTCCGGGCCGCTCGCGCCGAGGTGCTGCACTCCGAGATGTTCAGCTGGTTGCCCTACGAGCTGGCGTTCGCCGTACGGTTCAAGACGCTGCGCCAGCTGTTCGACACGTCCGACCCGGCGGAGCTGGAGCGGGCATCGGCGTTCGACGAGGAGCTCACCCAGCGGCTGCCCGGCCTGAGCCTCTACGTGGTGACGGCGCTGGCGGGGGCGGCCGGACCGGTCTCGGCCAACGGGTCGACGAACAACGTGTAGCGGTGGTGGGCGAGGCCCGGGGCCACCGCCTTGGGCACGTAGCGCTCCCATTGCGACAGCTTCGCCACCCGAGCCGGCAGGTCCGGGTCCGCGCCCCGCAGGTACGGCAGGATCGACCACGCCCAGGCCCCTTCGCCCTCGCCTTCTGGCTCCGAAGCGTCGCCACTCGACTTCGACTTGGACTTCGACCGGAACGGGGCCAGCGCGGCGCGGGCCACCTTGGCCAGCGGGACCGAAGTGTCGGGGAACGGCGGGATATCGAACAGGCCGGTGTCGACCGCCTTCAGGCCGAGGTCCTCACCCGTGCGGGCGAGGAGCCGGCGGTCGAGGGAGTCCTCGTTCAGCTCGGTGAACAGGTCCTTGTGCCACAGCGACGCTCGCATGCGCATGAAGACGTTCTTGTTCGGCACGCACACCAGCACGCCCTTCTGTGCCCACCGGGCCTGGGCGGCGACCACGGCCCACGGGTCGTCGAACCACCACAGAGCGGCGAAGCTGAACACCAGGTCGTAGGAGGAGGACAGCTGGTCGGGCCACGACGTGGCATCCGGGCCCTCGACCAGGTGGGTCTCCGGTTCGAGCCCCAGCTCGGCCCACTGCGCCTTGACCGCGGCCATGCGCTGGGGCTCGAAGTCGAGGAGGCCAACACGCACGCCCGTGCGGGCCAGGGTGACGGCGTCGAGGCCGGGGAAGCCCATCATGCCGAAGAGCGGGGCGTGCAGCACGCTGGTGGCGCCGGTCCGCTTGACGGCGTCGGCCAGCACGTCGTCCAGCGCGAAGCGCTCGTACACGGTGCCGAGCCCCTCGTCGGGGTCCTCGACGTAGCTGCGCCAGTCGAACCCGAGGCTGCCATCGCTACGGGCATTGCCCGACACGACCGACACCGACGACGGCGCCGCGACTTCTTCGCGTCCCGGCTGTCCATGTCCCGAACTTGCGCGGAAAGGTCGGGAGAGGGGCGTGGTGGTGAGCCACCGGCCGACCCCGGGCACGCCGTCGTCCAAGGTCACGTCGGGGAGCCAGCCCAGCTCGTCGGCGGCCCGCTGCGACGAGTAGGCCCGGTCGCGCGTGGCCACCTCCACGCCATGGCGGCTGAGGGGAGGCTCCCCGGTCAGCCTGGCCGCCGACCAGACCGCCTCGACCCCCGTGGCAACGCCGGCCAGCACCGACGCCGGCACGCCGAACGACGGCGGCTTCAGCCCGGCACCCGCCGCCAGCAGCGTGAGTATGCGCCGTACCGGTGCAGCTTCGGGCCCAGCGAACACGAACACGCCATCGCCGTTGCCGCCCAGTGCCACCAGGCCCCGAACGAGGTCGTCGACGTGGGTCAGGTGGATGCGGTTTCGCCCGTCGCCGGGAAAGACCCGCACGTGGCGGCGCATCAGCTGGTAGCAGCGGGCCAGCATTCCGGCCTCGTCACCCGGGCCGTAGGTGATGGTGGGCCGGGCGATCACGATGGGGCCGCCCGACCAGCCCTGCACGAGCCGCTCGGCTTCGAGCTTCGAGCTGCCGTAGGCCGAGGTCGGCCGGGGCGGGCTGGCGTGGTCGGCGGGCCAGCGCTGGTCCCAGCCGTACACCGAGGTGGAGCTCACGTAGACGAGCCGGGCGCCGTCGGCCAAGGCCGCGAGCACGTTGCGGGTGCCGTCGACGTTGGCGGCGCGCATGTCGTCGTTGGAGCCCCGGTACGCCCCCGCCAGGTGGAAGACGAGGTCGGCACCCTTGGCAGCCCGGGCCAGGCTCTCGATATCGGTGACGTCGCCCCGGACGACCTCCACCGCGTCGCCGGCCGCGTCGCGCACCCGCCCGGCGGCGGCCTCGGACCGCACCAGCGCCCGCACCTCGGCGTCCTTACCGGCGACCAGCGCCGCCACCAGATGGCCGCCGATGAACCCGGACGCCCCAGTGACGAGGATCACCGCGCCAGCCCGCCGTCGTCGCACCCGTTCTGGGGACGTTCAAAGTCGTATAGCCGCCCTGAGCGTCCCCAGAAGGAGAGGGGGTGGGGGGAGCGCAAGGTCACTTGGTGGGGCAGGAGGCGCAGCCGGCGGTGGCGCCGTCGCACGCGGCGGCGACCACGGGGATCTTGCGGGGCGCCATGACCATGCCCTTGGCGATCCGGCTGGCTGCCGCCGGCTCGGCGAGGAGGTTGGTGTAGGCAGCGTTGGCCAGGGGGCAGGAGCAGCGGCGCTCGCGCATCCAGGTGCGGAACTCCTCGGCCGCGTCCGAGAACCAGACCTTCCGGAAGTCGAAGTCGTGGTCGCGCAGGTTGCCGAAGGATCGGCTCAGCACGCAGCACGACCACACGTCGCCGTCGGCCACCATGTGCACCGACAGGAAGCCGGCGTGGCAGACGGGCATGGCCGACTCGTCGCCGTCGAGGAATCGGGTGACCCGGGAGTAGTACTCACCGCGCAGCGCCCGGGCCATACGGGCCACGGTGCCGTCGGCCGCCTGCTCCACGTCGAGGACGGCGGCGGCGGCGGTGCCGAACCGGGAGGCGGTCGGTGTGATGCCCGTGCCGAGGGTCTGCAGCTCCACGCGCTCCTCGGCGGGCTCGGCGATGTAGGAGTCGGCACCGAGCAGGGCCAAGCCCCGGGGTATGGCTGGGAAGTCGTGCTCGTTCTCCTTCGAGACCACGGTGTGCACGCCGACGGTGAGGTTGGGCAGCTCCAGCGCCCGCAGCCCCGCCATCGTCTTCATCAGCCGCTCGTAGGAGCCCTCGGCCCCGCGGATCACGTCGTGGCGCTCGGGCACGTGGTGGTCGATCGACAGGTTGATCACGACCTGGGTGTCGGGAGCCTCACGGCAGATTCGCTCCACGCCGTTCACCACGCGCTTGGTGAACCAGCCGTTCGTCGGCACGTTGACCACGGCCGGCTGGCACAGGCGGGTGGCCGACAGGATGATGTCGGGCAGGTCGCCCCGCAGGAACGGCTCGCCGCCGCTGAACGTCATCCACGTGGGCGTGGTGCCCATCGACGCGAAGACCTGCTCCCACTCCGATGCCTCGAGCTCTTTGACCTGGCGCTCGTAGACGTTGCAGGTCAGGCACTTGAAGTTGCAGCGGAAGTTGGTGCTGACGGTGACGTTTATGGGCAGCAGGCGGGGATAGCCCCGCGCCCGCCAGGAGCTAGCTGCCGCCAGCGACCATCCCGTACGCGTCAGCCGCCGGAGCCTTGGTGCTCTTGACCATGTCCCAGACATGGTTCTCCCTTCCCCGCAAAAAGTCGAAGCGTGCCAACAGCCGAGCTCCAGCTTCCATGGCGACCGCCCCTGCGGTCCAGGCTAGACGACGAGGACGCAACCTCTCGGGAGCGGCGGTGAGATCGCGCCACATCTCGGTGAGGAGCAGGCCGTCCCTCAGGCTGGGCACCGTGTAGTGGGTGCGGTGGCGCAACCAGAGGTGGCCGGTGTGGATCTGGCGGCGCTGCTTTACGAAGTCTCGCACGGTGCACGGGCCCTGGTTCAGCACGACGGCGTCGGCTACGTAGGCGGACTTCCAGCCGGCGTTCTCGATCAGGGCCTGGAAGCACGCTTCGTCGACCGAGGTCCGCGGCAGCGACACCAGGGCCTCGGCCCGAATGGCGATCATCTCGCCCAGCTTGGGCTGGTGGAGGGCGAGCCGGTGGTGGAGCCGCCACAGGAGCTGCACGGCATGGCCGACGGCGTAGGAATCGGGGTTTACCGGCCTCGGCCGTCCCCCAGCCAGGCCCACACCCGGGCGGCGGAGGGCCTTGATCAGCAGGCCGATGGCTCCGGGCTCGGGGAGCACGTCGCCCGAGACGACCACCCGGAACGGCATCTTTGTCTCGGCCAGGCCGAAGTTCACGGCGGAGACCTTGCCGGAACGCTCGGGCTCGACGTAGAGGCGCACCCGGCCGTCGTGGTCGTTCGCCGTCTCCAGCACGATGGCGACGGTGTCGTCGTCGCAGCCGCTGGCTACGACCACGACCTCCCTCACGTCGGGCTCGGCGAGGAGTCGAGCCAGCAGGGGGCCGATGTTTGCGCCGTCGTTGTGAGTGGGGACCACGACCCCGGCGGTACCGGTGTGGGGACTAACGCGACTCGGTGTGGGCCGGGGGCTGGTGAGCACCGCGGCAGCACGTTCGAAGCCCCGATAGTCGTCCCCCACGCAGTTGCCCCCAGCTAGAGTAGGTGCGCGGAGCATAGTCCGAGAGCTGCCGCGCGGTTCAAGCATGCCGTTGCGCCGGACCGGTTCGAGCCCTGCCGGCCGCAGACCCTAGGAGTAGCCGTTTCTTCCCCATCGCGTTGGCTCCGGGTGGCACTTGGCCTTGTCGGCGGTGCCCTCGCGACCCTGCCGGCGATGGCCTCGCCCGCTCGCGCCGCGCCCGGTTGCGCGGCGACGGGCGCCCTGGGGTTGGCGTCGGTCACCGTGACGTCCCCCGCTCCCGGCCAGGTGCCGGCCCGGTTCAAGGTCAGCGGCCGGGCATCGGCCACCCTGCCTCTCTCCCAGGTGGAGCTGCTGGCGGGGGGGTCGGTCGTGGCATCCCGTACGTTCGCTCCCGACATGGAGCTGCCCTTCGAGTTCGAAGTCGGCCCCGAGCAGGTCGGGTTCGGGCCCAAGTCCTTGCGGGTCGTGGCGTGCGGAGGTGGTGCCCTGGCCGGAACGTCGCTCGTGAGGGGAGAGTCGGCGGCTGTGGCGGTTCAGGTCCAGGCTCCGGCGACCACGACCAGCTCGCGCCCGCCAACGTCGACCACCTCGGCGCCGTCGACCACCACGACGGTGGCCCGCTCCACGACCACTACCAAGGCCAAGCTGGCGGTGGCTGCTCCCGGCCCGCTGGCCGGTGAGCTGGCCGGCGGGCTCACTGACGGAGGTGCCGACGGCCGGGCCGCGCTGTCGCCGCCGACGGGGTCCGAGGAGGCTCGCCAGCTCCTTCTCTCCGGCGACGGCGACCCCGGCGAAGTGCCCCCGCGCCAGGCATGGGTGGGGCTCGTCGTAGTCGGCTCCGGGGCCGTCGCCCTGGGCGTGTCGGTTCTCTTGGGTCGGGGACGGGCGGCGGTACGAGGGCCGTGACCCCTGAGAGCTCGGATATCCCCGAGCTCAACCCGTGGTTGGAGGCGCAGCTCGTCCGCCACGGCGGGGCCGGCCGCGTCCTCGATCTGGGCTGCGGCCGCGGCTATTGGATGGAGCGCATGGTGGCCGCCGGGCTCGATCCCGTAGGCCTGGAGCACGAGCTCCCCAGGGCGCTCGACGCTTTGCGTCACGCCCCCGCCGCCGTCGCCGACGGTGCCCACCTTCCGGTCGCTGACGCCAGCATGAGCCTGGTGTGGTGCATCCACGTGCTGCACCACCTCCACGACCCAGTCCAGGTGCTGGCCGAGATCCGCCGGGTGCTACGGCCCGACGGCCACCTGGTGCTGGCCGAGACGGTGGAGGACCATCCGGTGATCGCCGTAGGGCGCCGGATCCATCCGGAGTGGGACGGCGTCGGTGTGCACTCCCGCTTTACGGCCGCCGAGATGGTGAGGTTGCTAGGACGCGCCGGGTTCGAGGTCGTCGACCGCCGCCAGCACAGCCTCTTCTCGTTCGCGGCCTGGGCGCTGCCCGGCGCTCGCCGCCGGACGTGGGTACGGGCCACCCGGATCGAGGCGCACCTTCCTCGCTGGTTCGACCGCTGGGGCGCTCACCTCGAGTGCGTAGCCCGCCGAGCCGTCGACGGTGGGGCGGGGACCTGACCGTGCGGACGCCGCCGGCCGCCGCGCCCGGCGCCGGCGGCGGACCGAGGGGTAGACCAGCAGGACCAGCGCCGCGCCAAGGGTGAGAGCGGTGACGACCCGGCCCACCAGCGCCGCGGCCGGGCGGTGGTAGACCAGGCTCACGCGGTGACGGCCCGGTCCCACCGACACGCCGAGGAACGCGCCGTCGGCCATCACCACCGGTGCCGGCTCGCCGTCGACCTCCGCCTGCCAGCCGGGGAAGAACGACTCGGCCACGACGACCAGCGACGGGCGGTCGCCCGAGGTGGCGATCTCCCACCGCCCGGCCATCCGGCCCGTGGTGAGCGTCGCGGTGGCGGCCTTCGGTGCCGAGGGCACCCTGTCGTAGAGCAGGGAGAAGGCGGCGTTGCGGGTCGGCTGGAGCTCCCCGCCGACGACCAGGTTGCCCTTGCCGTCGAGGGCTACCGCCTTCGCCAGCTTCGGTGTGATGCCGCCGATACACGTCGGGCACGAGGTCAGGAAGGCGTACCGGGCGCCGGCAGACGCGGCCAGCGGGTCGAAGGTGAACAGGGCCATCCCGTTCTCGTCGGTACGCGACGCCGTGGCCCGAGCCACCTCGGGACCGAACGTCCGGCCGTCGGCCTCGAGCGGGTGCAGGACGAGCTGCATGGCACCGGGATCGCGGTCCAGCCACACCGCCACGCCGCGCAGCCCGGCCCGGGGCGACACGAAGACGGCACCCACCTCGCCCAAGCCCATAGGGACGTGCCCGACCGTGTACCCGACCCATTGCCTCATCCCGCAGGCAGAGATCACCTCTCCGCTGGCTCCCGCGAAGAGCCGTCCCGAGGCGGCCGCCTCGCATGCGTCGGGAGGTTCGACGACCGCAGCGCGCATGGCGCCCAGCGCCCGCACCTCCTGCTGGCCGCCCGTGACCGTCGCCACGTTGCGCTGGGACAGGGCGATGGCGAGCTGCGGGGCGATGGTGCGGTCGCGCACGACGACGGCCTGCTCGTAGGCCCGCACCATCGGGAGCAGCTTGGGGTTCTTCTCGACGGGAACGTCGACCACCCGCAGGGTGCCGTCGTCGGGCTCGCTGAGGCGCTGGTTCACCACGAACTCCGTGGCCGACAGGCCCAGCGCAGCCTGGCGGTAGCCGACCGGGCCGGTGAGCGCCTCGGCGGTCAACGGCCAAAGGTCCCGCGAGGCCAAGAAGTGCGGCCAGCCGACCGACAGCCGGCGGCCCGAACCGAGCAGTCGGCCAACGAGTATCGGGTCGCCGTAGTAGTCGTTGGCCACGCGGACGCCACCGCGCGGCCGGCCCATCTCGGTAGAAGCGGCTCGAAAGGCGCGGTCGCCCGGCGGTCCGACCTCGTAGAAGCTCCGGTAGGGATGGACGTCGACGAGGAAGGCGCCGGCCACCGCCAGCGACACGGCGGCACCCAGTAGCGGCGCCAGACGCGGCTCGCGCCGCGCCGCCCAGGCCCGGACAAGAGTCAGCGGGTAGACCGTTCCGAGCGCGAGCCCGAGGGCGGCAATCGCGTAGAAGCGCGGGAACCGGATGCTCGATAGGAACGGCACCACCCGCTGCAGGCTGAGGAACGGCGTCAGATAGGGGAGTCCCAGTAGCACCAGCGCGGTGGCGGGGCCGCCCAAACGGGCCAGCCACGGCAGGCGAAGGCACCGGAAGAAGCTGCTCACCAGAAAGCCGCCGACGGCGCCGACGACCACGAACGCAACCAGCTGACCCCGCTGGGCCGGGCCGCTGGCGGCCAGGGGCACGGCGCCCGTCGACATCCACACCGCCGCGGCCGAGGCGAAGAGGATGGCGGTGAGGGTGCCGTCGCGGTCGCGGCGCGTCACCAGCACGATCGTCACCAGGGTGAGCACGATCGGGACCCATCCGAGGTAGTAGCTGCCGAGCTTGCCGAGCGTGGCTGCCGCCTCGCTGAACTCCACCGGTCCCCTCAGGCCGTCGCTGCGGTGCAGGAACAGGCCGGGGTCGCGGGCCAGCGTGTTGTCCCGCAGGAAAAGGCGCACGAGCCCCGGCGGCGACAGCACGAACGACCGGGTCATGGTGAGGAACGGCAGCAGCCAGAAGGCGATCGCCCCCAGTCCGATCGCTATGACCACGCTCGCTCGCACCAGGACCGCGGCCGCTCCCGTGAAGCCGGTGCCCGTGGTGCGGGCCCGGCCGAGCTCGACCGCCAAGAGGCACCCAGCGAGCAGCACCAGCCCGTAGGCGTGCTCGGCCTGCTCGAGGACGGCGAAGGCGGCGACGAGCCCGGCCATGGCCACGAACTGCGGACCGTCGCCGCGCAGGCCCTTGCGCAGGCTCCAAGCCAACCATGGCGTGGCGGCCATGACCCACACCGACGGCTCCTGGCCGAACAGCGCCCCGTAGGTGACGACCAGGGGATGGAGGCCGTAGACCAATCCGGCGACGAGGGCGGGGGCCACCGAGCGGTCCCACAGGGACCGGGCCAGGGCGAAGGCTCCCCACGCGCCCACCACCTGGGCCGCCAGGGTCGCCATCTTCACGGCCTCGTCGGGGCCGACGTGGGCGGCCAGAGGGGTGAGCAGCAACGACGGGAACGACGGGGCCAGCGCCCAGATCGGCGCCCCCGCCCACATCTCGGGCATCCAGTAGGGAAGGCCGCCCTGGCGGAGGTGCTCGAGCACCAGGCGCAGGTAGAGCGACACTCCCGGTCCGTCGACCACCAACCCACCCCGGCTCCAACCGCCGGAGAAGGCGATCACCGCGACCGGCATGGCTACCAGCGCCAGCACGCGCGGCACCCAGGGCGGGCTGGAAGCCCTCGCAGTCGTCACCCGGCGGGCCTCAACCCAGTTCGAGCAGCCGTTCCTTCACCCGGCCCGCGGCGCGGTCCCAGGTGAGGTTGGCGGCAACCTCACCGGCGGCTGCCAGCCCCTTGGCGCGAGCGGCCTCGGGGTGGTCGAAGACCTCTCGCAGGAGGAAGCGAAGGTGGTCGGCGTCGGGGTCGGCCCACTCGAACCCTGCGTAGTACGGGCAGCGGGCCTCTGCCGGCACCATGGCCTTGACGTCCAGCGGGTAGCCCACGCCACCGTGCAGGAAGTCGGCGGGCCCGCTCCATGCGGTGGCGATCGTGGGCAGACCGCATGCCATCGCTTCGAGGACCGGCATGCCGAATCCCTCGCCGCGCGTCGGCAGCACGAAGCAGTCGGCCGAGCGGTAGAGCGCTCCCATCTGGGCGTCGGCGAACTCGGGGTTGCTCATCACCACGATGGGAGCGCCGACCGGGAGCTCGAGGCGGGCGATCTCCTGTTCCACGTCGACCGACGGGTCGCGGTTGAAGACCGAGAGCAGGAGCATCACGTCCTCGGACTCCTTGAACTCGGTGGCGAAGGCCCGCAGGAGCACCTCCGGCGCCTTGCGCTCCCCCCACTCGAACACCGAGAGGAAGGTGTAGCGGCGCGACGGCCGGAACCCGGTGATGCCGGGGTGGTAGTAGTCGGGGTCGACGCCGAGGGGCATCACGCGGATGGGCACTCGCACCCCACTGGCCCGGAACGTCTCGACGTTGAACGACGCCGGCACCCACACCTCGTCCATGGAGTTGCACCCGTCCACCCACTCTTTGGGGAGACCCGTTACCTCGAGCATCGTCCAGCCCACCTTGCGGGCGCCTTGAACGCGGCTGAAGGCGTCGGCCTGCGAGTAGGCCAACTGGGTCGCCGAGCGCCGGGCCCTGCGGGCCACCAGGTCGGCGAGGAGGGGGTGCTCGACGGGCCCGTCGTCGGCACCGTAGGCGTTGCGGTAGGCCACCTTCAGCCCGGCGAAGTGCATGGCCAGCATCATCTTGCGCGAGTGAAGGGCGTAGCCCAGTGGGCGGGTGACCACCGAGTGCCAGACCAGCTCCGAGTCGTAGCGCTCGTCCTCCAGCCACTTCGACCACTTACGTGAGAACACCTTGCGGGAGCGCTCGTAGATCGACCAGAAGTCGACCTTGTTCTCGCGCGTGCTGGTGTTGTGGAAGTGCACGGGCGAGACGCCACCGGCGTACATCACCTTGAAGCCGGCCCTCTTGGCCCGGAAGCACCAGTCGGTGTCCTCGAAGTAGGCGAAGAAGTCCTCGTCGAGGCCGCCGACGGCGTCGAGGCAGTCGCGGCGGAGGTACACCTGGGCGAAGACGACGCACTCCACCTCGCGGTCGCGCGTGCACTGGCCGATGTCGGCCTCGCCCCCGCCCATCTGCTGGCCGTAGAGCGAGACCGGCGGCATGTAGCTGCCGAGGTGGTTGATCACGCCCTGACCGTCGACGAGGCGGGTGCCCACCACCCCGGTTGTCGGGTCGGCGTAGGTGACGTCGGCGAGCTTGGCCAGCCACTCGGGGTCGACGACGACGATGTCGTTGTTCATCAGCACGACGTCCTCGTCGGGCCGGCAGGCCGCCAGGCCGATGTTGCAGCCCTTGGTGAAGCCGAGGTTGGTGTCGTTCTCGACGAGGGTGATCCAACCTTGCTCGCGCAGCCACTCGACGCTTCCGTCGGTGCTGCCGTTGTCGACGACCACCACGCGCCAGGCCGGGTGGTCGGTCAGGTCCTGAAGGGCTTGCAGGCACCGGCGGGTGTAGTCCAACGCGTTCCAGGTCAGGATCACGATGGCGACCGGCGGTCGCGACGGCGACGGGTCGGAGGGTTCGGTCATCCTGCGGTCTCGCGGGCCGGCTTGGTGGCGATGGCCGCGTAGTGCTGGGGGCCGTAGAGCAGGTCGTTCAGGCGGTCGACGTTGGCGGCCAACGACGACCACCCGGCCTCACCGGCCAGCTCCGCCGGCACGGGCTCCAGCCGTGTCCCGTCGGGGACCGGGAGGATGCGCTGGATGCGCACGTCGCGAAAGCCGCTTGCCTCCATGGCCCAGCGCATGGCCTCGGGATGGATGGGCTTGATATGGGTCAGGTCCACGTAGAAGAAGGCAGCGAAGATGAACAGGCTCTCGGGGTTGGGCGTCTCCACGACCATGACGCCTCCCGGGGCCAGCCTCTGGTAGGCGGCGTCGAGCAGCGCCATGAGCTCGTCGGTGCTCAGGTGCTCGGCCACCTGGCTGGAGAACACGCCGTCGACCTGGCCGGCAGGGAGCTCTCGTAGATGGGCAACCGCGTCCTGGAGCACGACCTCGAGGCCCTGGGCCTTCGCCGCTTCCACCATGGACTCGTCGGAGTCCACGCCGTAGGCGCTGACGCCGGCGTCGCGCATGACGGCCAGGAATTCGCCGCGGCCACAACCCACATCGAGGACCCGCCGACAC